>CANREH010000214.1 GCA_947629585.1 uncultured Lachnospiraceae bacterium | reverse complement strand
ATTTACTATCTATAAGGTATACTGTAGCATTCTCATTTTTTATGTTTTCATAGGTATTATTTCCTAAATTAAATATACCAATATCTTTTAGTTGACTATAAGAATTTGAATCTTGTAAATTTATATGATTTTTTAAAAAAATTTGAACGATATCCAATAGTAATAGCATACTGGCGCTGTTTTGGAACATCTGGAAAAATTTATAGAGAAACAACTGGTTTGGTGACAGAAGATTTTTTTGTTAGTATGAAAAAATATACTGATATTGGAAAATGTTTTTATAATACATTATTTTCGTTTGCTGATAAAGAAAGAATTAATATAAATAATGTACATAATAGATGGTCGAAGTATGGAAATTTATTATTACCGCCAGTTAATTGTTTTCGCAAAATATGTCTTTTTGGGGAAAATCCGATTAAAAAAAGTGATATTCCACTGCAAATAAATCATTACCTTTTAAAGTCATACAAAGAGTATAATGAAAAAAAGAGTAAGCGTGGCGGAGGAGTTCATGACGTGGGGATGCATAATATGAGTTATTTTATAGAACATGAAAGTAAATGTCAAGGAGTGGATTTTCATGCATATAAATATTTAATTCAATTAAAATTAAATCTAAAAAATAGGAAGAGTTTATAAAGGGATGTAGAAATATATTATTTTTAGTCAATGGAAAAAAGTAAAATAATATAAAGAAAATGATACAAAAGATGTATTAAGTTAGTAAAAATGTTCTATCGAAAATTGAAGAATAAACAATTAAGATATATGATCAAATATTGATGTATACAAAGTTTTTTGTTTTTTAGAAAGGATAAGTAGCTCATGAACATCATTTTATTATCCGGCGGTTCGGGAAAGCGCTTGTGGCCTTTATCGAACGATATCCGCTCAAAACAGTTTATCAAGATTTTTAAAACAGGTGACGGCAGGTATGAGTCTATGCTGCAGCGGGTTTACCGCCAGATTAAAAAAGTAGATAAGGATGCTGCTGTGACGGTAGCCACTTCCAAAGCCCAGGTTTCTTCTATTCTCAACCAGTTGGGGGAGGACGTCGGGATTTCCGTCGAGCCGTGCCGCCGTGATACCTTCCCGGCGATTGCATTGGCGACAGCGTACCTTGTGGATGTTTTAGGGGCAGATCCGGAGGAGGCGGCTGTTGTCTGCCCGGTAGATCCTTATGTGGATGATGCATATTTTGAAAAGCTGGGGGAGCTTGGCAGGCAGGCAGAAACAGGGCAGGCAAATCTTGTATTGATGGGAATTGAGCCGACCTATCCAAGTGAAAAATATGGTTATATTATACCAAAGACATATGATGATCTTAGCAGGGTGGCCATGTTTAAGGAAAAACCGGATGCAGAGACAGCCAAAAGCTACATAGGGCAGGGCGCCTTATGGAACGGCGGCATTTTCGCCTATAAACTGGGGTATGTATTGAGGAAAGCGCATGAGCAGATTGATTTTACAGATTATGAGGATCTGTTCTCAAAGTATGATATTTTGCCAAAGATTTCTTTTGACTATGCGGTTGTGGAGAAGGAGCCGGATATCCAGGTGATGCGCTTTACGGGAAAGTGGAAGGATCTCGGCACTTGGAATACGCTTACCGAGGCAATGGAGGAGCCTGTCATCGGCAAGGCCGTGATGGGGGACGGCTGCCGGAATGTCCATGTGATCAATGAGTTAGGCGTCCCTGTGCTGGCGCTGGGGCTTCAGGATGTTGTGATCTCCGCAAGCCATGACGGAATCCTGGTTTCCGACAAGGAGCAGTCCAGCTTTATCAAGCCTTATGTGGACAGGATGGATCCGCGGGTGATGTATGCGGAGAAGTCCTGGGGGACTTACCAGGTCCTGGACGTGGAAGAAAAGAGCATGGCGATCAAGGTGGACTTGAAGCCGGGGCAGAAAATGAATTACCACAGCCATAAAAAGCGGGACGAGGTCTGGGTGGTCATGGAAGGGACAGGCCGTACCATTGTGGACGGGATGGAGCAGGATGTCCATGCAGGGGATGTCATCACCATGCAGGCGGGATGCCGCCATACGATTGTTGCTGAGAGCGGGCTGAAATTAATCGAGGTCCAGCTTGGCGGGGAGATCAGCGTGCATGACAAGCAGAAATTTACACTTGCGTGAGGCGGAAAGAGGGGAAGCAGTTGAACGAGCCGTTTCTTTTGCGTCCGGCAGGGAAGGATTACCTCTGGGGCGGGAACCGTTTGAATGATGATTTTTCCAAGGGGATTGACATGGAGCCGCTGGCGGAGACGTGGGAATGCTCCACGCACCCGGACGGGTACAGCATTGTCGCAACCGGGGAGCATAAGGGGCAGGCGCTGGCCTGTGTTTTAAAGCGGCATCCGGGGTATCTCGGCACGCATCCGGCAGGGGCGGCGGAGCTTCCGATTCTGGTAAAATTAATTGACGCAGGGAAGGATCTTTCTGTCCAGGTGCATCCGGATGATGAATATGCGGAGAAATATGAGCATGGACAGCGGGGG
>CANREH010000213.1 GCA_947629585.1 uncultured Lachnospiraceae bacterium | reverse complement strand
CATCCGGTTTTTGTTTACCGGGTACTGCCTTTATATGGCATTGATTGTGGTGTTTTTCACTATGACATATTTATCGGCGACAAAGGATTATAAAATTATCACCCTGTATTTTTTCCTTGGGCTGCTTTTAGGCGTGCTTGCTGCTTTTTTTCTGGTAAGCTCAGGGGACGCATTGATTGACGCGATCCTGACCGGGCTTGCCGTTGGATTTTTTGTCATTGCAGTAGGGCAGTTTACGTATGTGCGCCGTTATTTCCGTATCTTCAGTAAAAATTATAAAGAGTGCCTGCAGTATGTATGGAGATATAAGCTGCTGTTTTTATCCAGTTTCTTTTATGTGTTCGGGCTTTATGTCCATAACTTTGTTTCCTGGACGACAAGAATGGCGGTCGTCGTGAAGGATACATTCCTCTCGGCCCCGCCGTATGACATGGCGTCTTACCTTGCCATGATGACCAATATTTCCACGATGGTTATCTTTATCGTCATTGTGGAAACAGATTTCCATGACAGATACCAGATTTATTCCGAGGCGGTGCTGCGTTCCACGTTAAAGGAGATCCGCAAGGCAAAGGAGGATATGTTCCGTCTTTTAGGGAACCAGATTGCGTATATTGTGGAAATCCAGGCGATCTTAAGCTGTTTTATTTTCCTTGTTGTAGAAATATTTTTCCCGATTATCGGGTTTTCCGGCGAGATTATCCAGATTTATCCGGTGCTTGCCGTCGGGTATCTGGCGATTTTTATCATGTACTGCAACATTGTCTATCTGTATTATTTTTCCGATCACGTCGGCGCGTTCATTGCCGCGTTCTTGTTCTGGCTGGTGACATTCTTAGTAAGTTTGTGGGCGCGCGGCCTTACGATACAGTTTTATGGGATTGGGACATTGATTGGCGCATTGGTTGGATGGACATACAGTTTTTTCCGCCTTCGTTATATGGAAAAAAATCTGGATTTCCATATTTACGGGCATGGAAAGCTTCTGCCGGAGAGGAAAGAAGTGATGCCGACGCCGGTATCATTCCGCAGGGAGCAGCAATAAATAAGGCAACGGATTTCCCAAAGGGAAATCCGTCACAAGACAAGAAAGGAGGAGCCGGGGCGATTAGCCTTTGGCAAGATGCAGGTATGAAAAAAAAGAAGACGTGGGAACGGGGGGCGGGCATCCTGCTCCCGGTGAGCAGCCTGCCTTCCAATTACGGGATTGGGACTTTTGGGAAGGCGGCGTATGAATTTGTGGACAGCCTGGCAGAGGCCGGGCAGAATTACTGGCAGGTGCTTCCGATCGGGCCGACAAGCTACGGGGATAGCCCGTATCAGTCTTTTTCCGCCTTTGCGGGAAATCCGTATTTTATTGATCTGGATATCCTGATCGAGGAAGGGCTGTTGTCGGAAGAGGATGTAAAAGAGGCTGACTGGGGAAGCGGGCCGGACCGGGTGGAGTATGAAACAATTTACAAGAATCGGTTCCCTGTCCTGAAAAAAGCTTATAAAAACAGCCGCCATAAGAACACGAAAGCGTATAAGGCGTTTGAAAAAGAAAATCAGTACTGGCTTATGGATTACAGCTTTTATATGGCGGTCAAGGATTCTTTCGACAGCGTTTCCTGGACGGAATGGGACGAGGATATCCGTTTCCGGAAGCCGGAGGCAGTGAAGAAATACCAGAAAGCGCTGAAAGATGAAATTGCGTTTTATTCGTTCTGCCAGTATAAGTTTTATGAGCAGTGGGGGAAACTCAAGCGGTATGCAAATGAAAAGGGCATTAGGATTATCGGAGACATTCCGCTGTACGTTTCCATGGACAGCGCAGATGTCTGGGTGCATGGCGATCTGTTTGAGTTAGATGAAAGGAAAAAGCCGATCAATGTGGCGGGCGTGCCGCCGGACTGCTTTTCCGAGACAGGGCAGCGCTGGGGAAATCCTCTGTACCGATGGGATAAGCATGAAGCGGACGGATTCGACTTCTGGCGCCGCCGCATGAAGGCGAACGCCAATTTCTATGACGTAATCAGAATTGATCATTTTATCGGGATTGTCCGGTATTACAGCATCCCGGCGGACTGTCCTACGGCAATGGAGGGGAAATGGATTCCGGGGCCGGCAAAAAAACTGACCGACGCAATTTCGGAAGAAATTCCGGATACCTATATCATTGCGGAGGATCTGGGCGTGGTTGTTCCTCCTGTCCGTTCCCTTCAGAAAAAGACAGGCTGGCCGGGAATGAAGATCCTGGAGTTTGCGTTTGACGGGCCGGACAATGAGTATCTGCCGCATAACCTGACGGACAGCAACTGCGTCATTTACGGCGGGACTCATGATAATGAGCCGCTGCTTGGGTATTTCCAGGGCATGAAAAAGAAAGAGCTTGCGTTTGTCTATAATTACCTCGGGGTAAAGCGCGTCAAAGATCTTCCTCATGCAGTTATCCGCGCAGGCTATGCAAGCATTGCCTGCCTTGTGATGAACCAGATGCAGGATATCCTGGCATTGGATAACAGCGCAAAAATGAACACGCCGGGAACGCTTGGCGGAAACTGGGAGTGGAGGCTGCTCC
>CANREH010000212.1 GCA_947629585.1 uncultured Lachnospiraceae bacterium | reverse complement strand
GGATTGAAAAATATACGCAGAGTTGCAAGAAAATATATGGGAGATGTATCTTTTGAACAGCGGGAGGGCGAAGCGATGGTGAGCATTATGCTTCAGATTAAATAAAAAGATGATTTGCAACATTAGAAGGGCTGTTCACAACAAGCCTATTGATTCCGGTAAATTTTCTTACGATAAACTTTACAGAAGGATGACATTACGTCAAGTGGCAGCAATTGCAGCAGCAGTTACTGCAGCAACGGAAAAACAGAAACGGATTTCAAGTGATCAAATTCAGGGAGGATGAAATAATGACAATTAACGGAATCAGCGGAACAAACGCACAGACAGCGCAGATGGGGATGAACCAGGCAATGGACTCATACAGCAAGAACATTCAAAACCAGATTGCCAATGCGCAGAAGCGGCTGCAGGAGCTTTCTTCCAGCGAGGGAATGACGTTGGAGGAAAAGATGAAGAAGCGGCAGGAAATTCAGCAGCAGATCAATGATCTGAATATGCAGATTAGACAGCACCAGATCGAACAGCGAAAAGAAAAACAGCAGGCAAAAGGTTCTTCTATGGACGATATGCTTGGCGGGACAAATAAAAAGACAGGCAGTAAGAGCGCCGGACTTTCACAGGCAGGCATGACGGCGATGATTTCTGCAGATACATCCATTAAACAGGCAAAAATTCAGGGCAATGCTGCGTCAGGTTTTGAAGGCAGGGCGGGAGTTCTGGAAATAGAGATTAAGCTCGATGAAGCCCGTGCGGTGAATGGGCAGACAGCTAATACAAAGAGAAAGAAAGCGGAACTTGCTGAAATGGAACAGAAAGCAATGGAGGTTACAGAAGCGCAGGCAAAAACGCTTGGTGAAGCGAATAAAGCATTAGAAGAAGCTGAGAAAGCCGATGAACAGGCGGCAGGCAGGGACACTAAGGCATCTGATGCCGAAGAAGAAAAAGCGAAAGACAATGTATCAGAAAATGAACAGCCGGACAGCGTTCATGCGGACAATAATAAAATCAATAAAGATACAGATGCTTCCGAACTCCTTTCGGACGCAGAAGTCTCTGCTAAGCAGCAGACCGCTGTATATGCCCATGTAGATGTAAGGCTGTAAGATTTGATGTAAATTGGGAAACGAGTTTCAAGCTGTGAGACGCAAGGAGGGAGAAACTATGAGGATCAATGGAAATTTTTTTATGAACAGCAGTTTGTTTAACCGACATTCTGCGGTATCAGGAATGTTTGGAAGCAGAAATGCCGGGAGTGTGAATATGCCGGACAGAAACAGTGTCAATAAGTACTCCAAAACTTATATGAAAGACGGCATTCTTTACCACAGAGGAAACCGTACAGAATCGAAACTTTATACAAGGCAGGGAACTTTGGCGGGCGCAAGGCAAAGACAGCATCCGAACCAAAGAAAGCCATTTTATTCGGGACAGGAAATACTGGATGCAATCAAAAAATATGACGGCTATACGCTCGGTTATGATGGGAAAACGGCTTATTTTCAGGGTGCAGAGAACGTATATAGAAAAACAATAGCAGATACGCCGCCGGAAGCCGTCCCGTGGGTGAAAAGATGTATTTTAATCCGGCTGACGTCAACGCCGCACTGGGGATACACAATCCCAAACAGATGTCCGTAAAGGATAACGAGGTGTGTTTTGACAGCTATTCTTATTATCAGTTTACGGGAAAGGACGGCAGAAACCATAAGGTGCTTTCGATAGGTTCGTCATTAAGCCCGAGCACTTTTGCCAGCTTTGGAAAAGAAAGCTTTGATAAGGAAGCGGCGGAGTATGATGATTTTTGGAATGGTCTGTCAAGGGGCGACGAGTATGGATTGGAACAAAAGTACAGTCAGAAAGAAATCAGAAGCAAGCTGGAAGAAGCGGGCATACAGAATAGGTTTTTCACGGTAACGGTCGGCAGCAAAGAGTATGTCCTGAACGAACATAAAGGGATTGCATTGAGTATGGGGCAGAAGTCTATTTAGGTATAAAATAAAAGTCAAAACAGGGGATGATGCTATGTCCATGACAATCAATAGCGTTTACAATGCTTATGCCGACAGCAGCCTTATTGTCCAAACGAGGTGTTAAGTAGTATATTGAGGTAGAACTGACAGTGGAAGAGATGGGTTTGGCCAGTGCAGAAAGTAATGATATCAAGTCAGAGCTAAAATCAAAATGGTTAATTGACTATGTTTGGTTTTGGCTCTTTTTCTAGTTAGTGTCTGCTGATTGACGCTGGAACACTTGATTTTACTGGCTTTTTCCCTGAAATCTGGTATAATATTTGCAAGGGTTTCAACAAAGCAGAATCATTTTCCTTGCAGATTTTCGAAGAATTTCACGAGTAAAGGGGCAAAAAACTATGTACAAACCAATTGACAGGTCACAACATTCGTTTCTTGACTTTAATCAGCCAATGGGACTGCATATGAATCCGGACAATCGCTGGATCAAAATGGCAGATCGTATCCCCTGGGATAAATTTGAAATAAAATATACGGAGCTGTTTCCCAGTGATACCGGTAACGTTGCCAAACCGCTTCGTATGGCACTGGGCGCTTTGATTATCCAGACC
>CANREH010000211.1 GCA_947629585.1 uncultured Lachnospiraceae bacterium | reverse complement strand
TAATAAAATACGGCATTGCCTTCTTCGAGAAGGAATGCCTTGTGAAAATGGCAGAGAATAATCCATAAAGAGGATGACAAAAAGTCCTTACAGCCAATCTCCGAACAGATGCAGGACATCACTTGGGGATTGGTTTATTCTTTCATATCAGTATTTCAGCCGTAAACCATCCGGAATCGCAGTTATAATAGATCTTTCCATGATATTTTTCTACAACACGTCCTACATTCCGGCTTCCCAGCCCATGGTTTCCTTTATCTTCCTTAGTTGTCACCAACCCATTTCCTTCTATCTTTACAAGAGATTCCACCGGATTTTTTACCACAATATATATTTTCTGATCAAATGGATATATTTTTACGGAAATTTCTTTTCCCTGTTCATTTAATACACAGGCGTCAATGGCATTCTGGATCAGATTGGACAGTATGGTACACAAATCAAAGAGCGCAATCCTCAGCTGCCCAGGTAGAATACATTCATAGGAAACAAAAATCCCCTGTTCCCCGGCGACAGTGCCAAGATGATTTAAAACAGCATCAACTGCTACGTTTCCGGTATATACAACTTTATGAAATATATTGGAATTTTGTATAATTTCATTCATATATTCCTGATAACCTTCCCTGTCATCATTCTCGTAAAAAGACTGTAGTACCAATAAATGAGCTTTCATGTCATGCCGGTATGCCTTCAGCTTTTCTTCCTTTTGGATTATCAACGCAATCTGCTTTTCCTGCATTTCCATATATTTACGAAGCATTTCCATTTGATACAAATATTTGTTCCTGTTATTGATAATAATGCCGCTTCGGACTCCAATCAAAAAGAATAAAAAACAAATCCCAGTAACTGCCAGTCCAAAAAGATTTTTTTCCTGATTTGACATCATATTGATTTCACTAAACCCCTGCGCACACCCAACCATGATAAAAGCGCAGATAACTCCGGCATATAAAACCAGATACTGCTTTCCAAAAAATTCAATTTCAAAAGAATCCTTTTTCTGACATTTTTCATAAAAACCAATCAATACTAAAATCAGAAGCGTACCTGCCTCACTAATAAGGACATCATCTTCGTTATTTATCACGATAACTTCAGGAATATTTTTGAAAACTGCCAAAATAAAACTAAAATATACAGTTACAGTAGAAGAAAACATCATTGCAGCAGGATACAGCAAAAACCATTTTCTTCTTTCACCCTTAAAAATAAATAATGGGAGTGAAATTCCTGAAATCACTACCATCCTTTGGGCAAAATAAGCTCCTTTCAGGCGTAAAAAAAAACAAGAAACAAACACTGCGGGCAGAAGCCACAAAAAACACTGTTTCTGATCTTTCACTTTTGCCCGGAATATAACCGTATATACCAAAAAACAATTACAAAATTCCAGTATCGTATAAGTAATAGTAAATAATTGTCTGTCCATCATTTTTTAAGATTCTCTTTATCTTCATTAAGCCATTTATCTATAAATCTATGTTTTAATTCATATCTCGCTCTCAGCGCCTTCTTTGATATAGAAAAATATTCATAATCTGTAAAATCCTTATAGGTATAGACAGCGTCCGGATCTTTCACTAAGTACATAGGATCCTGATTTGATAAATTGATATACTGAAAAGCGCCGCCACACGCTTCATAAAATTTTCTATTTTCATGTTCCTGTTCATTAAAAAAGACCAAATAAGAATTCCCCTCCTGCATCAGATTCATCCCACAATCAAACAGGTAAACATCTTTATTTTCATTCTGCCCATAAAAGCAGCTGTTTTCGTAAATTCCAATTTTATCCCCCTGCTTTAATCCCTTTCCCTTAATGATTTTCTCTATTACAACTTCTTGAAGAACGCTCATGGAACGCAGTTTTACATTTTCCGTGGCTGTTACAACGGCAATATAGTCATTCTCTTTTTTGCTTTCAATATAATCATCGGTTTCTTCCAAATACTCCTCTGCATTCTTTTTTCTGTCTACATAGGCAAACTGGAAGTTTATGTCTTCTATATCTTTCAGAGTCTGCGCATTTCCTAAAAGATCCAATGGAAATTCCCTTTTTCCTATCTGTCCCGCTGCCAGAACCAGCAGAAAAACAATGCACAGGCATATTATATTTTTTTTCATTCCAACCCCATCTCCCTTAAGCTTCCCTCTTCCATCTGGTATCTATAGTTACTAAGTATATGGATATCCTCTTTGTTATGGCTTGCAAGCAGGACAATAGCGCCACGTTGCGCTTCCTGCCGGATAATTTCCCTTAAAATTCCCATTCCTTCACTGTCAAGGGCATTGGAAGGCTCGTCTAAAATTAACAGATCCGGCTTTTCCATGATGGCCTGAGCAATCACAGCCCTCTGCTTCATGCCAAGAGAATATTTCTTTATTTTCCTTTTATCCTCCGGCTCCAGCCCAACCCTCCGGACTGCTTCAAAGATTTCTTTATCCCCTGCTTTTTTGCTGATCTTTGCCAGACACCTTAAATTCTCCAGAACCGTTAAATCCTGATACAGCCCTATATTTTCCAGCTGCAACCCAATGCTGAGCCTTTCCGTGCAGTATGATATGATTTCCCCGTCTACCAGAATCTCCCCCTCCGTCG
>CANREH010000210.1 GCA_947629585.1 uncultured Lachnospiraceae bacterium | reverse complement strand
CAGAAAGAGGGCTGTCTGTTTACTCCAGACAGTTATCCGGAAAACCTGTTGAGGATGCCCCCAGCATTTTTCAGAAAATGGAAAAAAGTATGGAGATAGGTTATGGAAATGAATTTGAATATCATTTTTTCCGATCCGACGGACAGGAAGTAAGCCTGAAAGATATCCATAAACTTACCGGCAAAAAAAACACCGATTTTGACAGCATTGAAAAATCCGATCCCTATCCTGTCACATTTTCCAATGACAAATCTGCGTACACACTGTTACTGACAAGAAATGCCGCAGAATACGCCAAAATGAAAACAGCCATGCGGCGATCCTTTCCTTTTCTGTGCATTGTTATTTCAGGCGTTTCTTTCCTTCATGCTTTTTTTTATTACTGGTATATCGCTGCGCCGATTAAAAAAATCAGCAAAACCGCAAAACAGATGGCAGAAATGGATTTCAGCGGCAGCTGTCCGGCAGGACGAAGGGATGAAATCGGGATATTGTCCGACAGTTTAAATACCATGTCACATAATCTGAAAGAGGCGCTTCTTAAACTGCAGGCAGACATTACTCTGAAAAAAAAGCTGGAAGAACAGCGAATGGCATTTTTTACGGCAGCTTCCCATGAATTAAAAACCCCTGTCACGATTATCAAAGGACAGCTCCAGGGAATGTTATATCAAGTAGGGCGTTATAAAAACAGGGACATTTATCTGGCGCAATCTTTAAAAGTTACGGATACCTTAGAAAAAATGATACAGGATCTTTTAACAATATCCCGTTTAAATACCATGGATACCTGCCAAAAAAGCAGGATTGATCTTGGCAGCCTTATAAAAGAACGGATTTCTGCCTGTGAAGATCTGTTTCTGCAGAAAGATCTGACGGTTGAAGCATCCATTCTGCCGGAAACATTTGTTTTTGGGAATCAAAATCAGCTTCAGAAAGTCCTGGACAACCTGCTCGGAAACGCAGCCGCCTATTCCGGGGCAGGGAACGCCATATTAGTAACATTATGGAAAACCGAGGAAACAATAAACCTGTCCATCGAAAATACAGGGGCATCCATTCCGGATAAGGATATTCCCCGATTATTTGAAGCCTTTTACCGCGCAGATCCGTCAAGAAACCGGCAGACCGGCGGCACCGGCTTAGGCCTGCATATCGTAAAAACTATCCTTGATTTGCATGGGGCAGAAATTGAAATTTCCAATACCGCCCGCGGGGTGCTTGTTTTGATACGGTTCCGCAATCAGATCATACAGGAGGAAACAGATGAAAAAAAGAATTGATAAAAAATCAAAGGCATGGAAACGGCGGTTTCTCGTTGCCTTCGCCATAATCGCACTGACAGCCTGCGAAGAAACGGATCGTCCGGAAAAAGAAACCGGAAAAAAAGGATCGGTGATCGAACAGAAGATTGATTTATCAAACATCACGTCCCCACCGGAAGTATCCGTTTATAAAGTCCGTTACTGGAAAGGGGACAAGAAAACAATCCTTTCCCTTTTTCTGGACGGAAACTATGATCAAAGGGAAGTTTACATTCCGGGAGAAAATTATGTTTCCGGAGAAGGAAGCGAACAAGAAAAAACGCTCAATATCTATGACGGCGGCAGGGCGTATTACAGAAAATACGGGAAAAAGGAAGAAACTCTGGATGCAGGCATTGGCTTTGGATACAGGAATATCAGGCTAAGCGATTTATTTCCGGAATATAACAGGCTTCGTGACCAATATTATCAAACCGGAAGCATGGACAGACAGAATCGTGAAAAAGAAGATTCCGTTTTTACTCAGGCAGAAGAAGTTGTAAAGGATTATTGTAAAAAACTGGACATGGCTTATACCGTTGATGACGCAGCTCTTCTTACCGGAAAAAACGGGGAAAGCGGCTGCCTCATCTTCTGGCGGCAGGAAATTGACGGGATTCCGCTCTCTTCCGTCATTCTGGATAAATTCGGAAGTATGCAGGGAACTACGGTCTATAATTCCGGACTGGATTATCAAGAACCTATGGGCCAGCCGGACAGCGTCCTCGAAACCACATTTGTGGATAGAACGCTGGTTGACTGGTCCTGCGCTGATGTCATACAGATACAGAAAGAATTAAAAAAATATCCGGCGGTTTCTGTTTCTGAAGCATGGAAAAAAGTAAAAGAACGATACGAAAAATCCGCTTCCCAAAATCCGTCTTTAGAAACAGCAAAACTTCAGTATAAACTGATAGAATTGTCAGGAACCATCATTACCTGCCCGGTCTGGACTTTCTGCGTGAGAACGGAAACAAAACAGCCGGTCGGATCAGAAATCCTTTGGAATTATTATCTGGTTGACGCCCTGACGGGGGATTTTTTTACCGGTACAGATATGGAGGGATGGGAATGAAACTGTTAGCGCGGCTTTTTCCTGATTTCCGGAGAGCTGTTTTTTCCGTAAGCTTTGCCGCAGCGGTCTTTTTTATGGCGCTGCTGGAACTGTTATCTTCCGGATTGATGCTTAAAAATCCAGGCTTTACCGTTGTGGAAATTTTGGACAATTTATTCGGCGGAACCGGAGCTTCAACAATCCTGATTGGGATGCTGCCTCTGCTGCCGTATGCCCTGTCCTATGCAAAGGATATGGAGGAACACGCTCTTTGCTTTTACATGGCAAGGGAAGATACGGCTGTTT
>CANREH010000209.1 GCA_947629585.1 uncultured Lachnospiraceae bacterium | reverse complement strand
GTTTTCGACGGAAAGGCATATTTGTATAATATTTTAACGAACACCAATACAATCCATTTTGGTGATACTATGCCAGGATTTGCGAGAATTATTTCGGATCAGATCAATGATGGAGATGTTTGTTGAAATTGGATGATCAACTTTGAAAAGTATCGAGGTCCCCAATTTCACTTTAATGACACTATTTTAAAGAACCAAAAAACAATAACTATTCATATAGATGAGGAAACTGCAGATAAACTTTTATTAGTAGTAAAGCAAAAACATGACGATAATTCTCAAAAGCCTTTTTGGCATATTGAGTTGGAAATATTTATTTCGTAGCAGAGACAAAGGGCTCCATGAATTCCATGCAGCTGAGGATGGTTGAGGAATCCAAGATTCATTGCGCAAGAGAGCATTTTAAGGCAATTTCCAGCGACAATGTCGTCTATGATGTTGTGGACAGCTATAAGTCTTTGCTGGAAAAGGTCATGAAGTGAAATCCACATAAAGCCTAATGACCATAAAAGACACGGAGCATAGGGGAATTCCCTGATACTCCGTGCTTTTTGTTCATATCTTATTTTTTCACAAACATTTTCCTTACCAGATCCACCGGAATCATGGTAGCCGCCAGAACAACTATGACAGCCCACCCTGTCAGGGAGAACGGAACGCAGCTAAACATATTTCCGATCCAGGTAAAGACCGTAAACGGTATCAGGGCGGCATTGACAATCAAAGCCTGCACAATAATAATGGTGAAAAATACTTTTAAAAATCCGGTATTTTCATTAAGCCCCCGGAAGATCGCAAAGCCTTCGTCCCGGACATTGAATCCGTTAAATAAGGCGCTGACAATAAATAATACAAAATATCCGGTTAAGTGCTGTTCTTCGTTTTCAAACAATCCGATAAAGAATGGATGCTTTAAATATAAAAAGCTGATAAAGGTAAGCCACATGCCCATAATGACAATCTGCGCCATCATCTTTTTGCTGACAATGCTTTCGTCCCTTCTTCTCGGCTTTTCTTTCATATACTCTTTCAGGGCAGGCTCGTTGCCAAGCATAATCGCTCCCAGCCCGTCCATGACAAGGTTGACAAACAGCAAATGCGTTACCTTTAACGGCTCTTCCACGCCGAAGAACGGTGCAATCGCACTGACCACCACCGCAGCCACATTGATGACAAGCTGGAATTTGCAGAACTTTAAAATATTGTGGTAAATTGTCCTTCCGTACCAGATGGCATCTTTAATCGATTTAAAGTTATCATCCAAAATGACAATCTTTCCGGCTTCTTTCGCTGCCTCAGTGCCGCTTCCCATAGCAAAGCCGACATCCGCTCTCTTTAACGCCGGAGAATCGTTGACGCCGTCCCCGGTCATGCCGACTACCAGATTCATTTCCTGGCAGAGCCGGACCATCCTGGATTTATCAGTCGGCAGGGCGCGGGCAATCACGCGGATATCTTTGATGATTTTCTTGACTTCTTCATCGCTCATGCTGTTTAATTCCGCTGACGATAAGGCGCGATCGGTCGTGTCTCTCAACAGCCCGGCATCTTTTGCAATGGCAACCGCCGTCTCTAATCTGTCCCCGGTAATCATAACGACCTGAATTCCGGCATCCTGCACTTCCCGGATAGCTTCCTTCGCCTCCGGGCGCACGTCGTCGCGGATCGCGGCAAGCCCGATAATCACGATATCTTCATTGATTTTATTTTCTGTAAGCGCCTGCTCCGAATATCCAAACGCAAGGACGCGCATTGCCTTATCCGCCAGCTCGTCAATTTTTTTATTGAGGATTTTCTGGTTTAACGGCTTTACTTCCCCGTTTTCATCCAGATACGATTTTGCATTTGCTAACAGCCGTTCCGGCGCGCCTTTATAAAAGGTTTTCCCTAAAGAGTCAATCCTTGCCTGGCTGAATTTATTGGTGGAATTAAATCCCTGCCGGGCATTTACTTCATATTCTTCCGTTTCGTTCAGGAAAGTAAAGACATCCTCTCCGAGGAATTTCATCAGCGCCTGATCGGTCGCATTTCCGCCGATGACATGATGCGATGCGTCAAACATAGACTGCGTGTTCTTGCCAATGGCAAAATTTAACAGTTCTTTTACTTTTTCATGTTTTCCTAACTCCGCTATCGGAATGGAATTACCGTCTGCGGTGAAGAAATCCACCACTTCTAACTTACCCTTAGTAATCGTTCCGGTCTTATCGCTGAACAGAATATTCAGCGAACCTGCGGTTTCAATTCCTTCTGCTTTCCTTACCAGCACATTATGGTCAAGCATCTTGCTGGTATTCTGCATTAATACCAGGGAAATCATTAACGGCAGCCCTTCCGGCACGGCGCAGACAATGATGACGACAGCAAGGGAAACCGCTTCCACGATTTTCCTGATAATGCCTGCCGCCCCCAACGCCAGAAATGCGTCTATGCCGCCCGTGGAAATAATAAAATATGCAAAATACAAAACGGCAATCACAACAGCGCCGATATAGCCAAAGGTTGAGATCTGCCCGGCCAGCTTCGCAAGCTTTACTTTCAGCGGAGAATCCGGCTCGTCCTCCTGCATTTCCTCCGCCATTTTACCCATCATGGTCTTTATGCCGACCTTGCGGACATCCATCACGCCTTCGCCGTCAAACACGACCGCCCCGCGGAACAGGGAATGCCTGTCCACAAAGGTATCTCCCGTAATTTCCTCCGCCAT
>CANREH010000208.1 GCA_947629585.1 uncultured Lachnospiraceae bacterium | reverse complement strand
GCATTGCAGCCACGGGAAAGATCATTGACAGGCGCATTCAATCCCAACAGGATCGGCCCGTATGCCTCAAAGTTCCCAAGACGCTGCGCAATCTTGTAACCGATATTTCCGGCATTGATATCCGGGAATATAAAGGTATTCGCATAACCTGCCACCGGGACATCCGGGCATTTCGTGCGTGCCACGCGCGGGGAAACGGCGGCATCAAACTGAAGCTCACCGGCAATCGGAAGATCCGGCGCTTTCTCCTTTGTCTTATTCGCTGCATTGCGCATCTTATCCACATCCTCGCCCTGGCCGGAGCCCATTGTGGAATAGCTTAAAAACGCCACCTGCGGCTCTACGCCAAACAGCTTTGCGCATTTTGCCGTCTCAATGGCAATCTCTACAAGCTCGTCCTCGGTCGGGTGGATATTGATGGCGCAGTCTCCCATTGCCATGACCTCATTCTCCCCGGTAGCGGCAGGGCGCACCAAGATAAAACAAGAGGACACAATCGTGTTGCCCGGCTTTGTCTTAATCAGCTGAAGCGCCGGGCGCACCGTATCCGCCGTGGAATAGGTAGCACCGCCCAAAAGGGCATCCGCCTCGCCCATATGTACTAACATTGTTCCAAAATAATTTGCCTGCAAAAGCAGCTCTTTCGCCTTCTCCGGCGTCATCCCCTTTTTCTTCCGCATTTCTACAAGCTCGGCAATCATCTCATCCATTTTCTCATAAGAAGCCGGATCAATAATCTGCGCTCCCCGGATATTAAAGCCGCTCTCCTCCGCAGAAGTCTGAATCTCTTCCTCATTTCCAACCAGAATCGGATGCAGGAAATAGCTTGCCAAAAGCCGGGAAGCCGCCTCCAAGATACGAGGATCTTTTCCTTCCGTAAACACAATTTTCTTTGGGTTTTTTTTCAGTATATTAATCAACTGACCAAAACCAAACATCGCTTTCATCTCCTATACATTATATTTTCTATTTACCTTCTCCAAGCTCTATGATATCATACCAGACAGTGTCTTCCAATGCCCTGTTCATATCCTCGCCCGGATACTTCTATCATAACCAACAATCCCCCAAAAAACAATAGGTATTTTCAGCGTAACAGTTCAGCCAGCTACTGCATGATCTCTTCGATCCAGAAACCGCCCTGTCCGGAAGCAGCAGCATTATTCTTTGCCGTCATATAATCGTCTATGCGTGCTACATTTTCAGCAATGGAATCCCCGTATTCTTTAAAAAATTTCTGTACCTGATCCATATCTGCCTTCTTAAATGCGTCCTCGTCAATCTTCATCCTGCCTTTTGTGTCCACGCTGATTCCAAGCTGTTCCAGCGTATCTTTATTCTGTGCCGTCTTTTCCCTGATCTGAGCCAAATTTGAGGCTGCACCGGAACGATAACTGGATTCGGCGGCATCCATCATACTGTTATAATTGCCTGCAAAACTTTTTGCAGCAGCCAAAATCCTGTCAGAATCATACCGCTCTGTACCGTCCTCATCCTTTACTTTTTCATATAAAGAATCAGAGGCAAGCTTCTCCATGTCCATCTGAAGGGCAGACGCACCCGCATATTCCATGTCCTGTTCTTCCCTGTCCTCCTCTACGCTGCCCGCAGAGCCGGAAGAAACACTCGCAAAATCAAGCCGGGACATTACCGTAGAGCCATAACTTATAAGATTCTCTTTTGAAAATAACTCCTGCACCTTAGAAACATCCGCTGACTTCAATTTGTCCTCATTTAGCTGCAGGTTTCCATCTCTGCCGATGGTAATACCGATTTCCGCAAGCTTATCGGCATTTTCCTGCGAGCTTTTCATCATTGACGCTACATTTGACACCTTTCTCGACAGCGTAGATCCTTTGGATGCGTTGACAACATCATTATATCCTGTGACATAATCTTTGACTGCGGAAACAGTTTTATCCGCCGCACTTACTCCATTTTTCGTATCTGCATAAGTATCTTTGTCCTGCAGGGCTGAAACGGAACCCTTCAGCTTGGAAATACCCGCTGTCAGGCTGGCATTCGCCTTCTGCGCCTGCCTGGAAACATTTGAATTTCCCATATTGGCGTCCACAGACGCATTCCTTTTGATATGAAGCTTAGAAGCCGGATCAATACCCTTGTTGTAAACAGCTCCCTTTGGAAATTTAGGCAGGGCATTTCCGCTCCCGAAAAGCTGGGATGCCAGGCGCATCTTATTATATAACGCTGCATTTTTCCAATCCTGATAAGCTCCCATCTGTTCCACTGCTCTTTGCCCAGAAGTTCTCTCAGCAGACGGATCCGTCCGCCCATTCGCCCTGGCTCCCACCAAAGTACCTCTGTTCGTATAAAGCCTGGAAACTGTACTGCTTTCTCTGCCGGAAACAACGCCACTGGAAAAACCAGATGCGGCATTCCTGTTTCCAAAAAGCCCGGAAACCCGGCTCTGCGAATTATAAGACGTCACATTTCCTGAAATCCACGGTGTATTTTCTCTAAAATTTCCTATATTCAGTGCCATACTGCCACCTCCCAACTAACCACTGCCTTTCCTCTGAAGGGAAAGCAGAAAACTCTCTTACCATACTTCGGATTTATTATATCATAAATTAACACAAATTTCCAGAAATATTTACTGCAACTTGCACATATTCGTAACAGTTCAGCCAACAGACGGATTCAGAGGAAAATTGTGCTTGCACAAATTTTCCTCTGGGTTCGGCTGTTGAGGGAGCGCCATTTCATGAGCAATCCGCCTGCGGCAGCAGGCTTTGA
>CANREH010000207.1 GCA_947629585.1 uncultured Lachnospiraceae bacterium | reverse complement strand
ACAGTGCAGACTTTTGAGAACGCAGAAGAAGCCGGGGAATATTTAAAAAAGCTGAACCGGCAGAGGGAAGCGGAAAAAGCATCAGAAAAAAAGCCGGAGACAGACAATAATTACCGTATTTCTTTCAATGAAGCGGAAACTTCTGGAAAAGGCTTTGCGCCGAAAGAGAAGTTCCGCCAGAATGTGGAAGCCATACGCACACTGGAAAAGATTGAGGGGGAACACCGTGCTGCCACATGGGAAGAACAGGGGATTTTGGCAAAATATGTAGGCTGGGGCGGCCTTGCCGATGCTTTCGACGAAACAAAGGCGAACTGGGCGAAAGAATATAAGGAATTAAAGAGCCTTTTATCCCCGGAGGAATACGCTTCCGCAAGGGAAAGCACCTTAAACGCCCATTATACAAGCCCTGTCATTATCCGCAGCATTTATGAAGCCTTAGAAACTATGGGATTTCAAAAAGGGAACGTGTTAGAGCCTGCAATGGGCATTGGCAATTTTTTCGGTATGCTGCCGGACGGGATGAGGAACAGCAGACTGTATGGCGTGGAGCTTGACGGGCTTACCGGGAGGATTGCGAAGCAGCTTTATCCGGATGCGAATATCCAAATCACAGGGTTTGAAAGCGCCGGATATCCCAATGATTTTTTTGACATTGCAGTGGGAAATGTGCCGTTCGGACCGTATAAAGTGGCTGACAAAGCCTATGACAGGCATAACTTCCTTATCCATGATTATTTCTTTGCAAAGACGCTGGATAAAGTCAGGCCGGGCGGCATAGTTGCTTTTGTCACTTCCAAAGGGACTATGGATAAGAAAAACCCGGAGGCAAGGAAATACCTTGCGCAGAGGGCGGAGCTTTTAGGGGCGGTCCGGCTTCCCAATACGGCTTTTCAGGAAAATGCGGGCACGGAGGTCACTTCCGATATTTTATTTCTGAAGAAGCGTGACAGGGTTATGGATCTGGAGCCGGACTGGGTGCATCTGGCGGAAAAAGACGGCATTGTGATGAACCGGTATTTTGCAGACCACCCGGAAATGATACTCGGCACAATGGAAATGGTTTCCGGGGCGCATGGCATGGAAAGCGCCTGCCTGCCGGACACTTCCCTTCCGCTGTCGGAGCAGCTTAAAAATGCGCTTTCCCATGTGGAGGGCAGCATGGAACAGGCAGAACTTGGCGGGATTGATGACGGGCCGGCAGGGGAGAGCATCCCCGCCGATCCGGGCGTGAAGAATTACAGTTACACCATAGCGGAGGAAAAGGTGTATTACCGGGAAAATTCCATTATGAAGCCTGTGGATGTGCCGGAAAAGGCGGAGCAGCGCATCCGGGGCATGGTGGCAATCCGGGACTGCACGCAGGAACTGATCAGCTTCCAATTGAACGAGTATCCGGAGGATATGATTAAAAACAGGCAGGCGGAACTGAACCGGCTGTACGATGATTTTTCCAGGAAATTCGGCCTGCTTAATTCACAGGCCAACCAGAGGGCATTCAGCCAGGATTCGAGCTACTGCCTTTTATGCTCCCTTGAAAAGCTGGACGATGAGGGGAACTTCATCGGCAAGGCGGATATGTTCTCAAGGCGCACGATAAAAAAACAGGAGGTTGTAACAAGTGTGGACACAGCAAGTGAAGCGCTTGCGGTGTCTCTCAGTGAAAAAGCAGGGGTGGACTTACCCTATATGTCGCAGCTTGCAGGTAAGCGTGAAGAAGAAATCACGAAAGAGCTTGCAGGGGTTATCTTCCAAAATCCAGTTACGGAGAAGTGGGAGACAGCGGATGAATATTTAAGCGGGAATGTGCGGGAAAAGCTGTCCGTGGCAAGAACTTTTGCAGAGAACCGCCCGGAATATGCCATTAATGTGTCCTCTCTGGAAAATGTACAGCCGAAGGAGCTTGACGCATCGGAGATTGAGGTGCGTATCGGCGCAACATGGATTGACACAAAATATATCGAGGACTTCATGCGGGACACGTTGGAAACGCCGGAGTATTTGTTTGACCGTGGCTTAACAGGAGTGCAGTATTCCGATGTGACGGGGCAGTGGAATGTGAAGGGGAAAAATGCAGACCGTGGAAATTCGCTTGCCAGTATGACTTATGGAACAAGCCGCAGGAATGCCTACCAGATTTTAGAGGATTCCCTGAACCTTCGTGACAGCCGCATCTTTGATGTCGTTACCGAGGACGGGAAAGAAAAAAGAGTCCTTAACAAAAAGGAAACCATGCTTGCAAGCCAGAAGCAGGAAGCAGTCAGGGAAGCTTTCAAGGACTGGGTGTTCCGTGATCCGGACCGCAGACAGGCGCTGTGCGCAAAGTACAATAAGCTGTTTAATTCCACCAGACCGAGGGAATATGACGGCTCGCATTTAAAATTTCCGGGCATGACGCCGGACATTGCTTTAAGGCCGCACCAGCTGAATGCGGTGGCGCACCAGCTTTATGGGGACAATACGCTGCTTGCGCACTGCGTGGGCGCAGGAAAGACGTTTGAAATGATTGCCGCAGCAATGGAGAATAAACGGTTAGGGCTGTGCCAGAAGAGTTTATTTGTCGTGCCGAACCATCTGACGGAGCAGTGGGCAGGTGATTTTTTACGCCTGTATCCGGGAGCTAACATTTTAGCCGCCACCAAGAAAGACTTTGAGCCGGCAAACCGGAAGAAGTTCTGTTCCCGGATAGCGACAGGCGATTATGACGCAGTTATTATCGGGCACAGTCAATTTGAGAAGATACCGCTTTCCAATGAAAGACAGGCAGCAATCATAGAAAGGCAGATAGCGGAGATTGAACTGGCAATCGAAACCGCAAAGGCGGAAAAAGGGGAACGGTACACTATTAAGCAGATGGAGAAAACAAAGAAATCCCTGAATGCGAGGTTGA
>CANREH010000206.1 GCA_947629585.1 uncultured Lachnospiraceae bacterium | reverse complement strand
GTTTCCACCATCAGCCAGTTGGAGACTTTTTTCGGGTTTGCGCCCAAAGCGACCGTTTCCTCAAAAATATCCGCCATATGCTTGGTGGCTGTAATGATGGAAATGTCATATTCCGGAATGTTATATTCCTTTTTATAACGCTCCATTTTTTCCTCGCGGAATTCCGGCTGGCGGCTCCTGATTTCTTCCAGCCATTCATCGCTGATAACAATCGGCACCAGATCCGGCTCCGGGAAATAACGGTAATCCTGTGCATCCTCTTTGGAACGCATCGCATAGGATTCCCCTTTCACGTCATCCCATCTTCTGGTTTCCTGCACGACCTTTTCTCCGGATTCCAATAAATCAATCTGGCGTTCTCTCTCCCCTTCAATCGCATGAGCAATCGCCTTAAAGGAATTTAGGTTTTTCATTTCCGTCCTTGTACCAAATTCCTTTGCCCCGGCTTCTCTCACAGACAAATTGACGTCAGCGCGCATGGAGCCCTCCTGCAGTTTACAGTCTGATGCCCCCAAATATTGAATTGTCGTCTTTAATTTATCCAAATAGGCAATGACTTCTTCGGCGCTTCTCATGTCCGGCTCGGACACAATTTCAATCAACGGCACGCCGGAACGGTTAAAGTCCACGAACGAGCAGTCCTCCCAGTCGTCATGCACCAGCTTCCCGGCATCCTCCTCCATATGGATTTCATGGATTCCGATGTTCTTTTTCCCGGCTTCCGTCTCGATTTCCACGCTCCCATTCCTGCAAATCGGAAGGTATAACTGGGAAATCTGATAATTCTGCGGATTATCCGGGTAAAAATAATTCTTCCGGTCAAATTTACAATACTGTGTAATGCTGCAGTTCGTCGCCAGCCCTACCGCCATAGCATACTCTAAAACCTGTTTATTCAAAACAGGAAGGGAGCCGGGCTGCCCGGTGCAGACAGGGCAGGTATGGGTATTCGGGGCGCCGCCAAACGCTGTGCTGCACCCACAGAAAATCTTTGTTTTCGTTGCCAGCTCGACATGGACTTCCAGGCCGATGACAGTCTCATATTCCTTGCTCATGCAATCCTCTTTCCTTTCTTTTTTCTATTTCAAAGTAACAGTTCAGCTCTTTTGGCTGCCTGCATTATCCCCTTGTTTTCTCAAAGGCATACCCTGCGCGGATAATCTTATTTTCCTGAAAACAGTCCCCGATAAGCTGCACCCCGATTGGCAGCCCTTTAGAATCCGTGCCGCATGGGACTGTCATTCCCGGAAGCCCTGCCAGGTTTACGGAAATCGTATAAATATCCCCCAGGTACATTTTAATCGGATCGGACAGACTTTCTCCCAGCTTTGGCGCCGTTGTCGGGGCTGCCGGCCCTAAAATCACATCATAAGACGCAAACGCCTTGTCAAACGCCTGCTTAATCAATGCTTTGGTACGGAGCGCCTTCAGGTAATAGGCATCGTAATAACCGCTGGAAAGCACGAACGATCCCAGCATAATCCTGCGCTTAACCTCCGCTCCAAACCCTTCGGAACGGGTCTTTTTATACATGTTATGGAGCCCTTCATACTCCTCTGTCCGATAGCCGTATTTCACGCCGTCAAAACGCGCCAGGTTGGAGCTTGCCTCTGCGGACGCTATGACATAATAAGCTGGAATGGCGTATTCCACCAGGCTTAAATCAAACTCCTCCACAACAGCGCCCTTTTCCTCCAGCGCCTTCGCCGCAGAAAGCACGGCATTTTTCACTTCCTCATCCAGCCCTTCCCCCAGATAATCCCTCGGAATTCCTATTTTCATGCCCTTCACGTCGTCCACCAGGGCGGAAGTAAAATCATAGCATTCCCTCTTTACCGAGGTGCTGTCTTTCCTGTCATAAGAAGCAATCGCCTCCAGAATCACCGCGCAGTCCGTAACATCCTTTGCCACCGGCCCAATCTGGTCAAGGGAAGATCCGTAGGCAATCAGCCCATAACGGGAAACCGTGCCATACGTTGGCTTTAATCCGGTCACGCCACAGAAAGAACTCGGCTGGCGGATCGAGCCGCCTGTGTCGGATCCAAGCGCATAGGAACACTCCTTTGCCGCTACTGCCGCACAGGAACCGCCGGAAGAGCCGCCCGGCACATGCGCGGTATTCCACGGGTTTTTTGTCGGGCCATAATAAGAAGTTTCCGTGGTGCTTCCCATTGCAAACTCGTCCATATTCGTTTTTCCAAGAATCACCGCTCCCGCTTTTTCCAGATTCCTTACCGCTTCCGCCGTATAGGTCGGCTTAAAATTGGAAAGAATCTTCGAGCTGCAGGTGGTCAAAAGCCCCTTCGTACACATATTATCCTTGATTGCCACCGGGACTCCCGCCAAAGGGCTTAAAAGCTCCCCGGCATCGATCTGCTTCTGCACTTCCTCCGCCCGTTTTCTGATCGCCTCTTCTTCCACTATGGTCACATAGGCATTATATAATTCTTCTTTCTGCCTGATCTCTCCCAATGCGTCCATTGCCGCCTCGCAGACAGAAACCTCTTTTGCTTTTATTTTTCTGCCAAGCTCTGCGGCAGTCAAATCCATTAAACCCAAAGGTCTTCCCCCTTTACATAATTGTTGTCATTGGCACAAGCAATACGCTGTCTTTTCCTTCCGGCGCATTTGCCATTAAATCTCCGGAACCGTCGCCGTTTGTCACAACATCCTCCCGGAACACATTATGAACCGGAAATACATGGGACATCGGCTCTGTGCCGGACGTATCCAGCTCATTTAATTTATCAATATAATCAAGCATATTTCCCATATCCTTCCTTGCCTGTTCCTTTTCCTCCTCGGAAAGTTCAAGCTTGGCAAGAATGCCCACATACTCAATCGTTTCCTCTGAAATGATATTTGCCATAAGTTTCTCCTTTCTCTTATTCCCTTTCAGGATCA
>CANREH010000205.1 GCA_947629585.1 uncultured Lachnospiraceae bacterium | reverse complement strand
GCGGCCGATGGCTCAACGTTTACTTTTTTCAGCAAGCCTTCCTTCTCCTCCCCGGAATATTTCGTTTCCGAAGGGCATTCTGCAAAAGGCTTCTACAGCATGCACCTGAATGCGTTTTATGACCTGCAGAAGCATACTTATACCGATGCCCTGATCCAGCCCGTCCATCTCAAGGATGAGTTCCGGGCGTTCTGTGACATGGTCGACCGCCATGATACCCAGCCTGGCACCAGGGATGTCTTTATTGGCGACAGGGGATACTGCTCTTATAACAACATGGCCCATGTTATCGAAAAGGGCCAGTATTTTCTTTTCCGCACAAAAGATATCCATTCCAAAGTGCTTGTTGGAAACTTTGATTTCCCGGACACGGATTCCTTTGACATCCGGGTCAATGTTACCCTGGTCCGCAGCCGTAAAAAGAAGATCCTGATCAAGGAAGGGTTTTATAAGCGTTATGTCGATGCGAACACTTCTTTTGATTATGTGGCATACGGTTCCCTGGACACTTATGACTTATCGTTCCGTATTGTTAGGTTTCCCATTTCTGACAATACGTTTGAATGCATTGTCACCAGCCTGCCATCCGGGGAATTCCCTCCGGAACGTATTAAGCTTCTGTATTCTGCCCGGTGGGCCATAGAAGGATCCTTCCGCAAACTGAAATATACTATCGGATTAAGCAATTTTCATGCATATAAACCGGAATACATCAAGCAGGAGATCTGGGCGAAACTAATCGCATACAACATAACAGAGACTTTGATCAACCATGCCGTGATAAAGCAGGGGGACACAAAACACGGATACAAAGTGAATTTCAGCAGGGCTGCCCATATCTGCAGAGTCTTTCTCCGTCTGACCACAGAGAAAGACTCCATCGATGTGATGCTGCTGCTTCAAAAAGAACTAATTCCCATCAGGAATGACCGGCAGTATCCGCGACTCCAGACAGCGCACTTCCGAAAACCGCGGTATTTCCTATACCGCGCAGCTTAAAACAGCTTCACCAGCATTCATGATACTTTTTTATAAAGCAGATGGAAACCTGCTTTTTTGTCGTGCAGTCATAATCTTTCCCATACGATATCAGAGAGACAATACCGTTATTTACTCTATCTATACAGCCATTTTCACCTGCCAGCTTCCTTTCTATAAAAAGAATACCTGATTCTTTTGCCTTATCTAAATGACATTGGTTCAGCAGGTTATTAAAAAACAGATTGACAACACAGGAAAGGTATGGTAAAGTATTCTATACAAAACATATCAATTTGCTATGAAAATGAAAATAAGAACGAGGTAAGGTATGATTCAATTATCAGAAAGTTTTTATGAGAGAATTGTGGAGGAAGGAAAGAAGGCTGTTCCGGAGGAAATGTGCGGGCTGATTGGCGGCACTCTGGAAGGCGGGGATAAGGTGGTGCGTGAAATTTATTTTCTGGAAAATACCGATCATTCCCCGGAGCATTTTTCGATGAATCCGCAGGATCAGTTGAAGGCGGTAAAGGATATGAGAAGCAGAGGATTGGTTCCGCTTGGAAATTTCCATTCCCATCCGGAAAGCCCGGCGAGGCCGTCGGAGGAGGATAAAAGGCTTGCTTATGATAAAAAGGCAAGCTATATGATTCTGTCCCTGATGGACAGGGAGCATCCGGTATTAAAGTCTTTTCATATAGAAGATAACATATCGTCCGAGGAAATCCTGGAATTAACGGATTCTTAAGACGAAAGAGAATGGGGTGGAAAATAAAAAGAAAGGAGAAATGCCAAAGGATTTTTCCATTTTCTTTGGCAAGAGATAAGAATGGCAGTAGATTATGGAACGTTAAAAAAGGGCGGATTCATGCGCCAGAAGCAGAAGAACCGTTTTTCCCTGAGACTTAAGGTAGTCGGAGGGCATGTCAGTGCAAAACAGCTTGCCAAGATTGCCGAGGTTGCGGAAAAGTACGGGGAAGGCTATGTGCATCTGACTTCCCGCCAGGGGGTGGAGATCCCATTTATCAAGCTGGAAGAAATTGACGAGGTAAAGGCGGCCCTTGCGGAAGGAGACTGTGAGCCGGGCGTCTGCGGTCCGAGGGTGCGGACCGTGACTTCCTGCCAGGGAAAGGCTGTCTGTCCGAGCGGCTGTATTGACACCTATGCCCTGGCGGAAGAATTAAGCGAACGCTTTTTTGCTATGGATCTGCCGCATAAGTTTAAATTTGGTGTTACCGGATGCCAGAATAACTGCCTGAAGGCGGAAGAAAATGATGTCGGCATCAAAGGCGGCATCCGGGTGAAATGGCGGAAGGACGCCTGTATCCACTGCGGCGTTTGTGAGCAGATCTGCCGGAGCAAAGCCATCAGTATAGAAGACGGGGAAATCAGGCTGAACGAGGAATTGTGTAATTACTGCGGAAGATGCACGAAAGCCTGTCCTGTGGACGCATGGGAAAATCAGGAAGGATTTCTTGTTTCTTTCGGCGGGCTGTTCGGCAACAGGATTCACAAGGGCGAGGAAATTGTCCCGATTATTCATGACAAAGAAACCTTGTTCCGCGTGATTGATGCGGCGGTCGGGTTTTTTAAGGACAATGCCAGACAGGGCGAACGGTTCCGGCTGACAATCGAACGGGTCGGGGAAGAGAATTTCCGAAAAACAATCGAGGAGGCGTATCATGGCTGAGAGGGAAATAGATGATTATGTGGATATTACGGATGTTGTGTGCCCGATCACGTTTGTAAAGGCGAAGGCTGCCATTGAGGAGCTGGAAGTCGGACAGGTTTTACAGGTACATATGAATGACGGGGAGCCGGTGCAGAATGTTCCTCGATCCATGAAAGAAGAAGGGCATAAGGTATTAAAGCTTAATAAAAATGAGGATGGAACTTATGATTTAATCGTTGAGAAAGGGGAAGAATAGTGTGAAAGAAAGTAGAGGAAAGCCATAAAGTGGCGCACTAAAACAAGCTATTGAAAAATAGCCTTTTTTGAGA
>CANREH010000204.1 GCA_947629585.1 uncultured Lachnospiraceae bacterium | reverse complement strand
CATACAATGTAGAGTAAACTCTATGTCAAGAGATAGGAAGTGTTTTTTTTGAAATATTCTATCGGTGAATTTTCTAAGCTGACAAATTTAGGCATACATACCCTGCGCTATTATGAACAGGAACATTTAATTACACCGGAGCGCGATTCCGGCAATCGCCGCTGCTATACGGATCAAGACATTGCCTGGATTGATTTTATCAAGCGTCTGAAAGACACGGGTATGCCAATCAAAGAAATCCGGAAGTATGCGGAATTGCGTGCAGAGGGCGATAGTACTTTGTCTGAAAGAATGGAAATGCTCATTTCTCACAGAAAAGTTCTTAATGAGCAGATCAAGCAGTTACGGGAACACATGAGGAAATTAGATGAAAAGATTGATTTTTACAGACGGGAAAACTCTGAAAAAATACAATTAAAGCTTAAAAAATAGAGGAATGTAAAAAAACACATTCCTCTCCCGCTGCGAAGAGAAAGCAGGTGTCTTTAGGCGCAGGCTAAGAGCTGCGGACTATGCAGGAAAACCTTTCTGGATGTCTGTATTGTGGACCGGAACGGATATCGATTATCCGTCTTTTACTATGATGTGACGGCTGGTTTTTGTTAAGTGACGTTCAGCTGCTGTTTTAATGCGTCCTGAAGGACTTGTGAAAAATTGATTCCGGCAGCCATTGCGGAATCATTCAGCCATGAAGGGATCGTGAGGGTTTTTTTCACAGACATATTGTTCATAAGACGACGGTATGCAGTAGTATCACAGGAAATATAGGTTGCAAATGCGCCATTTTCCGTGTCCAGATCGTTAATTGCTGAAGCGTTCGGGATTTCGCATTTCTTATCCTCAAGATGCGTCAATGTAAGGGAAAGGACATCTTCGGCCATGCTGATCCCGTCTTCGAGATTATCCCCGCAGGTGAAACAATTTTCAATGTCTGGAAAGCAGATGGAAAACTGACCGTTTGCTTCTGGTGTAAAAATTGCCGGATAAATATATTTTGCCATAGCAAGTCTACTTTTTTACGGTGAGGAAGGTTCAGGATCGGGCTATTTCAGCCCCGCCTTTTGCAGGATACTGTTTGCTTTTTATAACATCCTTTTTTCTTTATTTTCTTTACGATCTCTGAAACCTTCAGCACTGTTTTTCTCCTTTCTTTAAATTTGGTAATATTATTATACACGTATTGTACACGTATGTCAATATAAAACACGTATTATTTTATTCTATGAACTCATCCGAACAGGCTATCGGTTAATTGACATGACAGGGGATGAATATAGCGCTGAGACTATCGATGTTTGATTTATTTTTCAAAAGCTATTCCCAGATGCTTGATAAATGCAGTATTTCTGGTTTTTTTACGATGTAGCTATAGAAAAAGGAATTTTATTGTGACACCAGCAGAGATGATGAAGATTATTGAATAAGGATAAGGCTGACGTACTTGCGCAGGAAATGATACACGGAATAATTTTTTTTAAATAGCTATTGACATATAATCCGGAGTATGTTATTTTAGTAACGATTAGCTAAAACTAACTTATACGCAAAAGCTATATTTTTTAAAATTTACTGCGTTTCATGCCATAAGGCATTTTTCTTTTAAACATAGATTAGTTATATCTAACTAAAATTGCCAGGTTGAAAATAAAGGAAGGCAGTGAATCTGAAAAACGAGGCTGTAAAAGAAATGTTGGAGATGCTGCGGCTTTTGTGAAAAGCAGCCCAGCGTGAGTGAAATATGTGGGAACATGGAAGGTTTACAGTGAGAGGAGATGATAAAATGAAGTATCATAAATTCTGGGCATGGGCGGCAGTGTTCTGCTTTCTTATGACTATGTATACCGGTTACAAACACAAATAAAAATATAAAATATAAGGAGGATTTGCAATGTTTGATTTTATTGAAAAGATTGGCGGAAAGAACATGGGTATTTTTGCCGCAGGAGTTTTTTTCGGAACGGCGGGCGTGAAGCTTTTATCCAGCAAGGATGCAAAGAAATGTTATACGAACTGCACGGCGGCTGTGCTGCGGGCGAAGGACTGCGTGATGAAAACAGTCACGGCCATTCAGGAAAATGTGGAAGACATTTATGCGGAGGCGCAGCAGATCAACGAGGACAGGGCGGCAGGAGAGGAAGCGGCTGTCTGTGAGGATGAGGCAGAACAGGACGAAGGCGCCCCGGAAAGTGCAGCGGAACTGTAAAAAAGCATAAAGCAGGCAGTCTTATCAGGGCAGATGCATCGGTTGTTGGTGTTATTTTGCCCTTTTTGTATGCTGGCAAGAAGGAGACAGAGTATGAAGTTTATCATCAGACACGAGATCAGAGGCAGGCTCCGGCTGCATATTGCGCAGCGCAGGATGTCTTACAGAGAGGCGGATATCCTGCAGTATGCACTGTCAGAATGTCCTTTTATCACAAAGGCCACGGTGCAGAGCCGGACGCAGGATGTGGTAATCTGTTACAATGGAGAGCGGGAAAAAGTGCTTTCCCTGCTGCGGAATTTCCGGTATGAGAATGCAAAGATTCCGGAATCCCTTTTGGAAAATTCGGGCAGGGAACTGAGTGAAAACTATAAGGAAAAGCTGGCAGGTAAAGTAATACTCCGGTATGGGGGAACTCTTTTTCTTCCTTATCCTGTCAGAGCGGGATTCGTGGCAGTTAAATCGCTGCCGTATTTATGGAAGGGAATCAAAACGCTATGGAAAGGAAAAATGGAAGTTCCGGTGCTGGATGCGGCTGCGATCGGCGTATCGGTATTCAGGGGAGACATACAAACGGCAGGTTCGATCATGTTTCTGCTTGGCATCGGGGAAATACTGGAGGAGTGGACCCATAAAAAGTCGGTGGATGACCTTGCCAGGAGTATGTCTTTAAATATTGACAGGGTGTGGCTGAAACGGGATGGACAGGAGGTTCTGGTATCGTCTGCGGAAATACAGCCGGGAGACACGGTCGTTGTCCGCATGGGCAAGGTGATTCCTTTTGACGGCGTTGTTCTGGAAGGAGACGGAATGGTAAATCAGGCT
>CANREH010000203.1 GCA_947629585.1 uncultured Lachnospiraceae bacterium | reverse complement strand
AATAGTGAAAATTGCCCCTTACGAGTAAACTCGACGGTTCAATTTTCCTATTTTTGCCGCATGGCTGAACTGTTACAAAATTTCTGAGTAAGGAGGGAGCAAGGTGCCTTATTGCCCAAAATGCAGGATTGAATTCCTGGAAGGGATCGAAACCTGCAGTGAATGCGGCTCTTCTCTCGTCGCTGAGCTTCCGGAGGGAGAAGAAGTCCTGGTCCCTGACTGGGACGCTATGGATGAAAAAGAGCGTTCGCTCAATGCGCATAACGAAGCTGCCCAGCTGCGCAATGCCGCTTCCACTGTTTACGTCAAAAAGTCAGATAAATTTGAGGATTTGCACTCTACGGCTGTCTGCTTTACGGTGCTGGGAATTGCGGGGCTTGTCTTCTGTGTGCTCAATCTGGCAGGGATCGTTAAAATCTACCGAAACCCGGTACAGCTTACGGCAATGGTTATTATTTTCGGTATTTTTCTGGCGATTGGAATCTCCTCTTATTTCCGTTCTAAAAAAGTAAAGGAACAGATTTCGGAGGAAGAAAGCCTGACAGGGGAAATCAATGCGTGGATGGAAGAAACGCTGACCAAAGAACTTCTTGATAAGATTTCCGATCCGTCCCTGTCTGCGGAAGCGAACTTTTTACAGCAGTCAGAACGGATTAAAGAAATGATTTACGAAGAATTTGATATAGGGAAAGATTCCGATTCTTATTTAGATATGTTGATTGATGAATATTTTAATACTCATTCATAATGCAAGATTCGTTCCTGCTTCTTTACCCCGGGGAAATGCAATCTTTGTAACAGTTCAGCCAAATCGAGCTAATGGCTGAACTGTTACAAAACTTCAAAGCCTGCTCCGTCTACTCCGCCCCGCGGCTTAACAATACTACCTGCACTGTCTTGATCAGAATCCGGATATCCAGCCAGATAGACCATTCCGATACGTACTTTTCATCCAATGCCACAACCTCGTCAAAGTCCGTGATATCGCTTCTTCCGCTGACCTGCCACAGCCCGGTAAGGCCAGGCTTGATGGAAAGCCGTACCTTGTGCCGCAGCTCATACTGTTCATACTCGTCCACAGTCGGCGGCCTTGTCCCGACAAGGCTCATATCGCCTTTTAAGATATTGAAAAACTGCGGAAATTCGTCGATGGAAGTCTTTCGGATAAAATGCCCGAATGGAAAAATCCTGGGATCGTTGTCCATTTTAAACATAAGGCCCTGCATTTTATTCTGCGCCATTAATTCCTTCTTCCGCTCTTCCGCGTCCATATACATAGAGCGGAACTTATAAATCCGGAACTTCCGCCCGTTCTTCCCGACCCTTTCCTGGGAGAAAAAGATCGGACCCGGAGACTGGATATAAATCACCGGCGCCACAAAGAGGAATAAAATGCCTGTCACTAAAAGACCGACCAGAGAGCCGCAGATATCCATAATCCTTTTTAAGATCAGCTCTCCCTCCGAAGCAAATTTAAGGCTGGAGGTAACGACAGTAAAACCTCCTATCCTGCCGAGCCTTCCTTCCGGAAGCTGTTCCATCATACCTGCCAGACTGGTATGGACGGTAATCCCCATTGCCATGAGCTGGTATACAAAATCTACGGCCGTGTCGTCCATTTCCTTCATATAGAAGATTACCTCGTCTACGACGTTGACTCTCGCATATTCCAGGAAATCCTCCTTATTTCCCAGAACCGGGACATCGATAATGGAACCTTCCCCGTTCTCTTCGGTCAGGGCAATTCCCCTTAAATGATACCCGCGGAATCCTTTTTCCTGAAAATCCCGGATAAATTCTTCCCCGCGCTGCTTTGTCGTCGTCACGACATATAAAAAAGGAAGGTAGTCCGCATACTGGTAACGCTTCAGCAGCATATGCTTCCAGGCGCTGCGCACGAAAAACATCATAATGGTCGAAACAATGACGCAGACAGAAAACACCGTCCTGGAAAAGAACCCGGTATGCCTTACCAGGAAAATGTAGACAATTAAAAGCACATACATAATAAAATTGTGGGTAATGACCGCCTGCAACTCCTCTAAGGTTTCCCGCCGCAGGATGCTTTTATAGGATTTTTCAAAAAAAACGGTGCCAAAGTGGATGATAAGCAGGCAGATCACCGTATAGTAATACTCCTGCATAACACTTCCGTAGTTATATCCATGACGGTACAGATATGCAATAATATAGGACAGGAGAATGCAGATGGCGTCTAAAAACATAAAATCTGCGTGCTTCAATAGGCTGCTTTTTGAATTTTTATACATAACCTCACTCTTGCTTTCCATTCGATGATAATTTTGTACGATAAATTATAACAAAAATCGATTTACTTTTCAATACAAAATTTCTGGTAACTGCAATTAGTCTTTTGAATTCTGTTAAAAGGCACGCCACTGTCACAGACAGTTTTTTTTGAAAATCCTAAAATTTTTGTAAATAAAAAGTTATTAATTCATACCGGACTTTTCAAAAGAAATGTCTGGCCGCGTGGCTGCTTAAAAGCGTTATGTCAAAAGACTAATTGCAGTTCTGGTAAAATTAAAAGTGAGTAACTGTTACAAATAATAAATCCGAGTGATTTGTTTTGTAGATAAAGGCTCTTCGCTGTTAACCTTGAAGTTTTCCTTCCTTCACCAATACACTCTTTCCCTCAAAAGCGAAAGCATAGCTCCGGATACTCTCTGCACTGAAACCACGGGCAACCAGCTCTGCAGAATATTTTCTCTCCTCAATCTGTTTAAGCCCGGCATCGGCAGTCTCCTCCAGGGAGCTTTCCTTACGGGAGTTAAATACCTTAAATTCAAGGATATATGCAATTTTATTCTTATCCATCGGTTCCAGCATCACGTCATACCTGCCAAAGCCGCTCTCTCTGTTTGACCGGACAAAATACCTGCCCTCCAGCTCTGCAATCAATCCCAACACTAATCCATGATAAAAACGTTCAGGCTCCACAGCACTGGCACTCTTGCCACCATCGAAAGAACTTGCCGCCTGTAAAAGAAGACGGTTCAAATACTCCTCCATCGCCTCCACGTCACAGGCAAGCAGGGCAGTAAGGAACTCCCCGTAAT
>CANREH010000202.1 GCA_947629585.1 uncultured Lachnospiraceae bacterium | reverse complement strand
TATTACGTCCCTATGGGGGACATCGTTTATATGGTAAGCGAGAGAAGGAAGATAAAAGTTGTAACCACGAAAGCGGCATTTGAATTTTATGGTAAATTAAAAGAAGCTGCGAAATGTCTGTCGAAAGATTTTATCAGGATACACCAGTCTTATATCGTCAATAAGGAGTATGTTTTCCGATATACCTACGAGATGGTGGAGCTTGTGGATGGCACGATATTGACAATCAGTCCGGCCAACCGTAAACTTGTGAGGGACAAACTGCTGAGGGAAGATTAGATATGCTGGATTTTATGCTCTGTGCGCTGACGAATCTTTTTCGTATCTTTTTGATTGACAGATGCGTGGCAGTCTTTTTTGGGGCGGCTGCAGATAAAAAGAAAAAACGCATGGTATGCGCTTGCTTTTATGTCATAAATACCATGTTGTTCTGGGAGTATCATACAATGTGGATCAACATGGTATGCAATTTGATCGGAATCGGCGTTGTCGTATGGCTGTATACGAAATCCGTTAAGATAAATCTGTTCATAACCGGAACAATCTATCTGATGAATTGTGCCTGTGATGTGGCGGCTACCTCCCTGTTCATTCATTACAGGGATGGAAAATCTTATAACCAGATTTATGCAGTCATATCCTTTTTTTTGATTTTCATATGCGAGATGATAGTAGAAAAAATAATCACGGTTCATAAAGATGCAGAATCTGTCCAGAATGTTTCACTGGTTTTGATGCCTGCTGGCAGCATTATCGTCATTGCGCTTTTGATCTGTACAGGCACTTGTACGGACATTGGACTTTCCCTTGTAAGTATTGGCCTGTTAGCAGTCAATTTTCTGATGCTTTATTTGTATAATTTATTGTTACGTTCTATTTCACGGCAGTATGAGATGGAAATACTGAAGACGCAGGTACAGGTGTATGCCAATCAGCTGGATGTGATCCTGCGGGGAGAAGAAAAGATAAAATCCCTGCGGCATGATATGAAGCACCATCTGAACGAGCTGACGCTGCTGGCGGATAAACATGACGCTGCAAAAATACGGGAGTACATCGATCAGATGCGGTCATTCATGGAAAATCCCGATGAACGGATCGCATCCGGCAATCTGGAGATTGACAGCGTACTGAATTATATGCTGCAGAAGGCGGAGAAAGATCTGAAAACGGTAGACGTCAAAGTCCTGCTGCCGGAGAAAGTGCGGCATTCCTTTGACGTCAATGTCCTGCTTGGAAATCTGCTTGAAAACGCAATTGAGGCGGCGGGGCAGACGGAAAAACAATATCTTGGAGTGAATATAACGCTAAAAAAGGGTGTTTTAAAGATAAAAATCGAGAACAGCTTTGAGGATTCCCATATCCTGAGGGAGAAAAGCCGGGGAAACGGCGCTGTCTTTCAGACGACAAAACCTCTTGCGGATCGGCATGGAATCGGATTGAAAAATGTGAGGAAGATTGTGGAAAAGTATAATGGCACAATGGCTGTCACAACAAAGGATGGTATCTTCTGTGTGAATCTGATTCTGTATATGGCAGGAATGAGAAATGAGCTGGAAAGGTAAAAATAATGAAAACAGTAAAAGAAATGGGGGGCATGACATGCCCCCTGTTAATTTTTACAAAAATATATATCAATTATGACAGGAAGCGGCACGATGTTCTTTTTTATGATACAGTCAATGTCAGAAAGGAAGGGGTTAAAAAGATGAAAAAGAAGATACGTCTGTTCATAGGCGCGGCTGTTCTTCTGGCGTGGTTAAGCGGATGCGCACATACCTCTCAGGAAGAAAAACAATCAGGCATTCCTTATGACGATTTGACGGAAGACAGGCAGATGATGGAAGCTCAGGGAGACACAGATGAGGAAACTATACAAAATGCAGCGGTTTTGCTTGATGAAAAATTAGATGAAAATTTATTGATTCATGCGGAACTTACTATGCCGGACAGGACGCTTTATGAGTATGCAGCGCAGTTAAAAAAATTTGACTATGATAAGACACAAAAAGCAATCGGGCAGAAGGCAGAAGGGACAGTTGGCGGTGAGGAAGGCACAGGCTCGATTTTTTATCAGAGAAATGATTTTGCAAACCATCTGAGTACCTATTGTTCCTATGCGGGGGAACAGGGAATGGCGGAAGAGAAAGAGCTGTCCTTTCTGTCAAAGGAAGAAGCTGTTTTAAAAGTGCAGAGTCTTATGGAGCAGCTTGAAGTGGGCGGAGAACTGGGAACGCCGGATGTAGCTGCCATGAATCAGGCAGATTTTGCAAAGGTAAAGACGGTCATCATGGAAGATGACAGCTATAAAAAAATACTTTCCTCAAAGGGGTATGGAAGCGATACATTTGATGAAAATCTGGAGGCATATTGGATGACGTTCCAGGTGGAAGAAAATGGAATTCCGTTTTATCGGAACGAGCCGCCGCTTAGACAGACAAGCGGAAGAGCTTTGGCGCACCCGGCTGCGGTAGAGGTATTGTTATCAAACAACGGTTTTGAGATGATAACCATGACGGGAATGCTGGAACCTTATGACGGACGGCGGACGGAAGCAGCTATGATAGGCGGAGAGGGAATCAAAGAGGCGCTTATGAAAAAATTCGGAGATGTGATATTAACGAGTGAATATAAGGCAGTAAATATCTGGATGGAATATTTTCCGCTTATAAAAGAGGGTTCTTTTACGGAGGTGGATCTGGTTCCGGCATGGTGTATTGATTTTGAGATAGATGGCGCTTCGGTTGAGGAAAGCCAGTATACGATTCGGATTAATGCCGTGACAGGGGAGGAAATTTCATGAGCAGAGTATTTATGAATGAATGGAAACGGGCAATCAATCCAGGCGTTATTCCGGCGGTCATCGGCGTTATGTTCTGTATTTGTTTTGATTCGTGGAATGATCTGTTAAGTGCGATGCAGGGCGGCAGCAGCGTTTGGTGTGTGTATTATTTTACAAGCAACTCCGCGTTTGGAGGAATGTGCAGAAGTTATATCCTGCCTGTTTTTGCGGCGTTTCCTTTTGCAGCCAGTTTTTGTGAGGAAAGAAACAGCAGGGCGGTTGCGTATATTGTTTCCAGAGAGGGAAGGGGAAAGTATGGAGCTGTAAAATATATTGTCAATGTCCTGGCGGG
>CANREH010000201.1 GCA_947629585.1 uncultured Lachnospiraceae bacterium | reverse complement strand
ACTCTTCCATCATTATCTACCATAGCCACTTCGGGATTGCTGCTTTTCCATGTAACAGTTTCCTCCGACGCAGTTTCTGGCTCACAGACAACATCGATAAATTTCTGTTCCCCTGTATAAATTGTTAATTGATCCGGGATTGTCAAGCCCGTAAATTCTACTGCGGAATCTCCAGGCTCATCAGAATTTTTATTCTCCTCCTGAGCGTTATCGGAATCTGCATTGTTTTCCTTATTTGTTAAATCATTGCGCATTGCTTCGCCAAGATCGCCATCAACAAACACAACATTCAAATTTTTTTCCTGGGCATATTGCGCTATGTAAGAATTTTTATGGCAGTAAATTTTTCCATCATAATAAATCTCAGGCCAAGAATAAGGACTCTCCATAGAAAATACAGTATCATCTACATTTAATACACTGTCAGGAATCGCAACTGCTGTTAATTGCGTTCCTATAAAAACACGTCCTCCAATATAGGTTACAGAATCCGGCACTTCTATCGTCACCAATCCTGTACAATTATCAAAAGCGTTATTTTCTATACTTGTTATATTTTTCGGAAGCTGGATTTCTTTTAATCCTGTACATCCTATCAAGATACCTTCTGATATTTTTGTAAGATTTTCCGGAAGCTTTATACTGGTCATGCTGCTGCAGTTTTCAAATGCCCATCTCTCTATATTCATAACCCCGTCCGGAAGTTCCATACTTTTTATCCCGGTGCAGCTTCCAAAAGCTCTTTCCCCTATGGATTTCACTCCATCCGGTATCACTACCCCGGAAAGCCCTCTGCAATCCCTAAAAACATCGGTTTCCAGATTTACAATATTGCCCGGCAATGTAATAGTTCCTGTCAGACAGTTACATCCCGAAAAAGCTGCTGTGCCTATGCTGATAAGCCCGTCCGGCAGGGCAATACTGCTTAAACTGCTGCAATTTAAAAATGCCCTCTCACCAATTCTTACCAGTGTGCTTGGAAATGTAATCCCTGTCAGATTCTTACATTCAGAAAATACCTCGTTCCCGATTTCAGTAACTCCTTCCGGAATCACGACATTGCCGCCCATGCCCTGGTAACTTACCAGCACCCCATCTTCAATTACAAGGCCGTTAACATCTGCTTCCGCAGCCTGTACCTTTGTAAAATTATCTGCCTGCGTCTGCCATCCACAGATTCCCGCTGCCTCCAATGCCATAGACAAAGACAATAACCCGCACAACATTTTCTTTTTATTTTTCCTCATAACTTTCTCTCCTTATCAATCTTTTATTTCATAAATGTCATAACTGCCATCCTTATATGCAAAAACCCGATCATAAGCGGCATTGATTTCCGCATACTCGTAATCCAAAAGCTTCTCGCCGGAAAAAACATCAAATAAACCTAATAACCCGCTGGAAGCGTCCCTTGCGGCAACCAAACCATACCCAACTTTATAAGCATCATTTAATTCCAGAGTATAGTCTCTGTCAGCTACAACAAAATATAATTCCCTGCCTTCTTCGCGGTTACACGAAATCATCCTATCATCAAAACTTTCGGAACGATCTTTCGTGATCCATCCACCGGATTCACTATACAAAGAATAAAAATATTCGTCATCCTTACGATTCCACATAGAATAATAACCATCTCCGAGATAATCAACTCCGTCATATTCAAAGTCAACAGCCATAGTCCCATCTGGTTTCATCAATCCATAGACAGTATCGCCATCTTCATTTTTTATATAACACGAAAAATATCCAGATGCCTTCCCATACGTCGATCCTTGCGGGGATATTGTAATATTTTTCCCGGTTTCAGCTACCATCTCCCCTTCCCGATCCAGGATACAGGTATTCTCTTCCTTATCCTGATACCAAAAATAATTACCCTCCCCGTCAGCATAATTAACATTGCTAAATCCAGTATCAAATAACTGTTTTAACTCCCCGTCTAATACAACCGTCCTGCCATTAATAGATTCTTTGTAAAAATTGCCTATTTTGGAAAATTGGCCTGCGTTTTCCTCAAGCACCTTTCCAACACCATCATAAATCTTGCTGTTTCCTTCATCATCACGGACAAGCAGCGTATTCCCAACCGCCTTAACCCTTGCATAAGGAGTTGTCAGCTCAATATTGTCTACATATTGTTTCTTTTCTGCATTAAATACCCGTATCGTTCCCGTATAAAGGATATCTTCATCTCCAGGCACCATTGACCATATAGCATCCGTTAAATACATAACCGCTTCTTCTTCATTATCCGTTTTCTTGCCAGCATCAACTACTTCCCAATAATTTCCTGATAAATGTTTTATAGAATTAGGTCCAAAAGGAATTATTTCTTCCCCGTCAGAAGAAAATAAGGCACATATTCCCAGTTCCTTTCCTTTTCTTGCCAAAATATAAAATCCATCCTCTTCCCGCACAGACACAAAATCACTATCAGCAATTTTTTTACCGGAACTATTATAAAGCTGCGCCTCATCATCTGATATTAAGGCATACGCGGCATTTGACCTAAAATTCAAAAAGCCTTCCTCCGCTTTGATACTTGCAGCCTTTTTCAATGTTCTTTTTGCAGCCTCTGTTTCCCCGGCAGTTTCTTTGGAAACGTTTTCCTCCACTTCCACATTTTGATTAGAAAGTTCTGCTGTTTTTTCTTCCTTTCCACTGCATCCGGCTATTACCATAGCAGCCATTCCTAATATTACAAACATCCTTTTTTTCATAAACTTCCATTCCTTTCCTGTATATTGCTGCAGCCATTACCTTTTCACCGTAATCTTCAATCTTGCAGTTTTCTTTTTCCCTTTTATCACAACAGCGGTTTTCCCCTTTTTCCTCGCCTTGATAACGCCTTTTACGGAAACACTTGCAATCTTTTTATTCAAAGAGCGGAAGGTAACTTTCCCGACGCCGGAGGCTTTCCCTATCGTAATTTTTGTTCCTTTTTTCAAAATAACTTTTTTCTTTGACAATTTTAAATTTTTTCCTATTGTAATTTTGGAAGAATCCTTAGCCGGATTTACCGCCTTGATCGTCACCTTTACCTTCTTTTTCTTTCCGTTTGCCTTAACGACAATGGTGGTCTTCCCCTTCTTCTTTCCGGTAACAATGCCATTTTTATTCACCTTCGCAATTGAAGTGTCCAAAGAGCGGTAGGTAACG
>CANREH010000200.1 GCA_947629585.1 uncultured Lachnospiraceae bacterium | reverse complement strand
AGCGTACTCCTTGCACACAACCATATCGTCATTCTCTGCCACGAACTTCCGCAGAAGCTCCATCTGTGTCTCAATCGTTGCCCGCTCCCTGTTGGCTTCTGTTTCTTCGGAAAGCCTTGCATACAGGGCAGCTTTATAGCAGGCGGTTTTTGCCGGAGCCGGAACCGCTGCAGCCTGCCCGCCTAAATCATTGACATTGACAAAATCAACCTTCTTTGACTTCCTAGCCATGCTACACCGCCTCCTTCCATTCAAACCGTACCCTGCCCTGTTCGTCACAGACAGCCTCACAGCCTGCTTTTTGCAGGTTGTCGATAATTTCCTTATAACAGTCCCCGAAGCTGAAAATAACCTCTATACTGCCCTTGTCGATGACCTTTACCCTGTCAATCAGTTCCACCGCCACATTCCTTGTCAGTCTGTCGATGTCCTGATGCTCTGCGAAATAATCAAGCCATTTGTATTTATCCGTATTTGAAGCAAGTATATCCTTGATCTCCTGCTTCATCTTCCGCACCGCATCCTCTGCCTGGTCCCGTTTCTGCGTGTATGCCTCATGCAGCTCCATGTAGTCCTCTTTTGACACGATGCCGTCCTTCATATCCTCATAGAGCATATTTCTAAGTTCCATGCACCGCCCAATCTCTGTTTCTTTCTGCTCAATGCGTTTTTCCAGTTCCCTGATGTCCAGTTCCTGAAAAGGGATTGTTGAAACCTTTTCCATGACCTGTTTCAAGTCAAGAATGTTGCTGATCTGAACCCTTAAAAGCTGCAAAACCGTCTCTTCCAGTCTGTCCACTGCGATACGGTGGCTGCTGCACTCCTTTGTCTCCTTGTTGCGGGAACACACATAATACTGGTATTTCTTCCCTCCGGCATAGGCGTTCTTCCTTACCATCACCGCACCGCAGTCGGCACAGACAATCAGCCCTGCAAGCGGATATACTTCTGTCTGCTTTGGCGAAATCCTTGTATCCATGCCGAGAAGCCGCTGCACAATGGAAAAATCCCTGTCTGAAATAATGGCTTCATGGTTCTTCTCTATCCTTACCCAGTCCTTTTCCGGCTTTAAAACAGTCTTTTTGACCTTATGGTTCGGTGTTGTCTGCCTGCCCTGTACCAGATTGCCGACGTAAAGTTCATTCTCCAATATCCGTCTGACCGTCACGGAACTCCACACCGCCTTGTCGCTGGTCTTGAAACTGGTCTGGTAATTGATGCCCGTTGCGTTCTTGTATTCCATAGGGGAAAGAACGCCCATGTCATTCAGCCTGTTTGCAATGGCGTCCTGACTGAGTCCGTGCAGCTTCATTCTGAAAATATCCTTTACAATGCCTGCCGCAATCGGATCAATAATCAGGCTGTTCCTGTCATTTTCGCTTTTTTGATACCCATAAGGGGCAAAGGAACCGATAAATTCCCCGTTTTTCCGCTTTACTTCCAGATGGCTCCGTATCTTTACGGAAATATCACGGCAGTACGCATCGTTGATTAAATTCTTGAAAGGGATAATGATTTCATCCGCCTGCTCTTTCCCGTTCAGACTGTCGTAGTTGTCATTGATGGCAATAAAGCGAACCCCCAGTGCGGGAAAAAGCCGCTCAATGTACCTGCCGGAATCAATGTATTCACGCCCGAAGCGGGAAAGGTCTTTCACAATGACACAATCCACAATGCCCTTTTTAATGTCCTCAAGCATCAGCTTAAATGCAGGACGCTCAAAATTAGAGCCTGAATAACCGTCGTCAACACGTTCCGACACTACTTCAATATCTTCCTTGTCCTTCAGGAAATCACGGATAAGATTTTTCTGGTTTGAAATGCTGTTGCTCTCTGCTTTCGCAGCGCTGGAAACATCGCCATCTTCCTTAGATAACCTAACGTAGATGGCTGCATGGTAGATTTTCTTAATCTTGTTACTCATGTTACCACTCCTTTTGATTTTCTAAGTCAGAAAACCCGAAGGTGCCTGTTTAGTCCCAAGTTAGAAATAATGAAATTTAGTCCTAACGCTATTGTAGCACACCCTCCGGATTATTTCCACCAGATTCTGAAAAAAATTTTTATACGGACAAAAGCATATTTTCAAATGCCTCATTAAAAGATATGCTGCCTGTAAACCGTACCTTGACTTTCATGCCGCCGACACGCACCAGATAGGGATTGCCGACCTTTTTAAGATACTGCTGTTTCCTTTCTTCCAGCGGCAGTTTCCGGTCTATCTGAATCCCGCTTATGTCCGTCAGTTCTTCAAGCTCCACATCCGAAAAGTCTGTATTAAGCATTTTCCTGTATTCTTCTGCCGTCATTGCATTACCTCCCAATAAAAATACTGCCTGATGTTTCCGGGCAGCTATGTATGCCGGACCGCAGATCCGGCTATGAAAGGTTTTATGAAAATCCTATTCCCTGCTTGCTTCAAGCCTCTTCTGGAAATTCCTGTATATCTCTTTGTCTACCCACGCCACATACTCCTTAATGTCAATCAGTCCTTTCAGGTCATAGATCTGTGAACGCATGAACTGTTCTATCCGTTCAGTGGCATTTTCCCCCTGCCCGGTCAGCTTTGCAGCCAGCTTTTCCCTGATTTCCTCCTGTACAGCCTGCGGCATTGCGGGTATGTAGTAAGGCGGAATGTACGGCACATTCCTCTGCGTTACTGCATCCTCATACTGGTAGCTCTTTTCAAATTCAAGTAAAAATTTCCGTATCTGGACTCTGGCTTTTCCCCTGTTTTCCTCACTGACAAGCTCTGTCAGCCCGTCAAAGAACTGAACCAGTTCCAATTTCGTAAAGCCCATCTTTACATGCTCCTTTCGTCCTGCAATCCTCCATCCAGCAAATTTATCTGAATGACATACACTGTCCCGCAGCGGACAAATATGTAAACAGCCGGACATCTGCCCGGCTTTGTAATGATTTACCCTGTTTCTTAAATTTACCATCTTCTGTCATCGTTGTCGTTCCAGCGCATACGCCCGTATGCCTTTCTCTTTGCGGAGGCAACCACTCCTGAAACGGCAAGTACCGATAAAGCCAAAAACAAGCCTGCTGCTGCAAAATGTCTTACCTTGAACATATTTACCACCTTTTCCTTATTTGTTGTATCTATCAAACACGCCTACCTGCACCTGTACGCCCTCCGTGATCCTGCCGAGCGTTTCTTCATCGACCTTTCCCATGTGTTCTATGATACGGTCAAAGTTCAGCGCCGTTACCTGTTCGCATAATGCGA
>CANREH010000199.1 GCA_947629585.1 uncultured Lachnospiraceae bacterium | reverse complement strand
GTTTTTCCTTTATATTCAATATTTACCTTCACTATAGCGTTTTTAAAAATGTTCCAATATTCTAAACGGAATGTAGTGGATTTATTTTTTTCCGGCTATCGGCTTCTCGTGATCAAATTCTGAAAGAATTTGATTGCCTGCGCACCCGCCATTTGCGCAGCAAATTCCATTGCGGGTGCTCCTCTTACTGTGATCAAATTCTGCAAGAATTTGATTGCCTGCGCACCCGCCATTTGCGCAGCAAATCCTATTGCGGGTGCTCCCCTCGTGATCAAATTCTGCAAGAATTTCTGGAAGATTTTTTTTGCAGGCATTCTTTTCTTTTCGAACGAATTTTAAAGACGCCTGACTACTTGTACACCCACTATTTAAGAAGATATCTCCCAGCGGCAGAACCATATCCATCTTTTCCAGCTCCTTCCTGTACTCTTTCCCCGTAGTGAGCAGGTAAAGCCTGGTGGTCTCCACGCTGCTGTGTCCCATGACGCTGGCAAGCTCTGCCAGGTCTTTCCTTTCTTTGTAAAAACACTGCGCAAAGAGGTGGCGCAGGTTATGTGGGAACACCTTTTCCGGATTGACCCCTGCCCCCTCACAGAGATTTTTCATCTCCCTCCAGACATTGCTGCGGTTGACGGCATTCCCGGAACGGGTCCGGAACACGATTCCGGTCTGGATTTCTTTCTGCTCCGCATACAGCAGAAGCTGTCTTTGCAGTTCCGGCGGCAGGAGGATTTCCCGCACCTTCCCCTTGCAGTAAATAACCACGCTGCCTTCCCGGACGGCCTCTACTGTCAGGAAGGAAAGCTCCGACACCCGCATCCCTGTGGATGCCAGCGTCTCCAGCAAAAAGTACAGCCGGAGCTTCCCCTTCCTCCTGGCTTCTTGTAAAAGCCTCTCATATTCTTCCTTGCTTAAGTATTTGTTCTCTGGATAGAACAGAGATTTCTGCACCTTATACGTTTTTACCCGGAACTCATACCAGCCCTGGTGTTCCAGGAACTGGTTGATATCAATCAGCATGGAGTTAATGCTGGAAACTTTATATTTCCTGCCTTCCATCAGGCTCTCTTTATAAGCAAGAACGGTGTCCTTATCGAATCTCCGCCCCATAGCATATGCCATCAGTTTCCTGATATTGCGGATATATTTCTCTATCGTAGCTCTGCTTTTTTCTCCCTCCGTTAAATAAAGCTTATAATCCTCCACCATATTCTCTGTGATCCTGCATTTCCCGTTTTTTTCCATTTTTCTGTTCCCTGCCATAAAACACTGCTCCTTTCTCCTGATCCCTGATTGCCCGCGTAAACGAAAATTAAGCTGCCAATGAAACAGCCTCTGCCGTTTTCATTAACAGCTTTTTTAAATTTTCCTTATTTTTGACATACGGCTGAACGTTGCCAAAAAAGAAACTAAAATCTGGATTTCTTTTCCATAATTTCCTCTAACTGTCGTTTTAACCTTTCTATTTCAGCGTCCTTATCTGCAAGTGCTTTTTTATTATTTTCAAGTTCCTTCTTGTTACTTGCAAGTTCTGTATCCTTGTTTGCAAGTGCTTTTTTATTTCTTGTAAGCGCTTTTTTCCGATACCGTATACTCTTTATACAGATAACGCAGCAGATTCACCGGGACACCTCCTACCATTATTATACTACCGAATGCAGGGAAAGACAAATAAAAATCGTAAAATTTCCTGGTAACAGTTCAGTTAAGAGAACAGAAACTATTTATTCATGGCAGCGCCGGGCATGCCCGGCATGAAAGTTTAGGTATGACAAAATGACCGATTTACATCTGCCTCAAAAAAATATATTATGTTAATGCAATGATTCCCATTCATAGCAAAAGCGGCCTAAATTCCGAAGCAACGGCCTCATAAACGCGGATTCCATCCATAGCGGCGGAAGTAATCCCTCCCGCATAACCTGCCCCTTCCCCGCATGGGTAGATTCCGCGGATACTTCCCTGGAAACTGTCCGAACGCAGAATTCTCACCGGGGAAGAGGTTCTTGTTTCTACGCCAGAAAAAACAGCTTCTTTATCCGCAAAGCCCGCTATTTTCCGATCAAAGGCTTCTACCCCTTCCAAAAGAGAGGTTAGGACCGTTTCCGGCAGGCAGCTCCTTACATCGGCAAAGCAGATGTTTCCTTTTGTCTGCGGGACAACGGCCCCAAAGCCCGTGGAAACCTTTCCTTCCAGCAGATCCCCATAGAGCTGCACGGGAATTTTCCCGTTTCCGGCAAGATAAGCCGCCCGTTCCCATTTCCTTTGGAATTCCACGCCCGCAAGGACGTCTTCCGACGAAAAATCCTCCGGAGTAACCGTGACGACAACCGCGCTGTTGGCATTTTTTCCATCCCTTCGGTAATTGCTCATTCCGTTTACCACTGTCATGCCGTTTTCCGAAGAGGCATTGACGACATATCCCCCCGGACACATGCAGAAGGAATATACGCCCCTGCCGTTTCCCGCCTGATAGGACAGCTTATAATCCGCCGCCGGAAGATATTTTGAAAAATCCCCGTACTGTGCCCGGTTGATCCTTTCCTGCGGATGCTCCATGCGCAGCCCGATCGCAAACGGCTTTTTTTCCATCCGTATCTGTTTCTGTTTTAATAAAGAAAATGTATCTCTTGCGCTATGCCCAATGGCAAGGATTAACGCCTCGCAGGGAAATTGCCTGCCGCCTGCCGTAACCGATACTACCTGTCCGCTTTCTGTCTGGATATCCGTCATTTTTGTATCAAAATAAATCTCTGCGCCCAGCTCTTTCATCCGTTCCCGCATATTTTTTACGATTTTTCGTAACTGATCGGTCCCGATATGCGGCTTATTTTTATATAAAATTTCGGACGGCGCGCCGTATTTTACAAATAACTCCAATACCAGCCGGTTTCTCCCGACGGTATCCTTTACCATCGTGTTTAACTTTCCATCGGAAAAGGTTCCTGCGCCTCCCTCCCCGAACTGTACATTGGTCTGCGGATTGAGACGCCCCGTTTTCCAAAATTCCTCTACAAGCTCCTGCCGCCTGTCCACATCGCTTCCCTGCTCTAAAATCACGGGGCAGTAGCCTGCTTCTGAAAGCATCAGCCCCAGGAATAACCCCGCCGGGCCCATGCCAACAATTACCGGGGGATGTTTTAACGGTTTTGTTCCGCATGGCCGATAATGATATCTTTTTTCTTCCATCAATAAAATATCGGGAAGCTTAAAACTGCCTAACCTTTCCTCTGTTTCTTTGGAACAGGTTATCTTT
>CANREH010000198.1 GCA_947629585.1 uncultured Lachnospiraceae bacterium | reverse complement strand
TCCGGGTCCTAAGAAAGCACTGGTAATGTTAAAAGAAACAGTAAAGACTGTCTAAGCTTTCAGAAAGGAGGAACTTATAGATGGCTAATGTATCTGTTTATAATATGGAAGGCAGCGAAGTTGGCAAGATGGACTTGAATGACTCCATCTTCGCGGCGCCAATCAATGAGCATTTGGTTCACAGGGCAGTTGTATTGCAGCTTGCCAATAAACGCCAGGGAAACCAGAGCGCAAAGACACGCTCGGAAGTAAGAGGCGGCGGTAAGAAACCATGGAGGCAGAAGGGAACCGGCCATGCAAGGCAGGGTTCAACAAGGGCTCCGCAGTGGAAAGGCGGCGGCGTTGTATTTGCCCCGAAGCCGAGAGATTATTCCTTCAAGATGAACAAGAAGGAAAAGGAAGCGGCGTTAAAGTCAGCGCTTACCTCCAGGGTGAATGAAAATAAATTTTTAGTTCTTGAGGATCTTTCTTTTGACGAGATCAAAACAAAGAAAATGGTGGCGGTTTTAAACGCCCTTAAAGTAAACAAGGCGCTGGTAGTACTGGCTGGCAAGGATTTGAATGTGGAGGCGTCCGCAAGGAATCTTCCGGGTGTCAGAACAAGCTTTATCACGATTGATGAAGCAGGGAATGTTTCCAGTACGCTCAGTGTTTATGATATTTTGAAATATGATACTATGGTGATTACAAAAGCCGCAGTAGCAAATATTGAGGAGGTGTACAGGTAATGGCAGCACTTCAGTATTATGACGTTATTTTAAAGCCGGTTATTACAGAGAAAAGCATGAACGCAATGGCGGAGAGGAAATACACGTTTTATGTTCATACGGATGCGAATAAGGCTCAGATTAAAGAAGCCGTGGAGAAGATGTTCCCGGGCACGAAAGTAGCCAGGGTAAACACGATGAACTTAGACGGCAAAAAGCGCAGGCGCGGCAATGTTGTCGGCAAAACCGCAAAAAGAAAGAAGGCAATTGTGCAGCTCACTGAGGACAGCGCGGAAATTGAGATTTTCTCAGGACTGTAATTAAAATTTGAGAAGGTAATAGATTTCCTTCGGAAATCCCCATCACAAGAAAGGAGTGCGAAACATGGGAATTAAGACATTTAACCCATATACACCTTCCAGAAGAAATATGACTTGTTCCGATCACGACTAATAAGCCTGAGGAGTCGTTAGTAGTTTCTTTAAAGAAGAAAGCCGGCCGCAACAACCAGGGTAAGATTACGGTAAGGCATCGCGGCGGCGGCGCAAAAAGAAAATATAGAATCATTGATTTTAAGAGAAATAAAGACGGTATTCCGGCTCTGGTAAAGACGATTGAATACGATCCAAACAGAACGGCGAATATTGCTTTGGTTGCTTATGCAGACGGCCAGAAGGCATATATCATTGCGCCGGACGGCTTAGAGGTTGGGCAGACCATTATGAATGGCGAGACGGCGGAAATTAAAACAGGCAACTGCCTTCCGTTACAGTTTATTCCGGTTGGTACCAATGTCCATAACATTGAGCTTCATCCGGGAAAGGGCGGCCAGATGGCAAGAAGCGCAGGAAACAGCGCGCAGCTTATGGCAAAGGAAGGAGAGTATGCTACCTTAAGGCTTCCATCCGGTGAAATGAGAATGGTTCCGATTATGTGCCGCGCAACGGTCGGCCAGGTAGGGAACATCGAGCATGACCTTGTAAAGATTGGCAAAGCAGGACGTAAACGCCATATGGGTATCCGTCCGACTGTCCGCGGTTCCGTTATGAACCCGAATGACCATCCGCACGGCGGTGGTGAAGGCAAGACAGGAATCGGCCGTCCGGGTCCTGTGACTCCGTGGGGTAAACCGGCACTTGGCTTGAAGACAAGAAAGAAGAAGCAGTCGGATAAGCTGATTGTAAGAAGAAGAGACGGAAAGGCGATGAAGTAAGCCATGTATCTTTGATGCACGGCAGGAAATAAAGGAGGTAAACCATGGCTCGTTCATTAAAAAAGGGACCATTTGCGGATGAATCTTTGTTAAAAAAAGTAGATGCAATGAATGCGGCAAATAAAAAAGAAGTTATTAAGACATGGTCGCGCCGTTCTACGATTTTCCCATCTTTCGTAGGACACACATTTGCTGTTCATGATGGAAGGAAGCATGTTCCGGTCTATGTTACAGAGGATATGGTAGGGCATAAGCTTGGCGAGTTCGTTGCTACCAGGACATTCCGCGGACATGGCAAAGATGACAAGAGGACAAAATAATTGAAAATTGTCCCATAAAACGGGCGGCAGATGGCACGCCCGGGATAGAAAAAGACAGGAAAAGAGTTTTGGAAGGAGGGTTCATCCATGGCAAAGGGACATAGATCCAAAATCAAGAGGGAAAGAAATGCAGCACAGAGAGAGACCAGGCCACATGCAAAGCTTTCTTATGCAAGGGTTTCCACGCAGAAGGCATGTTTCGTTCTTGATGCAATCAGAGGCAAGGATGTACAGACAGCGCTTGGTATTTTAGCATATAACCCAAGATATGCGTCATCATTAATAGAGAAGTTATTAAAGTCAGCAATCGCAAATGCTGAGAACAATAATGGAATGGAACCGGAAAATCTTTACATTGCAGAGTGTTATGCAGGGGATGGTCCTACAATGAAGAGAATTCATCCAAGAGCGCAGGGAAGAGCTTACAGGATCTTAAAAAGGACATGTCATATCACGATTATATTGGATGAGAGATAAGGAGGTTAAACATGGGACAGAAAGTAAATCCTCATGGTTTAAGAGTCGGCATTATTAAAGATTGGGACTCCAGATGGTTTGCAGAAGCTGATTTTGCAGACAATTTAGTAGAAGACTATAACATCAGAAAGTTTTTAAAGAAGAAATTATACAATTCCGGCGTTGCCAAGATTGAGATTGAAAGGGCAGCAGACCGGGTGAAGGTCATTGTCTATACAGCAAAGCCGGGTGTCGTTATCGGAAAAGGCGGCGCAGAGATTGAGAAGTTAAAGGTAGAGCTTGCAAAATATACTTCCAAGAAGATTCTTGTGGATATCAAGGAAGTAAAGAAGCCGGACAGCAGCGCGCAGCTTGTTGCCGAAAATATTGCATCCCAGCTTGAGAACCGTATTTCTTTCCGCCGCGCCATGAAATCCTGTATGTCCAGGACGATGAAGGCAGGCGCTAAGGGCATTAAGGCATCCTGTTCCGGACGTCTGGGCGGTGCAGATATGGCACGTACTGAGTTTTACAGTGAAGGAACGATTCCTCTGCAGACACTCCGCGCAGATATTGATTATGGATTCGCAGAGGCAGACACGACGTATGGTAAAATCGGCGTTAAGGTCTGGGTTTACCACGGGGAGATTCTTCCAACAAAAGCAGGAAAAAAGGAAGGGAGCGATAAATAATGTTAATG
>CANREH010000197.1 GCA_947629585.1 uncultured Lachnospiraceae bacterium | reverse complement strand
GTGATGTGAATGAAATGTTTTTTGAAAATGGCTCTGGCTGCATTGTCCCTTGTCTTGCTCTGCGCCTGCGGCAGAGCAGAGAACAGCAGAAAATCTGCGGTAAGTGAAGAATCAGGAGTGAGTGGCATGGCGGAGGAAATGCTGTCACGGGAAATTTTCACGCCGGACCACTATGTATTTTATCGGAAAGAGGGAGGCTTCCCATGGAAAAATTTTTCATGAAAAAAACAATCGCAGTATGCCTTCCCTGTATTCTGCTTGCCGCATTGTTTTGCGGCTGTGGGAATCAGGATGATTTGGACGGCGGTAAAGCGGTAAAACAGGAACATAAGAACCCTTCCTCCGGGGAGGCGCCAATATTTACAGCAGATACCAGGATTTCCGACGTTATCAACGATCCTGTTTTTGGAGATTATGGGAGATTAATCTTCCCTGTGGAGAAAGGATACTACAGCGGGGACACGCTGGGAGAGCTGCGGATGACGTGGTACAGCAATATTGATCCGGACAAGACGGTGGAGATTGTAAATTATATGAAAGCCCATGAGGAAGCAGGCGAGACGATTTTTTACGATATCTATACGGACGAGGAAAAGGCGGCTGATCCGGATAAAAACGACACGGGACTGTTCTTTTTCAAAGGGAAGCCCGGCGCAAGGTTCGCAGTCTGCAATGCGGGCGGCGGGTTTGCCTATGTGGGGGCTATGCACGACAGCTTTCCCCATGCGCTGGAGCTTTCAAAGAAAGGATATCATGCCTTTGCGCTGATCTATCGTCCCGGATGGGACACTGCCTGCGAGGATTTGGCGAGGGCAATCCAGTTTATTTTTGAACACGCGGAGGAATTGGAAGTGAATACCGACTGCTACTCGCTGTGGGGCGGCAGCGCCGGGGCGAGGATGGCCGCTCTTCTGGGCTCTTATGGGCCGGAAGCATATGGCGGCGGGGATCTGCCAGGGCCGGGAACGGTAGTCATGCAGTATACGGGACACACGGAGTACACAGAAAATGATCCGCCCACCTATGCAAATATTGGGACCAGTGACGGGATAGCCAGTTACCAGACGATGCAGAATCGAATCCGGCAGATGAAGAAAAAAGGAATTGACGCGGAGATTGAAATTTTCGAGGGACTGCCTCACGGTTTTGGCCTGGGGACAAAAACGGTGGCGGAAGGATGGCTGGACCGGGCAGTCAGCTTCTGGGAGAAACAGATGTGACAGATGATGGAGGGATGAACATGAACAGAAAGAGACAATGGGTAAGCTTTTTGGCAGTTTTTGCCCTGCTGATCGGCATGAGGTGGCGGTAAAGGATGCGCCGCTGTTTTCAGAGCGCAAGATCACAACTCCGGAAGATGTGCATTTTTATGGAAGTTCTGATTGACATAGTTTCATTCCCGTTGTAATATAATAATAACGACGGGCAACTTGAGTGTCAGTCAAAGCATTGATATAAGGTGTTGTGCCAGAGGGCAGTGCCTTACGAGCTTTGAATGGGTTTAACGTTTACCGCATTCTGGCTAGGCTATAATGCATTTTTGCATTGCAGTTGAAAGAAAACGTCAGGAAAAGCTCTGCGAAAGCAGGGCTTTTCTTGTTCCAAAAGGGAAAGAGGTAAGTCTGATGCGTAATGTTTATGACTGCGTGGAGGCTTTTGGAAAACTGCTGGATAAAGAATACCATTTAGTGTTGGGAAGAAAAAATAAATCTGTTTCATTACAGATAAATTTTGACAAAAAAGAATATTTCCATTTAATGGGACTTCAATATCTGACAGACAGGCCGGAGTTAGTCCACGACAGGGGAAAAGTATTTGATGCAATAAGGGAGCGCCGGATAACGGCAGAACAGATCCAGTCGTCTGACTTATATTACAGGATTGCGGACAGGGTGGATATGTTCCCGCTTCTGGAAAACATGATTGACAGCAATGATACGATATTTAAATACAACAGGAAACTCAATGCTTATTCGGTTATCAAAGCGGATTATATTATGAAAAACAATGCAGAAGGAAGAAATATTTTTTGTTTCTGACAGGGAATAGAGAGGAAGGAAGATATTTCTGCCGTTCATTTTTCCCGCAGGATAAAATGGATTACACAAAAAATCAGGCATCATGGACTTTGCTTTATAAGAAGAAAGTAACTCTTTCAACAGGAAAAGAAGAAATACTGTATGACAGGTTAAAAAAATTGGATAAGGGGTAGCAGGGATCACAGCATCTAAGCCAAAACAGTTTAGGTGCTATTTTTTTTAAGAAACTCAATAGCAACATACCGAAGCTGTGCAGACAGGGCGGGGTTATAACCGCAGGTATAAACTGATGAACCAAAAGAAACTACCCTAGCATTTTGGCTTGGATTATAATATAAGCAGCCAATAAAATGAGGAGGATTACAATGAAAAAGTTACTTGCTGTTTTTGTATGTATGCTGCTGGCATTCAGCCTGGCCGCCTGTGCGGAAAAATCCGGAGACGAAGACGGTTCTTCGGCACAGCCGCAGGAAACAGAAACGCCTTCCGGGAGTTTGGAGGGGAAGACGCTGGTTGTTTATTACTCCGCAACGAACCACACGGAGGCGGCAGCCGGTTATATTGCGGACGCCACAGGAGGGGATTTATTTGAACTGGAACCAAAGGAGCCGTATACCAGCGACGACCTGGACTGGACCGATGCGGACAGCCGGGTATCGAAAGAGCATGATGATGAGTCGCTGCGGGAGGTAGAGCTTGCTTCCACGACGGTAGAGAACTGGGACGACTATGATACTGTTTTTATCGGCTACCCGATCTGGTGGGGCATTGCGGCATGGCCGACGGACAGCTTTGTAAAAGCGAATGATTTTACCGGTAAGACAGTGATTCCGTTCTGCACTTCCTCCACATCGGGACTGGGTGAGAGCGGCGAGCTTCTGGCTGAGGAAGCGGGAACCGGAGACTGGCTGGATGGAAAGCGTTTTTCCTCCGGCGTTTCGGAAGGCGAAGTAAGAGAATGGGTGGAAAGCCTTGGATAGAAAGTGAGGGATAATGTGAAGTACAGAACGCTTGGCAGGGATTTAACGGTATCCGCGGTAAGCCTTGGCTGCATGGGAATGACGCACGCGTTCGGCGCGCCGTCGGATACCAGGGAAATGACCCGCCTGATCCACGAGGCGGTGGAACTCGGTTATACGATGTTTGACACAGCAGAGTGCTATACAGGCGCTCTGCCTGATGGCGGCACTGCCTATAACGAGGAACTGGTGGGGGCGGCGTTAAAGCCTTATCGGGATAAAGTGGTAATTGCCACAAAATGCGGCGTACAGCACGCGCCGGACGGCCTGGTTACGGACTCCCGCCCGGAAACGATACGAAAATCCGTAGAGGGGAGCTTAAAACGCCTCGGTACAGATACCATTGACCT
>CANREH010000196.1 GCA_947629585.1 uncultured Lachnospiraceae bacterium | reverse complement strand
CCGGCTTTTCTCCTTCTGGCAGTCCTCTCTTGATTTCTCTGCGGTATAGTGGTACACCCTTGTGTCGTGTTCATCCACGGTGTAGCTTAACACGCCTTTCTGCCATAAACGGTTTAAGAGGACACGCACCATGCGGGGCGACATATCCGATGTTTCCCGCATTTTCTGTATAATTTCCTTTGCCGTCATCGTCCTGTTTTCCGTCCAGAAAATTTCCATAATCAGCCATTCGCTCTGGCTTGGGGTTGTTTCTTTTTTCATGCTTCCATCTCCTTTGATCCATGATTTCATTCAGTATATCGGCTCAAAGAGGTAAAATGTTAATATCCGTTCCTAATTTTGTTAATGTTTGTTTTTGCTCAATTTTTTGTAACTCATGCTTTTGGCAGGAATCCTCTTAACGGAAACAAAAAAAGCGTCCGTTGGTTTTCGGCTCCCAACAAACGCTCTCCTGTCTGATAAAACAATTCAATAAGATAAAGCATCCAGAATTTCGGTTCTAACAAGTTTCCTTAAATATCTTTTTTGAAGTAATCAGATATATGATTGTTACCATGATAACAGATAAAATATCCGCTATCGGCTGCGCCCATACAAGGCCTTCCATACCCATCAATTCCTGCATAATAAAAAGTACCGGAATGTAAATCAATCCCTGACGGCTGATATTCGTAAGCAAAGATGCACTTGCTGATCCAAATCCCTGTAACACATTTGTCAGTGTATAGAAAATTCCAAATAAAAAACAAGTGGCAAGCATTACCTTAGCAAAAGCAACCCCATAGCCAAACGCATTCTCATTCGTGAGAAACGCCCCTACCAAAGTGTCAATAAAACTATAACTGAACAGACACAAAATGCAGCTTAATATAAATCCCGATATGAGTGAAAACCGAATGACTTTTTTACAGCGTACCCAGTCACCAGAACCAAAACAATATCCAACCAAAGGCTGTATCCCCTGTCCAAATCCAATACAAATCGTTCCCGGTATTTTCAGTAAGTTTGTCGCCACACCTACGCCAGCGAGCTGCAGATTGCCATAGCCAGCCATCAGTTTATTAAGTATAATATGGGAAATCGCCATAAACAGAACATTTAAGGAAGCTGGAATTCCAATAGCCAAAACTCTGGTACAAACCCCGTCCTTTACTGTGAAATCCCTGATACGGATGCTAAGCATAGAATGTTTCCTGTAAAAATACCACACATAGTAAACCGTACCAACGAAATTTCCAATGACCGTAGCGATTGCCGCCCCTTTTGTATTCATGCCAAGACCAACGATCATGACAGGATCAAGTACAATATTCGTCAGGTTACCGATCAACTGTCCCATCATAGCTTTTGTGGATTCTCCCTCTGCCCGAAGAATATTAGAATAACATCCATTTACGACGGCAAACGGACCAGCAAACGCCACGATACTTAAATAGTCTTTTGTAAAATCCCATGTCTGGCTGTCAGCTCCAATCATTCTCAACAACTGCCCCATAAACAGCCACATCATAACCGAGAACACGCTCCCGGCACTCACACTTCCCCACATACAGAAAGAGCATACTTTTTTGGCATATTGGTTCTCTCCCGCTCCCAACGCCCGGGAGATCATGGATGTGCCGCCAATACCGAACACAGTACCCAGGGCAGAATAAAACACAAAAACCTGTGCGGCCAGTGTAAGCGCCGCCACCTGGACAGGATCGTGTGTCTGCCCAATAAAGAACGTGTCCGCCAGGTTATAGACCAGCACCATAATCATAGCGACCATAGACGGAACCGCATTTTTCATCACAGCCTGCGGAACGGGCATTGATTGGAACACTTCCAATGTTTTCTTATTCATTTCCATTTCCTCCATATTCAATAACATGTTATTAAAATAGGCATTTTTTAAAATTCCTGCTGGCTTTCTCAAGAAGCACCCGCAGCATGGCACGTTCATCCTCCGTCATACCCTGCAGGAAAAAGTCTTCCAATGCTTTCATATTTCCTCTTGCCTCTATACAGCGTTGTTCTCCCTGATGTGTAAGCCTGACATGCTTCACCCGTTTATCCAAAGAATCCTGGAAACTCTGCAGCATCCCTTTTTTTTCCAATCTGACTACAATCCCTGCGACAGCCGGCTGAGAAACCTGCAGCAGCCGTTCCAGTTCCTTTAATGATAATTCGTGCGTCGCAGCATCACTTAAATACATCAATGTCATAATCTGTGACCGTGTAAGATTATGCTCCCGCAGCTTCTTGTCCGATTCTCTTGTAAGGTTCATATCAAGCTGTCTGATTAACATAGTACATGGATTTTCTTCCCACGCCATAAGCGTCCATCCTCCTTTTTTCTATACCATGAATCATTATAGTATTTGAATCTGCAAAAGTCAATAACATGTTATCGAATTATGATGACGAAATTATTCCCATTTTTTACCTCTTGAAAATGTCAAAAATGGGAACTATTTAGTTTTTAGCTGGCTGAAATTCCATAGGCGGGAATTTACAGTTTCATTATATCCAGTCCTCACCCAGGGCAGTTTTCCTGATCAGTACCTTTTCACAGGGAAGCATCTGAAATAACTCCTCCAAAACTCTGGCTCCAAACTCGTCAATGTGATCATCTTCAGACAGCTTATAGCTGCCTTCCATAAGTATAATGTGCAGATTCCAGATGATGCCGTCTTCTAAAAACTTCACGAACCCGTTTTTCTCCTGATTGGGATATAGTTCGATAAAGAGATTGCTGCAGCTGTGTGAAAACCGATAGATGTGATCATATTCTGGCTCCGGCGCATCCGGCGTTGAGCAGCCAAACGGGCCGGTACACTTTAACATATTCAATCCTCTTGGAATACGGGAATCATGAAGCCATTTGGCGACTTTTCTGTTAGCTTTTTTGAAAATTTTAATCATTTCCTCTTCCGATAAATCTCCTGTCTTTAATCCAAATTCATAATTGCCTGGTTCAAACATTTTCACCGCCTCCAAATTCCGATCTGTTATATAAAATAACGTATCATAGCTTCACCAGCTTGTCAAGAACGTTGCCGGGAAAGTGCACATTCTTATTATACACCAAACATTTTATATGCGGGATTATGGTACTCAAAGTGCTGCTACTGCCAGAAGCTGTTCTGTGCGGACCACTGTTCATCATGTTGCCTCCCAGTACCGCTTTGAGCTGTTCGGGTGTGTTGGGTATTTTTTTTAGCAGAAAATCAACGTCAACGGTGACACGGCTATCGAAGTCGGTAAGGGAGTAAATAAATAGTCCGCCTTTTAGTACAAGATTATCCGTATATTTGGATTTTTCCAAACGCTGCAAAAATTCTTCTTGGCAGAAAAGCTGCAAACACAGCTGATAGCTTCTGCCGCTTTCCTTTGCTTTGTTTTTCAAGCGTGCCAACACGGACGCAGCAAGA
>CANREH010000195.1 GCA_947629585.1 uncultured Lachnospiraceae bacterium | reverse complement strand
ATTGTCATCACTTTCTGATAATACAATAGCATAAACCATGACAAAATGGAATTCCTAAAATCATGCGTTTACCCTAGATATTTAATATATGTATTTGATATTTTTTATTGCGTTTGATAGACTATGAGAAAGAGAAGCCGCAGGTGTGGAAAAAACAACAAAAAGAAAGGGGCTGTAAGATTTGACGATAAACGATGTCATTGATGGCTTTCAGGAAAATGCCGGGGAAAATCCGGAGATGGGCTGTGGTGGCGGCAGGAGCCGTGGTAAATAAAGATGTGGAAGCATTTACAGTTGTCGGGGGCGTCCCGGCAAAGGTAATCCGCAGAATCAGCCGGGAGGAAATAAGAAATGCAGAAGTGGATAGGGATTTAGAGAAGGAAGGAGCGGACAGATTATGAAAGAAAAGATAAGTAAAAAGACAGTGTGGTTAACATTTCTTTTTGCCGTTGTATTGATTGTTGGCGTATTTTCGGGAAAGGCGACGGTCAGCGCACTTTCTCCGCAGGCGGTTTTAAAAATCGGGAAAACAAACGTGACGAAGGAAACGTATTCCATGCAGAAGGGAAGCAGGGCAGTGCTGAAAGTAAGCGTAAAGAAATGGGAAGGAAAGAAAATGAAAATAACGTATTCTTCTTCGGACGAAAAAGCTGTTGCGGTAACGGCAAAAGGCGTGGTAAAGGCAAAAAAGGCAGGCACTGCAAAAGTGAAGGCCACAGTTAGTTCCGGAAAGAAAAAAGTAACGGCATGGACGAATATTAAGGTAGTGGAAAAGGAGTCGTCAAAGTCAGGGCAGACAAACAGCTTAGTCGCTTATTTTTCCTGCACAGGTACCACCAAGCCTCTTGCGGAATATGCGGCGGAGTACCTGAATGCGGATTTGTACCGGATTAAGCCAAAGACTCCTTACACCGAAGAGGATTTAGATTACAATAATTCTGATTCCAGGGCTGTAAAAGAGCAGGAGGATGACAGGGCGAGGCCGGAGATTTCCGGAAGCGTGGAAGCGATGGAAGATTATGATACCGTGGTGCTGGCGTACCCGATCTGGTGGGGGCAGGCGCCGAGGATCATCAGCACCTTTTTGGAAAACTATGATTTTAGCGGCAAGACCATTGTGCCGTTCTGCACTTCCCACAGCAGCGGAATCGGCAGCAGTGATACTGATCTCCATGCCCTTGTGGATGACAGCGTGACATGGAAGAAAGGAAAACGGTTCGCGGCAGGGACTTCAAAAGAGGAAGTGGTACAATGGCTGGAGGAAACAGGCATAAAGCCTTTGAAAGCGGAGGAGAACGGGCAGATGGGGCAGGCGTTTAACTTTAAAACAAAGACCGTGACATTAAACAGCGGGTATGAAATGCCGTTAAACGGGCTCGGCACTTACAGCCTTTTGGACGAGGAATGTGTAAATTCAGTTTCCGAGGCGTTAAAGCGGGGAGTCAGGCTGATTGATACTGCCTATATGTATGAAAATGAAAAGGAAGTCGGCGAGGCGGTCAGAAACTCCGGCATTCCAAGAGAGGAAATTTTTGTAACCACGAAACTGTATCCCAGCCAGTATGATCATCCGAAAAAAGCGATTGACAATGCGCTGAAGCGGCTGGATACCGGGTATATTGATCTCCTTTTGCTCCACCATCCGGGAAAGAATGACGTAAAAGCATACAAAGCGATGGAGAAGGCGGTAAAGGAAGGAAAGGTCCGCTCGATCGGGCTGTCCAACTGGTATATCGAGGAGCTGGAAGAATTTCTGCCGCAGGTAACGATTACTCCGGCGCTGGTGCAGAACGAGATCCATCCGTATTATCAGGAAAGCGAAGTGATTTCTTATGTCCACAGCCTCGGAATCGTGATGGAAGGCTGGTACCCGTTTGGGGGAAGAGGCTATACGGCGGAGCTGTTAGGGGATAAGGTGATTTCCGCAATTGCTGAGGCGCATGGAAAGTCGTCGGCGCAGGTCATCCTCCGCTGGAACTTACAGAAAGGCGTCGTGGTCATTCCGGGCTCCAGCAATCCGGATCATATCCAGGAGAATACGGAGATTTACGATTTTGAGCTGACGGAGGAGGAGATGGAGCAGATCAATGCCCTGAACCGTGATGAAAAACATGACTGGTATTAATGTTGCTTTTAACGCAGCAGGAAAATGCAAGCAGGAAATTTTTTTAAAAACATATTGACATAGTGTCAGAATGATGTTATACTTCGTATTGACATAATGTCAGAATAGAAAAAAGGAGGCATAATCTGTGAAGAAAAATATTGGTTCCAAACTTGCCTTTTATCCTGTGCCGATTACGGTGATTGGGGCATGGACGATGATAAACCCACATAGACGTTAGCGGGGCATTTTATGTGAAAAAAGATAGGGAGGAGATAAAAAATGCCAAAAGGATCGCCGGAGCTTACCAATGCCCGGAAGGAAGAAATCATCAATGCCTGTGAGGAGCTTTATAAGACAAAAAGTTTTAAAGAAATCACCTTGAAAGACATTGGGAACGCAACAAGTTTTACCCGGACCTCGATTTACAATTACTTTCAGACAAAGGAAGAGATTTTTCTTGCACTTTTGCAAAGGGAGAATGAACTGTGGATTGCCGATCTGAATCAGATCATGGAGGAAAATGAAACGCTTACCAGGGATGAATTTGCCAACAAATTGGCTCATTCTTTGGAGAAACGGGCCCAGCTTCTTAAGATTATGTCGATGAATCATTATGACCTGGAAAGCAGCAGCCGGCTGGAGCGGCTCACGGAGTTTAAGGTGGCTTACGGAGGTTCCCTGCGCGCGGTCATGCGCTGTCTGGAGAAGTATTTTCCGGAGATGCCGATTGCCGATAAGCAGCGTTTCCTGTATACCTTTTTTCCGTTCATGTTCGGGATCTATCCGTATACGGTGGTTAATGAAAAGCAGCGGACAGCGATGGAGCAGGCGGGCGTGAACTATGTGTTTATGACCATTTATGAAATCACATACAACTGTGTGAGAGGTCTGCTGAAAGATTAATTAGAGAGAAGGGAGGTTTTTCTATGGAGTATACGAATTTGGGAAAATCCGATCTGAAGGTTTCCCGGATCTGCATGGGCTGTATGGGGTTCGGCAACGCCTCTATGGGTCAGCATAGTTGGACGGTGGACGAGGAGCAGACAAGGGAAATCATCAGACACGGTCTGGAACTGGGCATTAATTTCTACGATACCGCGATTGTGTATCAGAACGGCACCAGCGAGCAGTATGTGGGAAAGGCTTTGCGGGATTTTGCCAAACGGGACGATGTTGTCATTGCCACGAAGTTTACGCCACGGACACAGGAGGAGATAGATGCAGGCGTAAGCGGTCAGAAGCATATCGAACATTACCTGGATCAGAGCTTAAAAAATCTCGGCATGGATTATGTGGATGCCCGTGTTATAATAGGGACAAGTTAGAAGAAACCCAGTAAAATCAAGGGGTTGAGCCTAATTTAGTC
>CANREH010000194.1 GCA_947629585.1 uncultured Lachnospiraceae bacterium | reverse complement strand
GCGGAAGGGAAACAGGTCCGTTTTGGGACGTTTCATTCCGTCTTTTTTATGATTTTGAGAAAGGCGTATGGGTATCAGGCGGATAATATTATCCGCGACGATCAAAAAAGGCTGGTGTTAAAAGAGATTCTGTCCACAATGCAGCTGGAGCTGGATGATGAGCAGGAGTTTTTATCTTCTCTGGAGGGGGAGATAAGCCTTGTCAAAGGGGATCGGATTTCCCTTGACTATTATCATGCCATCTGCTGCGGGGATCAGGAATTTCAACAGTTTTATCAGAGTTACCAGGATTATTTATTGCAGCACGGCATGTTAGACTTCGATGATATGCTCGTTTACTGCTATGATCTTTTAAAAGAAAGGAAAGATATCCGCGCCATGTGGCAGCGGCAGTTTCGCTATATTTTAATTGATGAATTTCAGGATATCAACCGGATTCAGTATGATACCGTAAAGCTGCTGGCAGGAAAGGAACAGAATTTATTTATTGTCGGGGACGACGATCAGTCGGTGTACCGTTTCCGCGGGGCAAAGCCGGAGATTATGCTGAATTTTGAAAAGGATTTCCCCGGGACAAAGCGGGTAACACTGGACAGGAATTACCGCTGCAGTGATAAAATTGTAAAAGCGGCGGCGCGTGTAATTGAAAAAAATAAAAAACGGTTCCCGAAAAACATCCGTGCCGTCAGAAATTCCGACCAGCCTGCTATGGTGCGCCTGTTTAAAGATCTGGCGGATGAGAACCAGTATATCCTGGAAAAAATAAAGGAATACCAGAAACAGGGGACGGATTACTCTGAACTTGCGGTTTTATTCCGTACCAATACGCAGCCCAGGCTTCTTGTTTCCAAGCTGATGGAGTACAATATCCCTTTTGTTATGCGGGATACGATGCCCAATATTTTTGAGCACTGGATTACAAAAAATATCATTGCCTATCTGCGTCTGGCGGAACAGCTAAAAGAATGCGGAAAAATGGAGCGGGGGATTTTTTTGCAGGTGATGAACCGCCCGCTGCGCTATTTCAGCCGGAATGCCCTGGAAGAATCTGTCACATTTTCCTCACTGGAACGCTTTTACGGGGATAAGGTATGGATGCTGGAGCGCATTGACAGGCTCCGGCACGATCTGACGGCGTTAGCGGATATGCGTCCCTATGCCGCCGTTACCTTTATCCGGAAGGGAATAGAATATGAGGCTTACCTGGAGGATTATGCAAAATCCAAGAGGCTGGAAATCGAGGAGCTGTATGGGATATTGGATGAAATTCAGGAAAGCGCGAAAGAATACGGGACGAAGGAAGCATGGTTTTCCTTTATGGAAACCTATGCGGAGGAGTTAAAGCAGCAGCTTTTGCGGAAAAATAAACAGGCGGAGGGCGTCTGCCTGTCTACCATGCACAGCGCAAAGGGGCTGGAATACAAGGCTGTCTTTATTATCGATGCCAATGAGGGGATTATGCCGCACCATAAGTCCGTCCTGGACGCGGATTTAGAGGAAGAGAGAAGGCTTTTTTATGTCGCAATGACAAGGGCAAAGGAGGATCTGCATATCTGCGCCGTCAAAGAGCGGTATCACCGGGAAATGGAGATTTCCCGGTTTGTGGAGGAGATGATGCAGAAGTGAGGGGGAAAAGATTACATATAATTATAGATATCAGCCTAAATGAAAACTTATAAAATATCTCGAAATTTTAATCATTTTGTGTTATACTACGAATTAGGTAATTGGGTGTATATAGAAGATTGAAAGGGGTATCCCCTGTGGTTATAAATATTCAGGATGATATTCTGAAAATACAGGCGTTAGGTCTGCTTGACAGAATGTTAAAAGACAAAACAACGAAAAAAAATATTATGTGGGCGACAGATGCTTACAATGCTATGGGAGTAAAATATGGACGAAATGAGGAAATTAGTGCTGATTTGATAACGGGTTTTCATGCCGGTATCGTGAAAACCCGTGCCAGAAAAGCGATGGAACAGCAGACGAAACGAACAAGGCAGCATGCAGAAGTATTTACACCATTGTGGGTTTGCCAGAAAATGAATGACTATGCTGATGAGGTTTGGTTTGGAATGAAAGATGTTTTTTTTGAAGATGGAAAGCCTACGGAAAAAATCGAATTTCAGAAAAAAGGAGATTGGAAAAAGTATGTGGATTCCAGGAGGCTGGAGATAACTTGTGGAGAGGCTCCTTATCTTGTCAGCCGATATGATGTTGCTACGGGAGAAATGATACCTGTCTCAAACCGGATCGGAATACTGGATCGAAAACTGCGGATAGTAAATGAAAATACAGATTCAGAGAAATCATGGCTTGAATGGACGATCAGAGCTTTTCAGGCTACTTATGGGTATGAATTTCAGGGAGATAACCTGTTGATTGCCCGCGTAAATTTATTGATGACTTTTGAAGAATATATGCAGGAGCGATGGAAACGAAAGCCAACGGTGGAAGAGTATCGAAAAGTCGTGAACATTATTGTATGGAATCTATGGCAGATGGATGGCTTGACTGGAACAATTCCGTATGGAACGGCGGAGGAAGCATACCACCAAATAGACTTGATGGAATTTTTGGGATTGGATGAAGAAGACAAGAAAGAAAATAAACAGCCGCGCTGCCGTATTTTTGACTGGCGTGGAAGTGATTCAAGTGTAGAGTTTTTATCATTACAGAGAAAGGGATAGTGTTATGAAATTCGATTTTATTATTGGAAATCCGCCGTATCAGGATGAAACTCTTGGTGACAATAAAGGTTTCGCACCGCCAATTTATCATAAATTTCTTGAAAATGCTTATGAAGTTGCAGATGTGGTAGAAATGATACATCCGGCAAGGTTTTTGTTTAATGCAGGAAGCACACCGAAAGAATGGAATAACAAAATGCTTCAAAATGAGCATTTAAAAATCTTATATTATGAGGCGGATGCAACGAAGATTTTTCCAAATACCTCTATTACGGGAGGAGTTGCAATAACTTACCATGACATTAATAAAAAATATATGCCTGTAGAAGTATTTGTTCCATTTTTGGAATTAAATACGATTCGACAAAAAGTTGTTGGTGCATCAGACTTTAGAGAATTTGGTACTATTATGTCAGGTAGAACGCCATATCTTTTTACAAATGAAATGCATGTGGAGAATCCTTGTGCAAGTGAAAGCTTAAGTCAAGGACATCTTTATGATATTTCTTCAAATGCTTTTGTAGCGCTGCCTCTAATTTTTCTTGAAATAGAGCCCGAAGATAAAGATAAATATTATAGAGTTTTGGGACGTTGCAATAATAGTCGAGTATATAGGTGGATAAAAAAGAAATATGTTCGAGGAAGAATTGAAAAATATATTGGAACATGGAAAATATTTTTACCAAAAGCAAATGGAGCTTCTGGGATGCTCGGAGATAATGCTGCTAGTACAACATTGCATTAATTTTCGAGTAAATAGTAGACTTACGTCTGAATATATGGTATAATAGAAAAAAATGTA
>CANREH010000193.1 GCA_947629585.1 uncultured Lachnospiraceae bacterium | reverse complement strand
TTTCTCCTGTTTTCTTTTTATTATAACAGATAACAGGATTTTTTTCACATTTTATTCACTCATGCGTTTGTCGTGAAAGTGAGGGATATTGAATTCCAGACCGGCAGGATAACGATTTACAACGGGAAAAATAATGTGAGCCGTATAGTTGTTGCTTCCGACTCACTTTTAGGAGAACTGCAGACCTATTCCAATCAATACCTCCGGAATGCCGATCCGGGAGATTCTTTTATTCACGGCCCCAAAAGCAGACGCTATACTGAGAGTATGCTTTATGGGAACTTCCACCGGCTGCTTTCAGAAGCTGCCATCCCGCCGAAGCCGGATGGCGGACGCCAGCGCCTGCATGATCTCCGCCATACCTTCTGTGTCCGGGCCCTTGAGCAGATGCAGGAAAAAGGATTTGACCTGTATACCTCCCTGCCGCTTCTTTCCACGTATCTTGGGCATAAGCACATCACGGAGACAGAGTATTATCTGCGGATGATGGAAGAACACTTTGGCGGGATACTTGAAAAGACCGGTTCCTGCCATCCGGGGATCTTTCCAAAACAGGAGGGTGGTGATGCCGGTGAATAAAAACACCTTTTCCTATCATCTGACAAAATATTTTGCTGAATATCTCCCGAAGCAGACAGCAGCCTCCCACAATACGATCCTCTCTTACCGGGACACCTTTGTACAGCTTATGGGATTCTATAAATCGGAGTACCGCCTGCCGCCAGAAAAGCTTGAGTATGGGGACTTTACAGCCGTCCGGATTGAGAGGTTCCTTTCCCATCTGGAAGAAGTGCGCGGCATCAGTATCCGCACGAGGAACCAGAGGCTGGCAGCGATCCATGCCTTTTTCCGCTACCTCCAGTACCGGGACCCTGCCGGGTTTGAACAATGTGCACAGATCCTTTCCGTGCCATTTAAGAAAGCGCCTGCCATGCCGATGAATTATATGAGCGTGGAAGAAGTCCGGCTGCTTTTCTCCATTCCTGACCAAAAGCAGGACAGACAGCTCCGCGACTTGTCCATCCTGGTACTGCTGTATGAGACAGGTGCCAGGGTACAGGAATTGATCGATCTGTGTCCTGTCAATATCCGCTTTTCAGAAACTGTCACAGTGGAGCTTCATGGGAAAGGGAACAAGACAAGGCTCGTCCCTGTCAATGCGGATGCCGCCGCCATTGTCAGGAATTACATCCGCCGGTGCAGCAGGGCTGATGCAGATGAGCCGTTGTTTGTGAACCGTAAAGGTGAAAAACTTACCCGTGCAGGAATACAATACATCATAGATAAGTATGTGTCAATTGCCCGCAGTCTGTACCCGGAACTGTTCAAAAATAAAATCACAAACCATTGCTTCCGCCACAGTAAGGCGATGCATTTGCTGGAGGCTGGGGTAAACCTGATTTATATTCGTGATCTGCTGGGGCATACATCGGTGGTCACGACTGAAATCTACGCAAAAACCAATCCTAAGATCAAAGAAGAACAACTGAAAAAGCATAGTACATCCGTGGAAACTTCACAAAGGTACAGCCAAAAACAGAAGGACGATCTGATAAACTGGTTGAAAAAGAATCTATGAGATGATAAAATCTTATGTAAAGTAAAAAGTTCCGGATTTCCTTATTTCAAAGGGAATTCGGAACTGACTTTGCATAACTATTGGCTTCACATAACATAGAAACTATTTAGATAAAGCATATGTGCAGGTAGCCGTATATGATGATCGGGTAGAAATTACATCACCGGGAATGCTTTATGGAGGGCTGACAATACAGCAGATGAAAGAAGGCGGTTCTAAAATCCGGAATCGCTGTATTGCGGAAGTATTCAGCAGGATGAGAATTATTGAGAATTGGGGAACAGGAATCAAAAGAATGTTCAGCAGCTGCAAAGAATATGGAATTAGAGAACCGGAATTATTAGAGCTGGGAGATAGTTTCCAGGTAAATATTTACAGGCCTTCTTATGAAAAAGATCACCAAAGATCACTAAAGATCACTAAAGATACTAAAGATCACCAAAGATCACCAAAGAGTTTCTTAAAGGGTTTGAGCCAGATACAGCAGGAAATTGTGGATATGGTTTCAGATAATCCCAGGATCACACAGGCAGTTATGGCAGAAGACTTAGCTGTTACGGTAAGGACGGTGAAAAAAATATGAAAGAGTTAGCAGATAAAAAAATACTGGAGAGAGTTGGATCTGCAAGGAACGGTTATTGGAAGATTATTCCCAAATAGAAAATAATATAATTTACTGTGAAAGTTTAGGAAGAGAGCTTTTAAGGAAAATTTCTATAAAAGCTTTCTTCCTGTTTTTTTTATTTATTAGGAAATTCCTCTGAAATTTTCTAAGGTATGATTCGGATAAGAATGGGCAAAGCTTATACTTATAAAAAATTAGAATATTTGGAGGTAAACATTATGGAAAGTCAGAAAAAAATTTTGAACGTCCACAATATCAAAAATTGTTGAAAAAATTAGGGGAAAATTCGGTTCTTTACATAAAATCTATCGATCGCCTAGGAAGAAATTATGTGGAACTGAATGAACAATGGCGGGTTATCACAAAAGAGAAAAAGAGGATATTGTTGTAATAGATATGCCGATCTTGGATACCCGAAGGGAAAAAAGCTTGATGGGGACATTTATCAGTGATGTTGTGTTGACACTATTAAGCTATGTGGCAGAGAATGAGCGCTTGAACATACGGCAGAGACAAGCGGAGGGTATCGCTGCGGCAAAAGCAAGGGGCATTAAGTTTGGGAGACCGGCTGTACAGACGCCGGAAAACTTCTATGAGATATTATGCGTCGATGGAAGGAAAAGAAGCTGATATTAAAACAGGGCAGCCAGTGCATGCAATATGGCGGAAAGTACCTTCTTTGGGAAAGCGAAAAAATTGGAAAAGAGTTGATTTTTAGGGAAATGTGATGAATTTTTGGAAAGGTGTACTTTTTCGAGTTGCTTATTTCTAGGTTTATTAAAAGGTATTTTATCATAAAACTTAGTTTATTTCAAGTAAAAATTGGTAAAAATATACAAAAAATGACAAAAAATTTCTAACTCGAAAAAGTACACTTTTTAGAATTAATACATTATAAATTATGAAATTAGACAATAAAATATATAATTTAATAAAGACAACTTTTAATGAATTAAGCTATGAAACAGGCGGCATTTTAGGAGGTTATAAGGGAGTTATTACTCATTTCCAAGAGGATTTGGGAAGAAAATCATTTAATACAGACAGTTATATCCTGAACATAACATGGTTGAATGAGCGTATAAAACAGTGGGCAGGGAATTCAATTCAGTTTTACGGTATTGTACATAATCACTTGACTCAAACAGAAAAACTGTCGGGAGAAGATAAAGTTTATATAGAGAAAATTATGAAAAGTATGCCGGCATATATTAATAAATTACTAAAACTTCCCATAGCAAAAATGGGCCTCGCACCTTGAAAACTCAATAATACAGGCAATTAGATAGGATATTT
>CANREH010000192.1 GCA_947629585.1 uncultured Lachnospiraceae bacterium | reverse complement strand
GAGAATCCTTAAAGATTATGGAACGGCATACAGCCTGCGCTTTGTGGCGCTGCGCTATTTCAATGCCGCCGGGGCAGACCCGGAGGGAGAGATCGGCGAGGATCACGATCCGGAGACGCACCTGATCCCGCTGGTGCTGGATGCGGCGTCAGGAAAGAGGGCAGATATCAAAGTGTTCGGCACGGACTACCCGACAAGGGACGGAAGCTGCATCAGGGACTATATCCATGTGGAAGATCTGGCGCAGGCGCATATCCTGGCGCTCAAATATCTGCAAAGCGGCGGCGCGAGCGAACGCTTTAATCTCGGCAACGAGCGCGGCACCAGCGTGCTGGACGTTATCTGCCCGTCGTCCGGGCGACCCGGCGGTACTGGTCGGGGCAAGCGATAAGGCGAAGGCGGTGCTGGGATGGGAACCGAAGTATGCGGAGATCGAAACCATTGTAGAACATGCGTGGAAGTGGCATGAGGGAAAGAGTAAGAGAATTTTATGAGTAGGTTATCTATTGTCATTCCTGTGTATAATGCAAAGCCCTATCTTAAGAAATGTATGGAGTATCTGCACTCGCAAACATATCAGGATTGGGAAGCTATTTTTGTGGATGACGGATCAACAGACGGCAGTGGGGCAATACTGGATAAACTGACAGCCGATGAGAGGCGATTTCATGTAGTGCATCAGCAGAATGGGGGTACTGCAAGAGCCAGAAATGGCGGACTGGAAAGAGCGTCCGGAGAGTATGTCACATTCATGGACTGTGACGATGAATTAAATCCAACAATGTATGAAAAGCTTGTGCGGCTCATGGATGACACCGGCGCGGATATGGGAATCTGCGGATATTATTTTAAGATCGAAGATGCTGGAGGCCATGGTACATATCTGGAAGAGAAGTCCTATCCGTCCTGCTTTTTAAAAGGCTGGGAGCAGATCCGTCCCCACTACATTGACTTATGGGATAAGGATATGCTCAGCAACGTCTGGAACAAAATCTACCGGATGGATGTGATTACTTCCAAAAACCTGCACTATCGCGACGGTCATGTATATACTGAGGACCGGGTATTCAATCGTCAATTTCTGGAAAACTGTCAGAGCATTGCAGTTACACAGGAATGTTTGTATTACTATGTGCGGGAACGGGCCGGCTCGACGTCCGAAAAGTATCGCGAGGACGCTTTTACTATCCGGCACAAAGAATACCAGGAATTTCAGACCCATTTTAAGGCATTGCATATGTGGGATGAAGTCTCCCGGGAATATGTTTGCCGGGAATTTACCGAAAGGATTGCCGGCTGTATCGAGAATATTTTCCACGCGGGACGGAAACTTGGCGGAAAAGAAAAAAGGCGGAGAATTCGAAAAATGATCACCCATCCTGATGTGATAAAGGCTGTATCGAGAGCAAAGTGCCGAAGCCGAAAAATGCGCTTGCTTGTTTTCCCGATCAGACATCAAAGTGTCTGCCTGACTTATATGATTTACGGCGCTGTCTATCTGATCCGTAGAAATAATCCGGCGCTGTTCCACAAACTAAAAGGCAGACGATGACGGCAGAAAGGATGAAATAAATCATGAAAGTTTTTTTTGTAAACCCTCCTTTTAAATCCCAGTACGGAAAGTTCTCCAGAGAACAGCGGAGTCCTGCCATTACCAAGAGCGGATGTTTCTATTATCCGCTTTGGCTGATCTACGCAGCGGCTCGGGTGGAAAGAGAAGGCTATGATGTAAAATTTATTGACGCTCCGGCAAAGCAATTCAGCCGGGAAGAATGCTTTGCACTGATTGAAAAGCAAGGCAAAGATACGAAACTTTTTGTTGTGGATGCCACAACACCCTCCATCTATGAAGATGCAGCCTTCGCATCGGAATTAAAAAAGAGATATCCGGAGGCTGTGGTGATGATGGTGGGGACTCATGTATCCACTTTGCCGGAAGAAACACTTGAACTGCACAAAAATATCGATGCCGTGGCGCGGAAAGAATATGATTTGACTGTAAACGGCATTGTAGATGCGCTTCGGGAAGGTAAAGACTGGCGGGAAGTCAAGGGTATTACCTATCGGGATGCGGAAGGGAAGATCAAGGCAAATGAGGATATGCCCTATATTACCGACATGGATGATGTGCCTATGGCAGCCAAATTTATTAAAGAACATTTGGATGTGAAAGATTACTTTGTTCCCACTGCCGCGTATCCGGAAATCCAGATTTTTACAGGCAGGGGTTGCCCTTTTCACTGTTATTTCTGTCTGTATCCGCAGACGATGCACGGACACACTTACCGTTTCCGCAGTCCGGAAAATGTGGTGGCGGAATTTGCATATATTGCTGAAAACTTCCCGGAAGTGAAAGAGGTTGTCATTGAGGATGATACGTTTACGGCAGACAAGCAGCGTGTTCAGGATATCTGTAAATTACTGATTGAAAAGAAACTGAATAAGAGGCTGCGATGGATGGCCAACTCCCGTGTCACTTTGGACTATGAGACTATGGTGTGGATGAAGAAGGCAGGATGTCGCCTGCTGCTGCCGGGGTTTGAGAGCGGCAACCAGACCGTTCTGAATAATATCAGAAAAGGGACGAAAGTCGAACAGTTCAAGCCGTTTGTGGATAACGTGCGCAAGGCAGGGATGCAGGTACACGGCTGTTTTATCTTCGGCAATAAAGGTGAGACGCGGGAAACCATGAAGGAGACGTTGGATGTTGCGCTGACGCTTAAACTGGATACGGCGCAGTTCTATCCTTTAATGCCGTTCCCCGGCACGGAAGCCTACGATTGGGCCGTGGCGCAGGGCTATCTGAGCGGCAAATATACGGATTATCTGCAGGAGGACGGCAACCATAATACCACCTTCCATTTCGGCGACGTCACGGCGGAAGAACTGGTAAACTACTGTAATTACTGCCGCAGGAGATTTTATATGAGGCCTTGGTATATTGGCCACAGGATTTGGATGGGAATAAAAGATCCGGATGATTTGAAACGGGCGTTGAAAGCGTTTGGCAGGTTTAGGGATTTCCTGTTCAGGAGAGAGAAGGCATGAATCCCTTTAATAAGATATACAGTAAAGAGACTTCTGTTTGTTTGAAGGCGTTTGATTAAATCAAATTGGATGTACCTTTGATGGATTGATAAATAAGAGATAAGTTTGTTGCTTCTGTCGAATGCAGAAAATAATCTTCAGTACCTTGACAATTGCATATCTTACATCGGGAAATTGAAAATTGAAAATTCCGAACAAAAACGCTTGCAAATTCATCTGACATATGATAAGATGCAACCAAAGCATACAAATTCTTTTCACGTCGGAATACGATATATTTCTATGGAATTCAGAAAATCTATGCTTTTAAAACCAACACACAATTTAAAAGCAGGAGATTTTCAAAGAAAAGGTGTTCCCTACCGGAAGACTCCTGCGGAACAGGAGGGAGAATATATGGGGAACATAGTACCGCTGACGTATGATTTTGCTTTTAAGCATTTGTTTCTGAACGAGAAGATCCGGAAGGGTTTTCTCAGCGATGCGCTGGACATCCCGCCTAATGAGATACGGTCTGTCCGGCTGACGAACCCTTTTCTGTGGAGGCGGCATTATCGC
>CANREH010000191.1 GCA_947629585.1 uncultured Lachnospiraceae bacterium | reverse complement strand
GGAACTGGCAGACGCACAGGACTTAAAATCCTGCGGGACTAACCTCCCGTACCGGTTCGATTCCGGTCGCCGGCATTTTTGTTTTATATGTGCGCGTAGCTCAGCTGGATAGAGCGTCTGACTACGGATCAGAAGGTCGGGAGTTCGAATCTTCTCGCGCACGCTGTATATTTTCGATAACCTTTGTTGTATTGACAAAGGTTATTTTGTTTTACGCGAGCAATGAGCCAAGCTCACAAAGCAGTTTCATCTTATTTACGTGAGTCACCGATATCCTTTCAGGACATACATTAATGGTATAATGATTGGGTATAAGGAATGTGGTGTTTATGGGGTTTTATGCGATTTCAAATGAGGAATTGCAATATTACCTTAACAGAAAAGATGTATTAATTGTTGATTTAAGAAATCCTGACGATTATATGTCAGGGCATTTGCCGGGAGCTGTGAATATTCCGTTTGACCGTTTAAGCCAGCGTACTGGACTGCTGGAAAGAGCTTCTTTTCATACCGTAGTATTTTACTGTGAAAGAGGAAATCAAAGCCTGAGAATGGCACGTTTTTTTGCAGAACGCGGCTATCATGCGCTTAGTTTAAACGGTGGAATGGCGTCTTACCACGGACGGTTAGTATAGATAGCTGGTGTATTTTTTTACCAGATGGGAGAGGATTCCTGCCTTTATGGGCGGTGAATGCACCTGTCTCCCATCTGCGTTACCTGTAAAAGCGAAAGGATGAAAAAATGAAACAGGAATGGATTGTGCCCTGCCATTTTGGTTTGGAAGCCGTATTGAAAAGGGAAATTTTAGATTTGGGGTATGAAATCGTAAAAGTAGAAGATGGGAAAGTTACTTTTTCAGGAGAAAAAGAAGCCTGTGCAAGAGCCAATCTTTTTTTGAGGACAACAGAGCGTGTGCTGTTAAAGGTTGGCGAATTTAAAGCGGAAACGTTTGACGAGTTATTTGAAAAGACAAAAGCGCTTCCGTGGGAGGAATATCTTCCGGCGGATGCAAAATTCTGGGTTACGAAAGCCAATTCTGTGAAAAGTAAATTATTTAGCCCGTCCGATGTCCAGAGAATTATGAAAAAAGCAATGGTAGAGAGGATGAAGCAGGCTTATAAGCAGCAGCATTTTGAAGAAACGGGAGCGGATTATCCGGTAAGGGTTTCGATAGTAAAGGACATTGTAACGATTGGGATAGATACTTCGGGCGTTTCCCTGCATAAAAGAGGGTACCGTTATTGGACAAGCAAGGCGCCGATTACGGAAACTTTGGCGGCTGCGCTGCTGATGTTGACGCCGTGGAACAGGGATCGGATTCTGGTGGACCCTTTTTGCGGCTGCGGGACGTTTCCAATTGAGGCGGCTCTGTTGGGAGCAAATATGGCGCCGGGAAGGAACCGGAATTTTCAGGCCGAAAACTGGGAGCTGTATCCGGCTAAAATCTGGAGCCAGGCAAGGGAAGAAGCGGATTCTCTTGTCAGGCGTGATATAGAAATGAACATACAGGGGTATGACATCGATGCTGATATTGCTGCCAAAGCCAGGGAAAATGCGAAACTGGCAGGAGTGGAAAAGTATATTCATTTTCAGTGCAGGCCGGTATCGGAATTAAGCAGCAGTAAAAAATATGGCTTTATCGTTACCAATCCGCCTTATGGGGAGCGGATGGAAGAAAGGGAAGCGCTGCCGAAGCTGTACCAGGAATTTGGCAGGGTATTTCAGGCTTTAGACAGTTGGTCCTGCTATATGATTACAGCGTATGAAGATGCGCAGAAGCAGTTCGGACGAAAAGCGGATAAAAACAGGAAAATCTATAATGGAATGATAAAAACTTATTTTTATCAGTTTATGGGACCGAAGCCGCCGAAAAAAACAGAAAAAAAGGAGAAACAGGTTTGAAACGGATTATTTTTGCAACAGGAAATGAAAATAAGATGAAAGAAGTCCGTATGATTTTAAAAGGGCTTCCGTATGAAATTCTTTCTATGAAGGAAGCAGGGATTTTTGCCGATATTATAGAGGATGGGAAAACCTTTGAAGAAAATGCGGAAATCAAGGCAAAGGCCATTATGAATATGACAGGAGATATTGTGATGGCGGATGATTCCGGCCTGGAAGTGGATTATCTGGATAAAGCGCCGGGAATTTATTCTGCACGGTTTCTGGGAGAGGATACTTCTTATCATATTAAGAACCAGTATATTATGGATAAATTGGAGAAGGCACAGGGTGAAGAGCGCAGCGCGCGTTTCGTATGTGCAGTTGCGTGCGCATTTCCGGATGGGCATGTGGAGACTGTCCGCGGGACAATAGAAGGACAGATTGGGTATGAAGAGAAAGGAGAAAATGGATTTGGCTACGATCCTATCTTTTATGTACCGTCTTATGGCTGCACGACAGCCCAGATGAGCCCGGAACAGAAAAATGAAATCAGCCACAGAGGAAAAGCACTGCGTATGATGAGGGAAAAAATAGAAAAATGCTCCGCAGAAATGTGCAAAGATCCGGGAAGGGATGGGTTATGAAAATCTTAATTGTCAGCGATTCTCACGGAAGGGACAGATACCTGGAACAAGTGATAGAACGGGAAAAGCCAATCGATATGCTGCTTCATTTAGGTGATTTGGAGGGAAGCGAGGATTATATCTGCTCGATTGCACCCTGTCCTGTGGAGATGATTTCCGGAAATAATGATTATTTTACGAATATCGAACGGGATAAGATTATTAAATTGGGAAAGTATAAGGTTTTTATGACGCATGGGCATCGTTTTGGCGTTAATTTTGGGATGGAAACGATTACAGAGGCAGGAAGGCAGCGGGGAGCGGATATTGTGATGTTCGGGCATACGCATAAGCCATATTTGGAAATCTATCCGGATATTACGGTATTGAATCCCGGGAGCATTTCACAGCCACGGCAGGAAGGACGGAACCCGAGTTATATGATTATGGATTTGGAAGAAGATGGAAAGGTTCACTATGATATCCGTTATTTTTATAAATGAAGAGCATTAGCAGAAAAGTTTCTCAGGATATGGAATAAAGGGTATTCATAAATACTTTTATAAAATAAAATGGGAAATTACGAAAAAAAGTAAAAAAAGAGATTGACATTGAATTGGTATTTGTATATAATATATCTTGCTTGTGACGCAGCAGGTGAGAAAATTAAAGCTTTTGTTAAAAGTGGAAGAACCGGGGTGTGGCTCAGCTTGGCTAGAGCGCTTGATTTGGGATCAAGAGGTCGCAGGTTCGAATCCTGTCACCCCGATTTGTTTTGCCGGAATTTATATTTTGGCAAAGGAATTATCTGCGGGTGTAATTCAGTGGTAGAATACTAGCCTTCCAAGCTAGGTATGTGGGTTCGATTCCCATCACCCGCTTCATCATGGTTGGTTTTAGTGATGTTTTGTGCTGCTAGCTCAGTTGGATAGAGCAACGGCCTTCTAAGCCGTGTGTCGGGGGTTCGAATCCCTTGCGGCACGTTTCCTTACGCTGAGTAAGGGCTGTCAGGGATTTTAAAATTCATGACGCATGGTGGGTATAGCGCAGCTGGTTAGCGCGCCAGATTGTGGCTCTGGAGGCCCAGGGTTCGAATCCCTGTATCCACCTT
>CANREH010000190.1 GCA_947629585.1 uncultured Lachnospiraceae bacterium | reverse complement strand
GTCCATTTATTGAAGCCCCTTCAATAAATGGACTCGTTAATCTCCTATAGGAGTTAAGATATAGGAGATTAACGAGTCCATTTATTGAAGGGGCTTCTCTGCTCGCAATGAAACAGGATTGGCTTGAATAATCTGAAATATTATATTAGTAATATATAGCTTAGAAAAGGATCGTCAGTCATTGTTAAACAGTACCGGAGCTTCTCTTTTGCCCAGAGGAATCCGACTGATACGGATTCCTTTTAAAGTTGTTTCAGCAATATTTTATTTCGCTCGCCGGTTTTTGATATTTCTTCAAAATCAGCAGTATTTCCTGCTTGTTTTTTGCCTTAAGAATCAGATCCATCAATAACATAGTCCGTTATGCTCCTGTCCGCTCTTTGTACAGTATATGCAGATACATCCGAGGATACAAATGAAAAAACTTACAATTCTTCATATCTCTGATTCTCATATTCGAAAAGGCGTCGAGAATGAAATCGCAGAAATAGTGTCAAAACTGATCAAAGATGTAAAGCGGATTCAGAATGAAAAGGGAGTTCGGGTAGATTTAGTCTGCTTTACCGGAGACCTGATCCAGCGCGGAGATCAGGCGCGATGCGGTGAGACACAGTGGCAGATGGCAATGAACGAAGTGATCGATCCGGTCCTGCAGGGATTAGACCTGCCTGACGAAAGGTTTGTGTTTGTACCCGGAAACCATGAAGTGGATATCTCAAAAATCATTCCCGGGCTGGAGAAGGGCCTGCAGGCAAAGACTCTGGACGAGATATCGTTATATACGGAAGAGTTTCATGAAAGTTATCGGGAAAGACTGGCATATTTTTATGACATTGTAAAGGAAATGATGCCTGCTGCACAAATAAAGGATTTGGGTTATACATATAAGATCCGGTTGAATGAAATGAATGTAGGAATCGCATGCATTGATTCCGCGTGGCGGTCATCCGGGAAAGGGGCGGCAGAGAAAGGGAACCTGTATATCGGCAGGAAACAGATCGATAACCTGTATCGGGATATATCGGAATGCGATGTAAAAATCTGCATGATGCACCATCCGGTGGAATGGATGGAAGACTGCGAGATCAGAGAAATCCGTAAGTGTCTTGCACGGTTTGATCTGGTGCTCCGGGGCCACGTGCATGCAGAGGACGATGAACAGGTCATCAGGCGAAATCAAAGGACAGTATACAGTACGGCAGGAAAGCTGTATCCTCTGGATAGGGATTATAATGGGTATTCGGTGATAGACTTTGATCCAAATGCCCATAGATGCAGGATTTTCCTGAGGACATATTTTGGCGGAGAGAGGGAAAACTTCGATGCCGCTTTGGATGTGTGCGAAAACGGGGAAATCGCTTATGACATTTTCCCTGACGACAGGGAAAGTACGATCGCCGGAGCAATAATCAGCGGAATCCAGCAGTACTTAAAGGAAATGTCCGAGAAATTTGATCTTTTGAAGGATATCGACGCCAATCTTTCCGGCGATTACAGCCAGATCCTGATTGATCCGGTGCTTGCCGAGCAGTCCGAATATGTGAAGGAGAAGGAACATGTCGATAAGAAGAAAATCAGCATGGCGGATATCATGGCGGCTGACGACAATGTTCTTCTGATCGGGAAAAAAGAAACCGGAAAAACCACAATTCTGCAAATGTTGGGTTTGAGATACTGTGAAGGACTGGGAGCTCAGCCCCGTATTCCGGTATATATCGACATGAAACGTCTGCCGAAAGGCGCTGATAAGATAAAGAACAGCGCGGTCCGCTTTATTCAAAACGCGCTTGCAGAGGATGTTTCCGTCAGCAGGAATGATATTTCTGATCTGATACGGAATGGAAAAGTCGTGTTTTTGATCGACAATGTGAGGAACGGTGATGCGGACCATATATTAGGGCTGTCCAAATTTGTCGAAGAGTTTGCCGGGAACCGGTATATATTAACGATGGAGGAGGAGTTTTTTCAGTCGCTGGATGCGAAACGGCTGCCGGAGTATACGAAAAACTTCCGGAAGATTTATATCCAGTATATGGGGAAAGCCCAGATCCGGGAAATGGTTACGCGCTGGGTCCGCGGAAGGGAAGAACCGGTAGATATCCATAGGACGGTAGAACAGATAGATTCTTACTGCAATCAGATCAATATCGTTAAAACGCCGTTTAACATCGCACTTTTCATGGTGATATGGGATGAGAGGCAGAGTTTTGTTCCCACAAACGAAGGGATCGTCATAGAGAATTACCTGCAGATACTTCTTGAGAAGCTGGATCCGAAGGAAGCTCTCAGAAGCGAGTTTTCCTTCCTGATCAAGCAGGATTTTTTGAGCTTTGCCGCACATGAGATGTTCCTGAAGGACGAGTATGGTTTTACGCAGGAAGAGTTTGAAGAGGTGCTCTCAAAATACCACAGGCAGAAGGGCTATTCGATCGCAAAGACAAAGTTTGATGAGTTGTTTTTCAGAAAGAATATTTTATCCTATTCCGGAGACTGGATTGTTTTCAGCCATACCAGTTTTCTGGAGTATTATCTGGCGCTTTATGCTTATCACAACAGGGATTTCCTGAATACGATTACGAAAAAGGGGAACCGGATCGGGTTTCGGAATGTGATAAGTTTTTATTCCGGGCTCAACCCAAACTGCAGGGATCTGCTGAACGATCTTTCTGAGGATATCCTGAAAGTAGTGCTTGAATTTATTGATCTGGTCGAAGGACTGAATGATGTAAAAATCATGATGGAGTTCCGAATGGATAAGGACGAATTCATGGCCAGTCTGGAGAAAGGGCGGTATTCTCAGGAAGAGCTGGATGCCTTAAGCGATCAGGCACATCCGCATAGTGAGAAAAGACCGCAGGAGATCAAAAAGGACAGGATCATGGAAAGGGAAGCAGAAGATTTTTATTCTTTGCTGATGATGTACGGAAGCATTATCAAAAATGCGGAATTACTGAATAATTCAGACCGTGTCGAGCATCTGGAATATTATCTGTATGGCATAAATATGCTGTATGCGGTGTTGGTTTTCCTTAATGACTATACGCAGGAGCATCTTAAGTTTAATGAGCTGACAGAAGAAGACAGGGCCATGCTGGCAGTAAAGAACGAAGAGGAATTTGAAAAAAGGAAAATCGAGGCAGCCGATCTTTCCAAATTGCTGTTCCCGATCGCGATCCAGAATCTGGCTCTTGAGAACATAGGGACCCCAAAGCTGGAGGTCGCAATCAATGAACTGATAGCAGCCAAAAAGGATAAACCATTTGAAAAGTTCATGCTGACCTTCCTGAAATGCGATTTGAATATAACGAACCTGAAAAGCATGCTTGATAAATATATAAGGGAAGAAAATTCTAAGGATATATTAAAAATCGCCCTGATGAAACTGACATTTTACTATCTCTTCCGTTTCTTCGGAAACAGTCTGCAGACGGACCGGGATCTGGCAGAGCTGATTACGGAAATTAAGGCCAAGCTGGACCCCGAAGCTTTTTCCGGGCCACAAAAATCTTTGGCTGTTAAATTCATTAAATCGCAGTTGGATAATATGCGGTAGGGGATATGGCTAAGAAAAACTATAAAGATTTCAATATAACGCGGGGAATTTATATATTTATACTCGTAATTATTTGATTACTAAACTTGTTATCAAAGTAATAGGG
>CANREH010000189.1 GCA_947629585.1 uncultured Lachnospiraceae bacterium | reverse complement strand
TGTAACTATCAACAACTTGCCGTCTGCGATGTTTCATTCATGGTGGTGCCTAACATCGTGAGGCATGGAGGTTTGTTATCGATGTAATTGTAAAGAATGTTGATTAAAAACATAGAAATCCTCTGATGTATTTCTGACGGACCCGCCATAGCGTAAGCAAGCCCGTCAAAGATTTCTATTCTGGTGTTTTCCGGTAAAGCTTCATATTGTTCCAGAGTGATTGCTTTTGGCTGTAACTGCGGTGTTGGCATAAAATTCGCTTCCCTTCTTATGGTTTGTGCTGTTTTTTTGGTTATTATACAATAAGTGTACAATTTATGCAACCAGGAAAATTGGGACAAAATATCTTACATTTAAAACCCTTTTGTAAATCTTAGCACAAAATAAAATTTTAATAAGGTGAATAAAAAGTGAATTTTCACTCAATTTCTATTGAAAAAAGTGAAAAACAGAGTATAATTACCATGAAAGAAAAATGGAGGCATTCTATATGCAATATGAAAAAGAAGTTATCGCATTTGCAGATTCTGACGGCGATACCTTTGAGGAAATGCATACACTCACGCAGAACTTATCTTTTGACGAAGCAGAACACACTTTCAAACGATATAAAGTTGACTTTTCCGAAGAAAAATATATTGCTCTTGGTCTGCGGAATATTCACGATGATCAATATACAAATCTGGCAATGCTTCTGTCCGATCAGTGTCAGCACACTATTAAAATTGCCGTATTTGGTGACGAAGCCAATGTCACATTCAAGGATGCAAAAGAGTTCGGCGGTTCCATCTTCAAGCAGCTGGAAGACAGCTTTGCCTATCTTGCTCTCTGCAACCGCACCGCCGCTGCCTTCAAAGGATTGGAGCGGATTGAATTACCTGATTATCCCGAAGAAGCTCTGCGTGAAGCACTTCTGAATGCGCTCGTCCATCGTGATTACAGTTACAGCGGCAGCATTATTATTAATGTCAACGAACTCTGCATAGAATTTATTTCTATCGGCGGCCTGCTGCCTGGTTTATCTGCCGACGATATCCGCAGCGGCATTTCCCAGCCCCGCAACCGCAAGCTGGCAGAAATCTTCCACCGCCTGAAATTGATTGAATCCTACGGTACCGGCATCCGTAAAATTTATGCCCTCTATAAAGACTGCGCTACGCAGCCCCGGATCGAAATCACTGCAAACACCTTCAAACTGGTACTGCCTAATATGAATACCAACGCAACAGCCGCCGAAACTACGCCGACAACAATCGAAAAAACTCCTGTGGTGATTACGCCGCAGATGAAAACCGTAATGGATTATCTGGCGGAATACAAGGAAATGACAGAGGAAGAACTGCAGGAGCTGCTAAATATCAAAAAGACAAGAGCATATTTACTTACCCGTCAAATGCATGAAAATAAACTGATTGATATTATCGGCAGAGGCTCTGACAAAAAATACAAGCTAAAATAAGGAGGAATTTCTATGCCCCTACCACATCAGCCGCAGCGCATCCTCCTCCAGCAGCGAGGTCAGATCCTCTTTTGTCGGGTTTTCTGCACCGACAAGGCGGTTTGCCTGGTTTACCACGAGTTTTTCAAAGACGTTGCGGATGCCTCTGGCATTGCCAAAATCGCGCTTTTTCTGTTCTGTCATGAATCCAAGCTGCCCGCCAATCTGCTCCCTTGCTCCGGCTTCCAGCCGGAATCCCGCCTTTTTCGCCATAGAATCCAGAATATCCAGCAGCTCGGTATCGGTATAATCCTGAAATTCGATAAATTTATTGAACCTGGACACAAGCCCGGAATTGGATTTTAAAAATTCCTTCATTTCCTTCGTATACCCGGCGACAATGACTACCAGATCATCCCGGTGGTCTTCCATCAGCTTCACCAGCGTATCAATCACCTCGCTGCCAAAATCCTCGGACCGTCCGCTTGACAGGGCATAGGCTTCATCAATGAACAAAACACCGCCCAGCGCAGACTCCACGACCTCCTTTACCTTAATCGCCGTCTGCCCGATATACCCGGCAACCAGGCCGCTGCGGTCAGTTTCTATCACTTCCCCGCGGGACAAAATTCCCAGCTCCTTGTAAATCTTCGCAACCAGGCGCGCTACGGTCGTCTTTCCTGTTCCCGGGCTTCCGGTAAAGACCATATGGTACGTCATGTCCATCGTCGGCATCCCGTACTTTTCCCGCATTTTCCGCACTTTAATCAGATTAATTAAAGAATTGATTTCTTCTTTTACGGCTTCCAGCCCAATCAGGGAATTTAACTCCTCCAAAAGACTGTCAAGCTCCCGGTTCCTTGCCGCTTCCATTTTGGTTTTCAGGCTGCGGAAGCCTTCCTTAATATCCGCCATGTCAGGAATCGGCTCCGGCTCTCTGACAACTTCTTCTTTATTTTTCTCTTCTTTGTCTTTTTCTTCTTCCTCTTTTTCTTTTTCGTCTTTTTCTTCTTCGTCTCTTTCTGCCGGTTCTCTGCCCGGTTTCCACTCCAGCCTGGTAATATCCGCCCAATCCCCTGCCTTTGGATTTAAAGAAAGCTCCCTTACATTCAAAACTTCTTTATCATAAATACTCTTTTCAAAAAATACCGGATCTTTCAGGACAATTTCCAAAAGATCGGTATGCTCGGAAATTTCCAGAAGGATCGATCCATTCTCTTCCCCCGTTTCCTGCTTTATTTCTGTTTCTGCTTCCGTTTTTTTGTCTGTTTCTTTCTCTGCTCTTTTATTCGCTTCTTTCTCTGCTTCTTTCTCTGTTTCTTTATCCGTTTTTTTATCTGTTTCTTTGCCTGCTTCTTTCTCTGTTTCTTTCTTTTCCTTCTCCCTTTCCGCTTCTTTCTCTTCTTCCTGTTCCCAGACAACGCCGTCACTGGAAACTTTCACCTTCAGCGGATCGTCTTCTTCGTCTTCTTTTTCCTCTTCCTTTTCCCCGGTGGAAAGATAGTTTTTCCGCCGTTCGCTGCCGTCCAGATCCAGACGTTTTAAATCTTCCTTGATCTTTTCCCTGCGTTCTTTCCTCTGCTTATCCTCCAGATACAGACACAGGCTGTCCTCAATCCTCTCGCAGCTTAATTTACGGAAAAGATAACGGGCATTCATTTTATCATTTAAGGTGTCCTGGTTTAAAAATACCTGCACATGCTGGTAATATTCCTGGATAAACCTTGTGAAATCCCGCACTTCGCTCTCTGCCTGGCAGGCAAAAATCAAAATAATATTTAAAACAGAATCTAAAAAAATGCAGGCATCCTCCGTATGGTTGTCTTTATCGGTAACGCCGCAAAGCTGTAACAGAATCGGAGGAGAATATGTGATTTTTCTGGCAAGCTTTAAAATATTTCCATTGGTCTCCACGTCAACTACGCGGATACTGTCCGCACCCGTAAGCTTTTGAAGCCATAATTTCATCTGCGGCGTCAGGCATTTGGCATAAACGGTGTACAATAAAAGCACTGACTGCACATAGATACTCAGTGTCATTGTAATCGGCTGCTTCAAAATCTTCTGCGGCCTCTCCCAATATCCATCCAGTTCAAGACGTTCGCAGATTTTAGAAAGATGCTCATAATTTGTCCTGGCTGCCTGAAACAATTCCTGCTCTGTCATAAGGCGCCTCCTTTTTCCCTAAAGAACCGTAACCTGCCCGGTATACCGTTTCACTTTCTCC
>CANREH010000188.1 GCA_947629585.1 uncultured Lachnospiraceae bacterium | reverse complement strand
TCAAATCTTTTGTGATATCTCAGGAATTTAAGGGAACTCACAACAAGAAAGGAATTACAGCTATGGAAAAGAAATTATTTACTTCAGAATCCGTAACAGAAGGGCATCCGGACAAAATCTGCGACCAGATTTCCGATTCTATCCTGGACGCGCTGCTTACGCAGGACCCGGACAGCCGCGTTGCCTGCGAGACAGCCATTACCACTGATTTTGTGCTGATTATGGGAGAAATCACGACAAAGGCGAAGGTTGATCTTGAGCACATTGTCCGTGAAACCATTCGGGAAATCGGGTATGATGCAGACGAAAAAGGCTTTAACTGCGATACCTGCAAAATCAACATTCTCCTTGACAGGCAATCCGCTGACATTGCCCTCGGAGTTGACAAAGCGCTGGAAGCAAAGGAGCATGACCTGACCGACGGCCTTGACACCGGAGCGGGCGATCAGGGCATGATGTTCGGCTACGCGACCAATGAAACGCAGGAGTATATGCCTTACCCGATTGCGCTTGCCCATAAGCTCACAAAACGTCTAACCCTTGTACGCAAAAACGGAACGCTTCCTTATCTCCGCCCGGACGGGAAATCCCAGGTAACGGTAGAATATGACGAAAATGGAAAGCCGATACATATTAATGCCGTTGTCCTTTCCACACAGCACGACGCGGACATTACTCAGGAACAGTTAAAAAAGGACATCCGTGAACAGGTCATTGACGCTGTCCTCCCTGCCGAGCTTGTAGACGAACATACCACATATTTCATCAATCCAACCGGACGCTTGGTGATTGGCGGGCCGAACGGCGACAGCGGGCTGACAGGACGTAAAATTATCGTGGACACCTACGGCGGCTATGCCCGTCACGGCGGCGGCGCTTTCTCCGGCAAGGACTGCACCAAAGTAGACCGCTCCGCAGCTTATGCGGCAAGATATGCGGCAAAAAATTTAGTGGCGGCAGGGCTCTGCGATAAATGCGAAATCCAGCTTTCCTATGCAATCGGCGTTGCCCGCCCAACCTCCATTATGGTCGATTCCTTCGGCACAGGAAAAGTTTCGGATGATAAATTAGTGGAAATTATCCGCGAAAACTTTGATCTCCGTCCGGCAGGCATCATCAAAATGCTGGATTTAAAGAAACCGATTTACAAACAAACTGCCGCTTACGGACATTTTGGAAGAACCGATTTAAACCTGCCGTGGGAAAAGCTGGATAAAGCGGAAACCTTAAAAAAATATTTATAACCTCAAGATCTGAATGGATTGTTATATAAATTTTTAAAAATCCGGGAAAGCAGCCATTTATAAATCAAATTTCATAAACGGCTGCTTTCCTGTGATCTAATCCCAATTGATAGATTCATGTGGTATCGTCCCATTTTTTGCTATATCTCTATCTATTTCTTCTAATTCCTCGCGTTCCGAAGGTGTTAACTTTATAAAATCCGGATCCCACGCAATGACTAATTTTTTTATAAATTCTAAAACAAAATTTTGATCATTTTCTGGAAGAATTTCTAATAATCCAACTGCTTTTTCTATTGTCGCATTCATCTTATTATTTTACCTTCTCCTTTCATAAAAATATTATTTATAGATATCTCCTCTTGAATCCACATTATAAATATATAATATATCTATTTCTCCATTTGGTAAATAATTATAGATAATTCGATACTTTCCAACTCTCAATCGTTTTCGATTATCCGAAAAACCCTGTAAAGTCTTTATATCCCCTTTTGGCGGGGTTTCTGTCAGCCCCTCGATTGCTTTTTTTTATTCTTTGTTTTGTCGGTCTGTCTAAAGTATTTATATATTTAACAGCTTTTTTACTATATTCTATCCGCAACAATCCATAGCCCCATTCTATAAAATGTAACCGTTCAGCCATCAGCTTGATTTGGCTGCTTTGCAGCCTGTTTCGCCGCTAATTACCTCAAGCCCGTTCACAGCCAAAAAAGCTTTTCGGTAAATAATCCTTTATTCATCGAAAAGCTGCTTTTTCCTACCCTACCTTTAACCGAAATTTCTGCACCGCTTTTTCATCCTCTGCATCAGTCTTTATCATAGACGCGCCGAGTGCGCTTATTTTTTTCTCAAAATCTTCATAACCCCGTTCTATAAATTCAATATGATCCACAATGGTAAAGCCTTCCGCCGCCAGCCCCGCCGTCACTAACGCCGCTCCGGCGCGCAGATCCGGCGCGCTCACGACCGCCCCGGTAAAATTCCCCACGCCGTCGATAATCGCCGTATTTCCCTCTACCTTAATCTTTGCTCCCATCCTGGACAATTCGTCCACATATTTAAACCTGTTTTCAAACAGGCTCTCCGTCACAACACTCGTCCCCTCCGACAGCGCCAGAAGCGTCGATATCTGCGGCTGCATATCCGTCGGGAATCCCGGATAAGGAAGGGTCTTGACATGCGTATGCCCAAGCCTTCTCTCCCCGGTATTAACCACGCGCACCGCGTCGTCAAATTCTTCCACATAACATCCAAGCTCAATCAGCTTTGCCGTAATCGCCTCCAGATGCTTCGGAATCACGGATTTAATCAAAACATCCCCTTTGGTCGCCGCCGCCGCCAGCATAAAAGTCCCCGCTTCAATCTGATCCGGAATAATGGAATATTCGCTTCCATGAAGCCTTTCCACGCCTTTAATCCGGATCACATCCGTTCCTGCCCCTTTAATATTGGCTCCCATGCTGTTCAAAAAGTTCGCTACATCTACAATATGCGGCTCCTTCGCCGCGTTCTCTATAATCGTCTTTCCTTCCGCCATGCACGCCGCCAGCATAATATTAATCGTTGCCCCGACCGTCACCATATCCAGATAAATATGGTTTCCTGTTAACCGTTCCGCCTCGGCAATAATCATTCCATGCTCAATTTTTACCTTCGCCCCAAGAGCTTCAAATCCCTTGATATGCTGATCGATCGGACGGCTCCCGATATTGCACCCTCCCGGAAGCGTCACCTGCGCTTTTTTATATTTTCCCAATAATGCGCCCAGCAAATAGTAAGACGCCCTGATTTTTCTAAGACATTCATAATCAATCGCAATATTCTCTATCTTGCTTCCGCATATTTTTACCTCATGTTTCCCTGTCCTGTTAATATATGCTCCAATTCCGGAAAGAGCCTGCAATAATACATTGATATCCCTCACATCCGGCAAATTCTCTATCGTAACAATTTCATCTGTCATAATCGCTGCTGCCACAATTCCAAGCGCTGCATTCTTTGCGCCTCCAATCACTACCTCACCCTTTAACGGCGTTCCGCCTTTAATAACATACTGTTCCATAACTGTCTCCATTCTATTCTTACCATAGTATGATAGTTCAGTTTATGTAGCCAAACCGAACCCTGTGATTTTTACTGTTTTATTATTTACAGCCCCTAACGAAAATATCCTAATCTGTTCAAAATAAATTTCCCGCTGCCTCTCCCCAAACAGCAGCCCCCTTATTATCCGGCTGTATTCTGTCTATACAATTCTTTTTTTCTCATTCCTTCATCAAGCTTACAACTGTCATTTTCCGCCTTTTTACCTTAGTTTATCTCCTGTCCCTAATCTTGCAGATTACGGACATATTATCGCAAAGAGCAATTGCCATCTTTAATTCTGCTTTCGCAGAATGGCAATTGCATAAGTCCCTAATCCTTCGGATTACGGACATATTATACCACAAAGATTAGGATTGTAAAATCTTTTTTGATTTTTTTACAGAATAACCAAAACTGCC
>CANREH010000187.1 GCA_947629585.1 uncultured Lachnospiraceae bacterium | reverse complement strand
CCCTCGCGGCATGAAACTTCTGGTTCAGGACGGCATCCACCACAGGATGGTTCGTGCTGACCGACGCCATCTCTGCCGATATGCTTTCCGTCAGCCGCTCCGCCAGTACAGCCGCAGCCTGCGCATCGTCTTTTTTCAGCAGCGCCTGTATCGTCCTGATCTGGTTCTTATAATCGTGCATTTTCCTTCCCTGCCGCTCATAGACCGCCTGCATATCCCGGTAATGGGCAAGCTGGCTCTCTTTTTTCTGGCCTGCCAGTGCGCTTTCCCGCAGCAGCCCCTCTTTTTCAAGGATTCCCTGCAGCAGCTCTATGACAAAGATGTTGATGAAAATCAGCCCCGCCGACAAAAAGAGGTATGCCGTCTGCACCTTTTTCTCCGCACTGCCGCAAAAGAACATCAGCAGCATGGCTCCCACAGCAATCAGCGGGATCATGGAAAATTTCAGCCACTCCTTACGGGAAAGCTCCCCGTAATTGTTCCGCCCTTTCCATATTTTCCGCACGAGAAAAACAACACAAAGCCTTGCCATTTTTGAGGGCAGGAGAAGGAAAGTAAATTCACCGCTTTCGGAACCAAGCATTTTTTCCATTTGCAGCATAAAAAGGTCTACCAGAAACAGCAGCGAATAATTCAGCACGGAAAAGAAGACGCACTGTTTCCATTCCGCTTCATAAAACAGCGCACAGAATACCGTCAGGAGCAAAACGAACAGCAGCGCTTTCATTCCCATCAGAACAGGATTCCTCACAAGATATGCCAAAACAAAACCGGGAGCAAACAAAATAACATATCTGCACCTGCCCAGCCGCCCCCTGTCCTTTTTCTTCAGAAAAGTGTCAAAAAAATAGAGATTCCCCCATGTTTCGATCGCTATGATACAGAAGGAAAGTATCCACCATGTCATGATCACTCCGCCCCCCTTAAACAATATGTACTGCCGCTTTACTTCCGCATATCTGCTCTTCGGGACCGATATTTCTTTCCCGGTAGTCAGCGTCATGACATAGCTGCTGATCTTCCTGATATAACGCATATTGATCAGAAAGCTCATATGAATCCTCACAAAACCGTACTCCCGCAGCTCATTTTCGATCTCGTCCAGCTTTTTGTAGATCTGGAAATTTCCGTTTTTGGTATAAAACAGGTTCTTGTGGCGTGCCGTTTCAATATAGATAATATCGCTGAGCTTCAGCCGGATATTCCCCTCCACAAAGGAGAAATCCATGACCTGTGCGTCCTGTTCCAGCTTTCTGAGCAGCGTGTCCATGCACTCGGTAATGGAAGCCTCCAGATCATCCTTTACCAGAAAGCGGCTTGCCTCCACCTTGTACCCCTCCAGCGCATAGCCGATATATGCCGTCACAAGCACGATACTGATTTTCGGGTACAGGCTCTTAATCTGCGCCGCCGCATCCAGCCCGTTTACGCCCTCCAGATTGATGTCCAGAAATACAATGCTGCTTTCCCACAGTTTATCTATATTTTGTAACAGCGCTTCCCCGCTGTCATATTCCGCAATGTCAAAGGCCAGACCATTTTTCTTTTCATAGTCCCGAAGCAGCCGGATCAGATTTTCCCTGTCCGTCCTGCTGTCGTCACATACAATGATTTCCATATTCCTGCCTCGCTTGTACTGCCATTTCATAAGATACCCACTATTGTTATCGGCTGTTTTTCATCTGCCGCCCCCTGTCCTCTGCATAAAATGACTATTTTTGGCACCAAATGACCATAGATTTCTTTACCTTCTGCCGTTTCCGCCTGCTCCAGACGCTTTTCCTTTCACTTTTCCTCCTCTTTCTTCTTTGCCCGTTTTTCTCTAACTGCTTTTGTATCTTTTCTTTAAAAACCGTTCCGGGATTCTCCATCGGCTTAGCCTTACTGATTATATCCGAGTTTTCAAGGTGTGATGTCCATTTTTGCTATGGGAAGTTTTAATAAATCAATAGTTGTTTCAAACTATAAACAATACACGGAAACCATTCAGCCTTAATTCTCCCAAAATTGTGTCAATATGCTCTCTGGCACTTCATTCTTTCCCTTGTTCAATAATCTTCATCATCTCTGCTGGTGTCACAATAAAATCTCTGATTGGGTAATGTTTCTGATTTCCCGTTACCAGATATGCATCTTCATCCCGTTTTTCCATAGCCACCTCATAAAAAACCAGATCATCCATATCAACCAGAATTTCTCCCGTAGATTGCGGAAAAACTTCTACGCCAAACTCTTTGACCGCTGCAAGCACCGTCTGTATCGATTTCTCCTGAAAATGAAACTTCTTTCTACGCAGCACCTCATCATACTCAACCAAAATTTCATCATGATACAGAGGCACAATTTTTCCATCAAGAACCGCTTGAAACACTTTTACTGTTGCGGCATCGCTATTTTTTGACAAAAGAGCCGATATGAATACATTTGTGTCTATTACTGCATAACAGATCATGCCGCTACCTCTTTTTTCTTTCTGCTCTGGCCGCAGATATTTCTGCATTAATTTCCTCCAAAGTCATTTCTGGAAGATCTGCTGTCTGCGCGCGCAGATCCTCAAAAGCTTTCATTGCTTCTGCCCTTGTTACCGTATTCTCCGGAAGCCTCACATCAAACGGAACTCCTCTGACCATTTTGCTTTTATTCATAAATATACGCAATGCCGTAGGTAAATCCATTCCAAGAGATTCGTAAATCTCCGTCACTTCCTGTTTTAATTTTTTATCTGCGCGAAACTGAATCAATACCTGTTCTGCCATAATATACCTCCATTTCTGCTCCAAATCATAGTTGTTTTGCAGTTGTTTTCAATACTATTATATATCTAATACTGCATTTTATCAAGCATCTGTGAATAACTTTTGAAAGTAAATGTAACAGTTCAGCCTGAACCATCCGCAATCTCGTACTTCGTGCTTCAAAGCCTGCCGGGTCAATTAACCGACAGCCTGTTCATGACATGCAACAGCACCTCATACATCCCATGATATGCCGCCTTCCATAAAATCCATGCACAGCTAAACTTCCGTCAACTGATATAGCAAAAGGCACTTAACGTAAAACTGGACGAACCTCCTGAGTCCGTCCGGCCAATTTATGCAAGACCTGCTTTCTGGTCCTGGCGTGGAATATAAACGAATTTTTGAAAAAATCTATTACAGCAGATATCTTTTTCAGTACCCCAGCAACTTGATCCATTGATTTACTTTTTTTCTGCGCGGCCCTGCCATAGAAATTGCGTCCAATGACCGCATTTCTCTTTAAATTCTCGGAGCTTTCTCCAAGCCCGCTGCTTCCAGTTTGCTTCTGATTTCTTCCTGACTGTACTTTTGTTCCAATCCATACTCGTCGCCCCTTGACAGACTATTCCAAAAATCAGCATACTCCGCCGCTTCCTTCATCTTTTCCTCCAACGTCATTCCCTCGCTGGAAGAAAGCTCCTGCAGCCGCTTCTGCGCATTGGCAATCTGGTTTTGAATGTTCTTGCTGTATGAGTCCATTGCCTGGTTCATCCCCATCTGCGCTGTCTGTGCGTTTGTTCCGCTGATTCCGTTAATTGTCATTATTTCATCCTCCCTGAATTTGATCACTTGAAATCCGTTTCTGTTTTTCCGTTGCTGCTTGCCATAATGCCATCCTTTTATAACGTTTATCGTAAGAAAATTTACCAAAATCAATAGGCTTGTTGTGAACAACCCTTCTAATGTTGTAAATCATCTTTTTATTTAATCTGAAGCATAATGCTCACAATCGCTTCGCCCTCCCGCTGTTCAAAAGATACATCTCCCATATATTTTCTTGCAACTCTGCGTATATTTTTCAATCC
>CANREH010000186.1 GCA_947629585.1 uncultured Lachnospiraceae bacterium | reverse complement strand
GCCAGGAAAAAAGAACTCAGCAGCACATACAAAACCTGTGAACATGAAGTGGAAGAATTAAGCAAAAAACTGCAGAATCTAAACCAATATCTAAATAAAGCTGAACAACAGAAAACAACAAAAGAAAAAGCCGAACAAACCCTGTAATTCCATTTCCTGCATACAGCATTATCTCTAAACTATTTTTTTATGTATTCTACTATTATTTATAAACTCTGACAAAAATCAAAACATAAAAACCAGTGTGTAAACAATCCAATTTTTCCAGTTTTAAAAAAGAAACTGCCAAACAGCAGCTTCTTTTTTCATATATTTATTTTTATTTCCAGGATACTTATTTCCTGATTCCCCAAATAGTCTTATTATCTCCAATTGCGGTAAATGTCATAACTTCTTTTGGAGCGCTGTCCTCGTCATGCTGTAAAAAGAATACACCGCTGTAAGCAACGTCATCAATGACAAATTCAGCCAGATAGCTGTCCTCTGTTTCCGACCAGGTACCCTCAATATCGCCGGAAATCGTGCCGTCCTCATTTAATGTAACATTTTGGACTTCCAACATATTCTCCTTGTCACACTGGATGCCATGGTTGATAAACTCATAATCCCCCACAATCGACTCCGTGCTGTATCCCGTCTCGGAAATCTTATCACCCCTGTTCTCAAATACCGCGGTAACAGGCCAGCCCTTACTGTTCATAAACTGCTGGTGAACGCGCAGCTCAAACGGTCCCGGATTAAACTGAAACCTGGTATGATAGAGTAAATACCTGGACCCATCTCTGTCAATCAACGCAGAATTATGTCCGCAGGAGCGATAGCCGCCCACCGCCTTCCACTGCAATGCAGCCATAGTATAATTTCCCATAACTTTAATGCCGTAATCATTATGCCCGACCTTTCCCGGGAGCGCCGCATTGTTCCCCTTGCTGTCCTCATAAGGGCCTTCCGGCGTCTTAGAACGGAACAGGCGCATATTATAGCCGCTCACTGCGTCCAGATATTCATAAGTCACATATAAGTAATAATACTGTGTCTCTTCATCATAAATAACGAACGGGCCTTCCCCGGATACCGTATAGCCGCCCGCAATCCGTGTGCCGAAATAACTGTCAATAATGCGGTCGTCCTCTGTTTTCTCACTCTTTCCCGGATAAAGCGCCTCACCAGTCTCCGGATCAATCTCCAGCAGGAAAATACCTCCCGACCAGGAACCATAAGTCATCCAGAGTTTTCCTTCCGTGTCAAAAAAAAGCGCAGGATCGATCGCATTCGGGGCATAAGAATTATTAAAACCCTGCGTCCCGGTAAACCACTGTTCGTTGATGCCGTCCAGCTTCCCTTCTTTGATCAGCTTCGGAATATTCGTGTTTTTATAGCATTTATTTACCTTGCTGTTCTGATCATAGGCTTTTTTCTTTGTAAAGCCGGAATAAACAATCGTGTCCACATATTCATACGGCCCCTCAATCTCCTGAGACACCGCATAGCCGATACAAGAACGGATATAAGTAGAGCTGGTACAATAATAAATCATATAAGCGCCCTTACTCCCGTCTTTATTGATATACTGATCATTCCAGAACACAAACGGCGCCCATACGGCATAGCCATTGAGACAGTCACTGTCGTTGCGCCCCGCCCACTGGAATGACTCATCCAGGTTTTCGGACAAGCTGCCATAAAGTACATTATCTCTTGTAGCATAGCCATTGGCAAAAAAATTCCAATCCACTAAGTCCGTCGATTTAGCAGATGCAATATGGCTTCCAAACACATAATAAGTGCCGTCCTTTCCAACTGCAACAGACGGATCATGCACAGCCACACGCTTTGGCGTCCCCGTCACCTTTACCGTTTCCTGACCTTTCTCCCCGTCTTCGGTATCAAGAGATGCCGTCTCTTTTTCCCCGTTCTCTGTCTGTTTAGCCTCACTTTGTTGTTTTTCAGTCTCCTGTGATACCTGTTTTCCTCCCCCATTATTTCCTTCGGAAGAACATCCGGTGACAGCAAGCGCTACTGCAAGGAAACATCCCATAAATCTTTTTTTCATGTTTTTTCCTCCTCTTAATCATAAATAATTTTTTCATTAAAAACTCTTCTGTAAAAAAATACAGCAAAAGCAATTGCAACGGACAGGCAATATAAAAAGAACTATTTCAACCCCCTTTTCCACATAACCTGATTATTTTAAATTTTCCCGAATTCTTGCAAGATAAGAAAAGAGCATATCCTGCTCTTGTTCAGAAAATCCAGACAGGCTTTTTTTCTCCAGAGTCTCGATCAACTCCTCTACCTGTCTGGCTTTCCTGCGTCCGCTTTCCGTCAGAAAAATTCCATAGGCACGTTTCCCTCCCAGCAGTTTCCGTTCTTCTTTGTAAATAAATCCCTGCTTTTCCATCCGTTCCAAAGCTACGGTCAGCGTAGACGGACGAATCTTGCATACCTCTGCAAGCTCTTTCTGCACACATCCTTCTATGCGCAGAAGAATATATAAAATCTTTGGCTGGCCGTCTGTCAGTTCCAGCTGCTGAAACCCTTTTCTACTAAGTTCCCAATGTGCTTTCTGGGTCTCCAGAAGCGCAAGAAAAAATTTTTCCTTCATTTCTTCACCATGACAGCAAAAGCAGATTTCCCATCTCTTTTACTTTTCAAACCTGATAATTACATCTTTTAAATTCTGCGATAACTCCCTGTTTTCATTGGAAGCGCATAAAATATCCTCTGAAATCCCGGACGTGATCTCATTTTTCTCAATAATGACGCCTATCGCCTTTTCATTTTCCGCCGAAATCAGCTCTACATTGGAAGCGCTGCCGGCAATTTCTTTCACGGAATGATTCAGGACTTTGGCGGAATCATTGATTTCTGAAATTTCCCTCTGAATCCTTACGATAGATTCACTGTACGCCTGGGCATCTTCGGCAAACGTTTTGACTTTCCCCATGACATCTTTGTCAATAAACGCCATAATATCATCAAAACATTTCCGGACAGTCTCTATGCTTTCATTGGCACCATTGCAGATTTCCTGGATGCTGGAGCCTGTCTCCGTGGATGTCTCCGCAAGATTCCCGATCTCCCCGGCAACCACGGCAAAGCCTTTCCCCGCTTCCCCGGCCCTTGCCGCTTCAATCGACGCATTCAATGACAGCAGGTTCGTCTGTGACGCAATGTCTAAAATCTGCTGTGTCATCCCGTTGATTTTAGAAAGGCCCTGCAGAGACTCCATCGCATTTTCCACGGCTTCTTTTGTCTTTGCAAACGTGCTTTGGCTGTTACTGTAAGTGCTTTGCGCAGAATCCCTCATATCCGCCGCATTTTTTAACATCAGCCCGCTTTTTTCATTGCTGAGGGAAATATGAGCCATGATTTCTTCCACCATGCCGCTCATGCTGGAAACTTCCTTATTTACGTTTTCTATAACACCATGCGTGCTTTCGAGGCTTGCGGAAAGCTGCTGCGTGGTCGCCGTATTGTCAGATACGCAGTCCACAAGGCTTGTGGAAAAATCATTCATTGCGGAGCTTTTTTCTTCCAGTTTATTACTGCACTGCTCCATGGCATAGACAATTTCCTGAAGGGCGGAAGTCAGCGTATCCGTCGCCGCCGCAATATTGCCAATCTCGTCCTTTCTTTTCAGCAGTTTCGTGATCTTTGTATTCGGAGAAAGATTGTAATTCTTAAGCTGCAAAATCGCATCTTCCACCACCCGCAGCGGCTTCATCATAACACTGACCGCAGCATAAACAAACACTAACAGGGCAGCGGTAATAAAGAAACAGATGACAAACAGCCTTTTCTGCATCTCGGATACGGAAGAAAAGATTTCATCGGCGCTGTCAGACATGACAAAGACCCATCCCCTTTCCGGCATATA
>CANREH010000185.1 GCA_947629585.1 uncultured Lachnospiraceae bacterium | reverse complement strand
CAAATTTATAAGTGATAATACCTGATAATAAGGTATCATAATTTTAACAGCATTCTTTCAAACCGTTGATTCAACGGTATTTCCAGCTATTTTCATACATCAGAAAAAAAGTTAAGAAAAAAGTAAGAATTTTGACACACTTTTCTTTTTCCTTTTTTATATGATAAGGGAAAAGAAAGGGGTGTTTTTTTATGTATTGGAAAATATTCGGGAAGATTTTTTTGATTGCGGCAGTCCTGCTTGGGCTTACGGCGTGTTCCGGAAAGGAGGATGCTGAGAACTCTGACACGGAGTATGTTTATCAGATGGAGAAAGCGCAGGAAGTAAACATACAGGAAAAATGTTTTCAGAGTTTTTCCCTTGCGCCGCTGCAAAAAGACGGGAAGGTTTACTTGCTTTATTCGGAAGGGCCGGAGGAAAACCATGTCATGATCTCCTGTGATGCGGATGGAAATAATATTGCAAAAACGGAATTAAAAGAACTGGAAGGGCTCGGGATTTACGGCATTTCCATAGACGATCAAAATGATTTTCGTTTGCTGGCGGAAAAAGACGATCAGATCTTTTTGTGCACAATGGAGGAAACAGGCAGAGTGAGCGGCAGTATTTCCCTGGATTTAAAACAGGCGGAATATGTAAACGATATGGCGTTCCTTGATAAAAAGAGTTATTTCTTAAAAGAAAAGGAAATCCTTGTGTTTGATAAAAAAGGCGCGCCTGCAGGAACTTATGGCAGGAGAGAGGCTGTTTATGATCTGTTTTTATCTGACGGAAACCTTTATATTTACGGTGAAGGGGAAGGCAGCGATCGGGGAAAGACGGGCTTTCAGGAGTTTAATCCGGAAACGGGAGAATTTGGGGAGTTTTTTGATTTTGGGGAGTATAAGCCGGGAGGCTATGTCGTCGGGACAGAAAAAAGCAAGGTCTATTTAGCGAATGATACTGCCGTATACTCCTATGATTTTTCAGGCGGGGAATTAAAGAAAGAATTTGAATGGCTGAGGATCGGACTGAATGCTCAAAACATAAAATCTTTTTTGTTTATGGGAGACGGAAATTTCCTTGCTATTACCGGAGAAGAGGATGGCGCCGGGGAAACTAATGTAAAATTTGCCAGGATCCGCAAAGTGGATGCGAAAGAGGCGGAAAATACGAAAATTTTAATCCTGGATACCCTGGGGGCAAGTGCGGAATTGGAAAAGGAAATCCTTGCTTTTAACGAGGAACAGGATGATATTACGGTAGCAGTTAACGATTATTCCGGTTATGAAGATCCATGGGCGAAGATGCAGCTTAATCTTGCTATGGGCGTTGTGCCGGATATTATTGATTTGGGATATGAAATCTCCATAGAAATGCTGGCGGAAAAAGGGCTGCTTGCGGATTTATATCCATTGATGGAAAAAGACAGCGAAGTAAAAAAGGAGGATTTTATTCCTTCTGTCCGAAATGCGATGGAAATAGACAAAAAACTGTATACCATGGGAGACTGGTTTTATATCAATGCGCTTGCCGCAGGGAAGGAAACGGTTGGGGAAAGCGAAGGCTTTACGACGGAGGAAATGCTTTTGCTGTATAAAAAGAAAAAAGAAATGACATTTTGTAATTATGTTTCCAAAGAGGCTCTTTTGTCGGATATTTTTTATAATGGAGCCTACCTTGATTATTCAGAGAAAAAAGTTAATTTTAATACAGGGCAGTTTATGGACTGGATGGAGTTCATCAAAGAGCTTCCAGAGAATGCGGGGCAGGATGCAGAAAAGGAAGAGACGTTTTTCTTATGCCCGATTTCTGCCATGAACCATTTGACGGATATCCGGAATTATGAAAAATTATTCAAAGGACAGGGAGGGCTTGCCGTCATGAGTTATCCTTCCGAAGATAAAAACAATCAGCTTTCGATGAGTTTTGCCATCAATAGCAGCCCTCTGCTTGCGATTACACAGCAGTGCGGGCAGAAAACTGCGGCTTGGACTTTCGTGAAGCGTTTTCTTACTTATGATTATCAGAAAAACGGAGGCAATATTATCTGCCCTTTTCCGACAAGGCAGGATGTTTTTGAGGAAAAGCTGGCGGAGGCGATGACGGAATCCTTTCAGGATGATGACGGAAAGGAAGTGAAACCGCTGAGCAAAAAGGAGGCGGAAATTTTACGCTCCATGGTTTCCCGTGTCGGCATTTATGCAAGGCCGGATCAGGAAAGGGAAAAGATATTGGATATTGTCATGGAAGAAATGGAAGCTTATTTTGCGGGGGATAAAACGGCGGAAGAGACGGCGGAGTTGATACAAGGCAGGGCAGAACTTTACCTGAGTGAAAAATTCGGTTGACATTTGAAAAGTTCTTAGTATGATGGAATAAAATTGGGAGGAGATAGCTATGAAAAAATTTTTATGGATCTTGCTGATATTTCTTGTAAGTTTTACCGCCTGCGCAGGCTCCGGAAAGCCTGACAAAAACGGGACAGATGTTTCCAAGGTAAAGAGGACAAAACAGGAAGAAAATTATGTTTACCAGCCGGAATTTAAAACGTTTCCTGCGAAGATTCAGCTGGTGAAAAGGCTCTGCAGTGATGGCGGGCAGCTGATGGCGGTGGGAACCGGAGAAAACCATACTTATTTTTTACGCTGCGGCAGCGACGGGGACAAGGTGGAGGAAAAAGAGATTTCTTTGGATATTGCCCCGGATTTTGCATGGATTGATCCGGATCAGGACGGGGGAACGATTTATCTGGTTACTTATGATACAGAAGGGGAGAAAGAAAGCAATACCGGCTATTATCTGCATACGGTGGATTTTAATGGGAAAGTTCTGTCCTCCTGCGGGCTGAACCTTTCTTCCAAAACCGATTTTTATCTTGGGACAGAAACTGCCTTTGTCACAAAAGACGGTTCTTTTTATGCCGCCAGCGGGGAGTCCGTCTTTGCCTTTGATTTGGAAGGAAACCAGACCGGTGTATATCGTTTTGGGGGAGATATCCAGGGAATGTACTTACTGGATGAAGCCAGAATCTTTGTGTTTGGAAACATGGCAGATAATTCCGGCAGTATGTGGAAAATTTTTGACAGGGAAAACGAAAGTTTTGGGGAGGCATGGTATCAGAAGGCTTATCGGTTGTTTTCCGTTTCCATTTGTTCCGCGGAAGAAAATATTTTATTTTTAGAAGACAGCCAGAACCTGTACCGTCTGGATATGGAGCAAAACCAGCTTACCATAGAATTTTCCTGGCTGGAGGCAGGCGTTGGCGGCACATTCCGTTCTTCTCCCGTCATCAATGAAAACGGGGAGATTTATCTTTTGCAGTTAAAAGAAGGGGGACAGGGCGGAAATGAGATGGAAATGGTTTGCCTGAAAAAAGAAAAAGAGGAGAGAACAGTCTTAACGCTTGCCTGCCGGGGCTTAAGCGAATTTATGGAAGAAAAGATCGTGGATTTTAATAAAAATAATAAAAATTACAGGATCAAAATAGAGGACTATTCCAATTATGAGGACGCCGGAACGCAGATGGATTTGGATATAGCGGCCGGGAATATTCCTGATATCATAGTTACCGCCCAGGTACCGGTAAAGAAATATGTGAAAAAAGGATTGTTTACGGATTTGTATGCCCTGATGGAAGATGATTCCGAAGTTAAGAAAGAAGATTTGATCCCTTCTGTCCGGAAAGCGGCGGAAATTGACGGGAAGTTATATTATTTTTCCCCGGGATTTTCTGTGGAAGGGCTGATAGGAAGTAAAAAGCTGCTTGGAAACAGGACAGGCTGGACCGTAGGGGAGATGAAAAAACTTTATGAAAAGCTTCCCAAAGGCGGTGTTTTTGAACTGGGATCAAACAGGCAGATATTTCTTCAGGCTTATATGAGGGAGCAGGCGGAAAATTACGTCAACTGGCAGACGGGGGAGGTTTCTTTTGATTCAGGGCAGTTTATGGATATTCTGGAATTTTCCAAAAGCCTTCCGGAAGAAGCAGTGCCAGTGGACAGGGTATCCGGGATTCAGAAAGGGAAAATTTTGACAGAAACGCTGGATTTATCCGAGCTTGCCAGCCTGCAGGTTTG
>CANREH010000184.1 GCA_947629585.1 uncultured Lachnospiraceae bacterium | reverse complement strand
CGATAAGTTTCAGGTAGCAATCTGATAACTTTTTAGCCATAAGTGTTACAAAAAAGCTTGACCACAACATAATTCCCATAACGGCAGCCGGTTTTCCGGGACGATAGAAACCATACAGGAACTGGAGCCGGATGCGGATGTTGTTACGGACGGGTTTACCGTGAATGAAAAAGATGTTCCCGGGGCAGAGGAAGAGATTGATTCCTGGCTGTCGGATCTGGGATATTAAGAAAAACAGGTTTTGTCAGATGACCGTGCCGGCCTTTGCGGAATGCGAAAGGGACGGGCGGCGGAAAGGAAAGGTGGATTTTATGAAGTGGAAAAACAAAGGGAAGTTCCGTGTATTGTCAATACTGGCTGCATTTGTGATGGCATTTACGCTTGCCGGCGGGAACAGCGCATCTGTGCAGGCGAAAAAGAACAGCACGGTGATTTTATATTTCAGCGCGACGGGAACAACAGAGTCCATAGCAAAAAAGATTAAAAAGAACACAAAAGGAAAATTAATTGAGGTGAAAGCGGAAGATCCTTATACGGAGGAAGATCTGGACTGGGGAGAGGAGGAAAGCCGTGTGACGACAGAGCATGAGAGCGCGGATTCCCCGGCGGAGAGCAGCGTGCGCCCGGAGATTGAGAACATCAGTGCCATTAAAAAAGCGGTGAAGAAAGCAGACATTGTCTACATCGGCTACCCAATCTGGTGGGGCGAGGCGCCGCATATCATCTATAACCTTGTGGAGACGGTCAGCCTGGAGGGAAAGACCGTGGTTCCTTTCTGCACGTCCATGAGCAGCGGGCTTGGGGAAAGCTCCGAGAATTTAAAGGGGAATGCGGTCATCTCCGATGGGACAGACTGGCTTGCCGGCCGCAATTTCTATGGCAGATCCACGCAGAAAAAAGTAAATCAATGGATCAAGTCGCTGGGGTATTGAAAAAGATGTCTGCTGTAATGGATTTTTTTGAAAATAAGTGCCACATTGAAGAAATTAAATTCCCTGTCAGAAGAAAGCTGTATGGAACTAACAGCCACCACCAAAAGACGGAAACTGACCGAGCGTGACCATTCCATTAAAGGCAAGGCTGGCAAAGGAACAGTCAAAACAATCGACAGTGGCCGAGGGAACGGGCAAGACAGATGATGTTGAAAATCAATTCCAACAGTAATGACTGTAAATGATACTATAAATATGATTTATTTTGAACTAATCAGTATATGGATTTTGGTAATCTGGACAAAGGTACTTTTCACTCCATGCCATCATAGTTTGCAGAACAGGGATAAAGCTTTCTCCAAATTCTGTTAAGGAATATTCGACTTTAGGAGGAATTTCTTTATAAATTTCCCTGTGTATGAAACCGTCATTTTCTAATTCCCGCAATTGTTTTGTCAAAGTAGATTGCGTAATTCCGTCAAGACGGCGCATTAGTTCACCGAAACGCTGAACTTTATAAAATGTGATGTACCATAAAATTATGATTTTCCATTTACCGCCAATAATGGATTGAAGTTTACTCATGGGAACACAGCGGGCGATGGTATTCTTATCACTGAATTTATTATTTGCCATGACAGCACCTCTTTTCATTTGATACAGTATATCCTATATGCAGTAAAAAAGCAATATACAGTAAAAATGGATATATAGTATTAAAAATAGAACTACAACCAAAAAAAGACAGTACTTGAATTGAAAAAAGCAAAGATGTATCTTAGCCATATCAAATAATAAAGGAGCGATATTATGCACTATACAGGAACCGTTTGGCGGCCACCTTATGAAACGTCATCATTGCTGCTTGAAGTCACAGCAGGGTGTACACATCATAAATGCAAATTCTGTACTTTGTATGATGATATTCCCTTTCAGTTTAGAATGTCATCGTTAGAAGATATAGAAGCAGATTTGATAGAAGCAAGAGGGCAGTTTCCTTTGTGGAATAATTACAAAGTGGAGCGAACTTTTTTGACAGGTGCTAACCCATTTGTATTAAAAGCAGAATGGCTGCTAAAAATAGCAGAACTAATAAAAAAATATTTTTGTAAGAATAAGACTATAGGCTGTTTTTCCAGAATAACAGACATAACGCTTAAAACAGATTTGGAGTTGGAACAGTTACGGAAAGCAGGATATGACGGTCTGACCATAGGAATTGAAACGGGTGATAATGAAGCATTAAAGTTTATGAATAAAGGCTACCTGTCAAAAGATATTACAGAACAATGTATGCGCCTTGAACGGGCAGGAATTAGTTACAGCTTCTTTTATCTGGCAGGCATTTCTGGTAAAGGTCATGGGGAGGAGGGTGCAAGAGCCACAGCAAAAATCTGTAATCAATTACATCCTAAATTAGTTGGTGCAAATATGTTGACGATATATCCTCAGTCAGAGCTTTATAAAGAAATTAGAAAAGGGAACTGGAAAGCGGAAGAAGAAATTGAAAAGTACAAAGAAATCAGAACCCTTGTGAAAGAGTTGAGGATTGCAACTGCATTTGGAGCATTAGGAGCTTCAAATGCAGTTCCTATTTGGGGACGGTTACCAGAGGATACAGAAAAAATTTTATCAATTTTAGAAAAAATCATAAATAATGTCAGTGAGGAAGAACTGGAAAAATATAGAAAAAATCTTCCCCACTTGTAAGGAGGTTATGAAGTGCATTTTACTGGAAGAACATGGAGACCGCCATATGAAGCTAATTCGTGCATTATTCAATTAACATCAGGCTGTACATATCATAAATGTAATTTTTGCAATTTGTACAAAGATGAACCTTTTTGCTTATCACCGTTATCAGAATTTGAGGAAGATTTGGCAGAGATTAAACGGTATCAGCCAAATGCAAGACGCATTTTTTTAACAGGGGCTAATCCATTTGCGTTGAGTTATGAAAAATTGAAACCATATGTTTTAACTGTACGGGATTATTTAATTAAGTGCCAAACGATAGCAATGTTTTCAAGCATTAGAGATATAAAAAATAAAGAGGTGTGGCAGCTAAAAAAACTTCGGGCAATGGGAGTAAATGGATTGAGCATCGGCACTGAAAGCGGAGATGATGATACTCTTGCACTGGCAAATAAAGGGTACATGTCAAAGGATATTCTGGAACAATGCAGAAAATTAGATGAAGCAGGGATAGAATACTACTTTGTATATATGACAGGATTGGCAGGAAAAGGGAATGGATATAGAAATGCAGTGAATAGTGCGAAATTATTTAGTCAGCTCAATCCGTATTTTATCTCAATAGATGCTTTAACACTTTTTCCTGATACTACTTTATACAGCCTTGCAGGTGAGGGAAAATTTATTCCAGCAGGGGAAAAGGAAAGATTGATGGAAATGCAGACATTTATTGAAAATTTGCAAATAAGAGTACATTTATTCGCAAACACTATTTCAAATTTTTATCCCGTTACAGCCTATCTTCCAAAAGAGCGTAAGCAAGTTATAGAAGAAATACATCAGGTAATTGATACATTTAGCGAAGAAGAAATGAAAGAATACCGCTGTAATTTAAAATCATTGGGGTAATTGTCTTTTTCGGCTGCCTTTTTATTTTAAGCAGCCAAAAACACAGGCTCAAACCTTGCAAAAAATCCTTTTTCAAGGAAGACTTACATATATATGGTCAATAACTAAAAATCCAAGAAAACTTGGCAATATATATTGACAAGAAAACTTGGCAGCGCTATAATGAGGATACGTCAAAAAACCTGGCAGTGCAAGTTGGAGGTTTCCATTATGAATAAGGAAGAAATTTTAGCAAAAAGCAGAGCCGAGAACAAAAACAAAGATGTTTATGAAATCGAGGTGTTAAAACAGGCAAATTCGTGTGGGATCATCGTGATGGCGGTTCTTGCCGTAATCTTTTTTTCCGTACAAATTTTTGTGGGCGGCGGTCAAAATTGGGGGATGTGGGCACTTGTTTTCAGTCCAAATATGCCTACATTCTGGGTGAAATATATCAAGCTGAGACGTAAGCATGAGCTTCTGACGGCGATTGCATATACAGTAATTGTTGCAGCAGGCGCTGGATATCATATTTATAATCTAATCGTATCATCTGCAATCCTGTAAGGTGGTGGATGATATGGATGATAAACTTATATTAAAAAACCGTCTTAAAGAAGCACGG
>CANREH010000183.1 GCA_947629585.1 uncultured Lachnospiraceae bacterium | reverse complement strand
ATCGGCTGCAGACAATGTGAGCGCGCCTGCCCGCAGCATTTGAAGATCGTGGATCATCTGAAACAGTGCGCAGAGATGATGGAGGAATAAGGGGAAAATGCAGACATTTGATTTTTCGGATTTCCCGAATGTGGAACTGATCCACACAGATTTGGATGGCATGAGCGGGACACATTATTATGAAAAACGGGACGGTGAGTGGATTGCCGTCAATAATCCAAACAAATAAGGAGAATATATGGATAAAGTAAAAAAAATTGCTGTCGGGCTGCTTGCTTTTGTGCTTGTATTCAGCAGCTGTTTTATGGCTGGCAACGGAAAGAAAATCTATGCCGCACAGGAAAAAAGCAGTTCACTAAAGCTTAGTGTTTCCAATGGAAAACTGGTTATTCTTTCCGGGAAAAAGAATATGGCAGGCAGGACATACGCTGTAAAATCAGGGATAAAAACAGTCCGGATTACAGGAAATAAGAAATTATCAAAAGTAAAATACACTTCTTCCAATAAGAAAGTTTTAGCAGTGAATAACAAAGGAAAGGCAACGCTGAAAAAACCTGGGAGAGCTGATATTAAAATAACAGCAAAATATAACAAAAAGACGATAACAGGTAAAATTACAATCCGTGTGACATCAAAAAAAATTTTGGTCGCTTATTTTTCAAGAGCCGGGCAGAATTGGAATGTGGGGCCGGATAATTCCATCGGAAACATTAAAAAAGGAAATACAGAGATTGTTGCGGAAATGATTGCTGAAAAAACAGGGGCTGACCTTCATAAGATTCAGACAAAGAAAGCATATCCGAGTGACTATATGGAATGCGTGAAAGTTGCCAATAAAGAACAGGAGGAGGATGCACGGCCGGAATTAAAATCTTCTGTGAAAAATTGGGATTCTTATGATGTGGTTTTTCTTGGATATCCCATTTGGTGCGCAGATATGCCGATGGCGCTTTACACTTTTTTGGAGAGCTATGATTTTTCAGGAAAGACGATTATTCCATTCTGTACCAATGAGGGAAGCGGGCTGGCAGATACGGAGGCAGCAATTAAAGAATCATGCCCGGAAGTCAAAATGAAACAGGGATTTGAGATTGAGGGAAATGTAGCACAATATAGTCGCAAGAAAACGGGACAAAAAATAGAAAAATGGTTAAAGAAAGTAATTGATGGAAAGTGAGGTCTGGTATGGGAAAATTAAGAAAACTATTTGTTTTTGTATTATCTCTGGCGCTGTTATTGTCGGGAATTGCTTTGGGCGGAGTGAAAACACAGGCGGTGGGTAAAACGTATCAGGTAAAAGTCAGTTTATCCGGCACAAAAACAGTGCGTGTGAAGTCAGGAAAAAAGAATGTTAAGAAAAAGACGGTCACGGTTGAAAAAGGGGATAAAATCTCGTTCTCTTACACAAAAAATAAGAATATAAAATCCGTCACATACAAATCTGCAAATAAAAAGTATGTGACCATTACGAAAAAGGGAAAGGCGACAGCAAAGAAAGCAGGGAAGGTGAAAATAAAAATCACCGTGAAACGGAAAAAAGGGAAAGCGCTTTCTACATGGGTACGGATGAAAATAAAGGGCAATACAAAATCAGAAAATAATAACCAGAATCCATCATCAGAACCGGATAGTGACAAAACTTCCGATACCCCGGATGTTCCTGTGACACCACCAGCAGAGACGCCTTCCGATACATCGGATGTTCCTGCGACGCCACCGACAGACAAACCATCGAACAATGGGAAATCCTTAGTCCTGTATTTCTCAAGGGCAGGGGAAAATTATAACGTGGGCGTGGTAGAAAAGGGCAGCACCCAGCTTGTGGCAGAAATGATTGCGGAAGAAACGGGAGCAGATTTGTTCAAATTGGAAACTGTCAATCCCTATCCGGCGGATTACATGGAGTGTGTCACGGTAACGCAGGAGGAAAAAGAGGCAAACGCCAGACCGGAACTGAAGGCTCTGCCTGAAAATCTTGCAGAATATAAAAATATCTATCTTGGTTATCCGATCTGGCACGCAGATATGCCGATGGCATTGTATACATTTTTAGAAAACAATGATTTGTCAGGCAAGACAGTCCTTCCATTCTGTACCCATGCCGGTAGCGGGCTTGCCGGAACCGTGGAAACCATCCGTGCAAAATGTCCGGATGCAGCAGTGACAGAAGGCTTTGCTATCGCCGGGACCACGGTACAGGAAAGTACGGAAAGCACAAAAAGCAGTCTGGGCGTATGGCTTGAAAAAGTAAAACCACAGGAAGATACAAGCGGATTCGATTTGGAGAAAAGAACAGTCATGCTGAATAATGGCATAGAGATGCCGATTTTGGGCATCGGCACTTACACATTGTCCGATTCGCAGGCAGAAAATTCTGTTTATTGGGCGCTGCGTGACGGCTACCGCCTGATTGACACGGCAAGGATTTACGGAAATGAGACAGGAGTGGGCAGAGGTATAAAAAGAGCCATCAATGAAGGGCTTGTGACAAGGGAGGAAATCTTTGTTACAACAAAGATGTGGACTTCTGATTATGGCAATGGAGCTGCTGCTATTGATGCATCATTAAACAGGCTGGGGTTGGATTATATAGATTTAATGATCCTCCATCATTCCCAGCCTTCCAATGATGTGCAGGCTTATCAGGCAATGGAACAGGCAGTCAGAGACGGAAAATTAAAATCCATTGGCTTATCCAACTATTATACTGCGGAGGATTTTGACCGTCTGGTAAATGCCACAAGCATCGTTCCGGCGTTGCTGCAGAATGAAACACATCCATACCACCAAAGTACGATGATGAAAGAACATCTGAAACAGTATGGTACGGTAATGGAGTCGTGGTTTCCTTTGGGTGGACGGGGAAATACGCAGACATTGTTTAATGATGAAACTATCGCAGATATTGCAAAAGCACATAATAAGACTTCCGCACAAATAATTCTGCGCTGGCATCTTCAGGCAGGAAACATAGCCATTCCGGGTTCCAGCAATGAGGCGCATATTCAGGAGAATTATGAAATCTTTGATTTTGAGCTGACAAAGGATGAGATGAAACAGATGAGTAATCTGGATAAGAATGAGAGATTTGCAGATTATTGATGGGATGCTTTACATTGATCCATATTATGGAAACAGATGAAATGGACGTAGCGCAATGGAGGAAATAGAATGGATGTAAAGGAAGAACGTGTAGATTTAAGAAATCCTGATTTCGCTGGTATGGAAGAAGGGAAACGACTGACACAATTGATTTTTAAGTTAAACCACACTATGCCAATGACAGAAGAATATGGCGAAATTCTAAGAGAGTTGTTTGGAGAGCGGCTTGGGGAGGGGAGTTTTATTGCAGCCCCGGTTCAAATGGTCTGTTCAGATAAGGTGAAAATTGGGAAAAATGTTTTCATTAACAGTAATTTTCTTGCTATGGCAAGAGGTGGAATTACCATAGAAGATGATGTACAGATTGCAGCAAATGTTCAAGTGATATCCAATAACCATGATCCGTATGAAAGGCAGGTTCTTTTATGCAAGCCTGTTTTAATTAAAAAAGGCGCATGGATTGGCGCAGGAGCTACAATCCTGCCTGGGGTTAGCATCGGGGAATATGCTATTGTGGGAGCAGCCTCTGTTGTCACACATGATGTGCCAGACTTTGCGGTAGCAGTGGGAAATCCTGCGAAAGTCATCAGAATGCTGGAGGCGTCAAAATTTGAATAGGATTTGACGCATGAAAGCAACGGCTTTGGAAACTGTGAGTGCGATTGGAAGAAATTCTGTGCGGGATGCATTAGATTTCTTTTGCTATAAAAATAATATCAAAAAGGAGGAAACGAAAATGATTTTAGACAGAAATGAAAACAAAGAAGTTGTAGTTCTTTTAGGAGCCGGCAGCATGGGAACTGCCATTGTCCGCCGGATCGCTGCGGGTAAAAAGATTCTGCTTGGCGACATCAGTGAGAAGGCGCTGGAGCGGGTAGCCCATGAGTTCACTTACGGCGGGTATGATGTGGAGACGCAGATCGTGGACGCCTGTGATGAAAAGTCAATCAGGGAGTTTGCAAAGAAAGCGGCTGCTCTTGGCCCTGTCATGTATTATATCCATACGGCGGGCGCATCACCCAGTCAGGCAAGTCCTGAACATATCATAGCGCTTGACCTGATTGGCACATCCTATGCCATTGATG
>CANREH010000182.1 GCA_947629585.1 uncultured Lachnospiraceae bacterium | reverse complement strand
TTGGAACTCGTATTTGCCCAGTAGGTGGAAAATTCCCTGAATTTAAAAAAATTCAGGATTGACCACGGATTGTAAATGTCATGCTGGTCTCCAAACGTAAAGCCATCATACCACTGTTTTACTTCTTTTTTTTCATCCCCTATCCCCATAGCGTCCATAGATTCAAATACTTCCTTTTCTGTAAAACCAAAGCTGTCAGCATACATACGGGAAGTAGTCGTTACTATTGTCAGGTTATTTAAATCAGAAAAGATAGATTCCTTGCTGATCCTGGTAATCCCGGTTAAAAGCGCCCGTTCCATATAAGGGTTCGTTTTAAAAGCAGTATTAAAGAATGTCCGAATAAAGGCAACCATATTCTCCCAGTAACCGTGCAGGTAGGCTTCCTGCATGGGGGTATCATATTCATCCAGTAAAATAATAACCCTTTTTTCATAAAAACGTGACAGATAGCCAGAAAGTGTATGCAGGGATTTAGCTATATCGGTTTTAGAGGCTTTTCTTTGGCATATTTCTAAAAAGGATACTTTTTCCCAGTCTTTTAATAAATCAGAGTCTGTCAAATAAATATATTTTTGGTAAATTTCTGCTATAAGATCTTTGATCTGCTCGTAAAAATCCTCAAAATTTGTCTCTTTTATGGAAGCAAAACTCAGGAAAATCACCGGGTAAGTTCCTTGCAGCTCCCGGTAAGCTTTTTCCTTAAAAATATCCAGCCCCTCAAACAGATAGGATTTTTCCTTATATTCCACGGAAAAGAACTGCTCCACCATGCTCATCAGCAGCGTCTTCCCAAACCTGCGCGGGCGAGTGATTAAGGTGACAGAGTCCCGGTTCTCCCACCATTCCTTAATGAAATGGGTCTTGTCAATATAAAAATTGTTGTGGCTGATCATGTCCTCAAAGTTCTGGCTGCCGATCGCAACCACCCTGGTATCCATACCCTGCATAGTCTGTCCCTCCTGTCAGATTCTACATATAAAAGTATTCTACCATGTGAAAGGAAAATCCGCAAGGCGGTGGCAGGTAAAAAAATCAGAAAAATTTCTTTCATTTGAAATTATAAATACATATAAAATATGGTTTTTTAATACTTATTAGAATAATGGAAAAATTAGACATTATCACAAAATTTTCAGAATTAGTATTAAATAAAACAATTAAAATATAATAATATCATTTAAAAAATACTAATTAAAGATTTCATAAGACGGAGTATGCCGATACCGGCAGGGATTTTAAGGTATCTTTTGATACCTGCAGACACAAGGAGGTTTTTATTATGACGAAATTATTCACAATGAAATCGCTGGCATTCGCTGGCACTGCCGCTTTTGCACTGGCGCTGGCTGGCGCACCACAGGCACAGGCAGAGCAGGTAGGGGGCGAGGTTAAATATGACACCCAGACGCTTGAAATCACGAATACAAATGGAACAGTGACTGAGAGTGATGGGGAACTCTTACAGCTAGATGATGGCGTGCTTGTTTACTATGCCTATGGCAAAGATGCAGAAAAAGCAAAGAAATACAGCCCGATTGTTGCCGAAGCTGATGACGGGAATAAAGCTGTATATGATATCTCCAAGCTTTTTGGCAAGGAGGGCTATATCAAGGTTGCCGCAGACCCCTTAGGACAGCAAATAATCACCGAAGGAAAGCTGGAAGCTGCGCCTTCCCTTAAGATCAAGAACAGCAAGGGGCAGCTTACTTACAGTAACGGCAGTGAGAATATTGATTTGGATACGCAAGTCCTGAAAGCAGAGGGGAGTACATACAAGCTTAAATATAAAATAGGCGCTTATGGCGAGTGGAAAGAGAGCGGATCGAAATCCGAAGATGAGCTTTCTGATTATGAGAAAGACCTTGAGAAAGGCAAGGTTCTCGGGACAACGGTTTATGTAAGGATTGCCAAACTTACTGAGGGAGAACAGTCGAGCCCTTGGAGCAAGGAAGCAAAATTAAAGATAGCCGCAAAGGCAAAGGCCCCGAAGATTTCTGTCAAGACAGTGAACATCACCAAGGCTTTTGAGTGGAAAATGGGTGAGAAGGTAGAGTACAAGATTACGGCTACAGTAAATGGAAGCAGCAAGGAAACTGCCTGGACGCCAGGGGCTAAGGAAGGTAAGTCATTGGATGACATCATTAGTGCCGCTGTAGCTGCAACACAGAACGTTGAGGCAATAGAGCAGAAACTGGGAGAAGAAAAGATAGTGCAGGATAGCGCTCTTGCCAGCCCTATCGATGTCCAGGTAAGGACAAAGGCGGATGACAGCAAAGGCAAGCCTGCTTCCAATATTGCGATTCTGAGTCTAGTTCCTTCCAAGGAATCCCCACTCAACAGCGTTATACCAGTATCGGTAGTGGAAGGCAAGAAAGGGAAAACGGCTTCCGCAGCAGCCATTGAGCCAACCAAGGAGGAAGGCTATGTGGCACAGTACAGCACTGACCAAAAAAAATGGAAAGCTGTCGGTAAACAAGTCACATTACAGTATGAGAAGTTGGACAGCGGTAAAGTTTATGTCCGCCTTGTGAGCACGGAGAATGAATACAGATTGCTTCCGTCTGCCGTGACGACAATCACGATCCCTCAGGATGGGTCAGCAAATGCAGAAGCAGAAGGTAAGAATAAGATTACAGCAACAGGATTTAAAATTAACGACGGTGAGTGGAAAGAACAGGAATGCAAGGACTACACTGGTGAAGGGGCAGAGTGGTCAAATCCAAGTTAGACTAAGTCTTTTTGAACAGGAAAAGGGTTTCCCCGGAATTGAGAAAATGCTGCTGGCAGCATGAGACTGTTGCCAGCGGCATGATTTTTTAAGCCGGCAAAGAAAAACTAATTAATGCTTAATAATTTCCTGCATCCATAGGGCAAACATCAGCCATCGTTCTTTACATTTTATCCTGCCAGTTCCTGGCACCATTATTAAGCATTAAATATGCCTTCATATTTTTTCCGCCCATTCACTCCCCTTTGAGGTAAACCGTTGATTTGCTGTACGTTTCCACACAACAAATACCGGCTACCTTCAAAGCAGATGGCGGCAGTGCCTGCACTTTCCTTGCCGCAGGCATGGCGAATACTTGCACCATCCACTGTATATAAAAATGATTAACTAACATTCATAGCTGCAATTAGCATTGGCTGCCTTGTAACTTACTCTGTCTTTATCAAGACTTTTTTCCCTTCAAAAGCAAAAGCGCAGCATTTGATCTGCTCTTCCCGGAAGCCTCTGGCAAGCAGGTCTTCCCGGTACCGTTTTTCCCTGATCTGCGCAAGCCCTGCTTTTGCGGCATCTTCCAGTGTCCCTTCCTCGTCCGGGTCAAATACCTTGAACTCAAGGATATAGGCAGGATCGCTTTTATCTATTGGCTCCATCATCACGTCATACCTGCCGAAGCCGCTTTCCCGGTTCGAGCGGATATTGTACCGATCCTCCAGCTCTGCAATCAGCCCAAGCACCAGGCCGTGGTAGAAACGTTCCGGTTCCGTGCCGGAAGGATTCCTCCCACCGTCAAAAAAGCTTACAATCTGCACCAGGACACGGTTTAAATATACATTCATCGCTTTAGTGTCGCAGGCTAACAGTGCATTTAAAAATTCATTGTATTGATCGGATTCCTGAAACCAGTCTATAATGATACCCTTCATCATAAGAGTGACTTCGTAATTTGTCAGGGAAAGGGTATAGGAGCTTTTTTTAATATCCCTGTATTCTGCTTTCAGGTAGCCGCTGGCAAGCATCAGGCTCCAGACCGAGCCTTTTTTTCTGTTAAGCTGGTTGAATACAATCTGTTCGTCTAAAGTTTCGGTGATTGTTTTTCCATCTAAAAGAACTTCCAGTTTTTGTTTTATTTCTTTACTTGCTGACTGCAGCAGGCGGCTGAGCAGGCTGTTGGAACTCGTATTTGCCCAGTAGGTGGAAAATTCCCTGAATTTAAAAAAATTCAGGATTGACCACGGATTGTAAATGTCATGCTGGTCTCCAAACGTAAAGCCATCATACCACTGTTTTACTTCTTTTTTTTCATCCCCTATCCCCATAGCGTCCATAGATTCAAATACTTCCTTTTCTGTAAAACCAAAGCTGTCAGCATACATACGGGAAGTAGTCGTTACTATTGTCAGGTTATTTAAATCAGAAAAGATAGATTCCTTGCTGATCCTGGTAATCCCGGTTAAAAGCGCCCGTTCCATATAAGGGTTCGTTTTAAAAGCAGTATTAAA
>CANREH010000181.1 GCA_947629585.1 uncultured Lachnospiraceae bacterium | reverse complement strand
ATCCTGCCGTATCTGCCGATATGATAGCCCGCCGTGTCTGAAAGCTTGAGTTCAGGGAGCAGATAATCCCCTTCTCAATGATATTATACATTTTTTAGGACAGTGGAATCACTTCATAATATAAAAGCGTATGTTTATCGTCAATCTCTCTGTCCTCATGGTAATGCCCGAAATACCAGTGCCGATAAACAAGCGTTTCCTCTAACCAATCAAAATATTCCGTAAGGTAATTTTTTTCATAAGAGAAACCGGAGCTCTTCTTTCTCCCTTTTAAAACAAGATCCTGAATCCGGCCGGATGCACAGTGCGTAATCACATAATCGACCTGATAATCCAGAGCATTCAAATTCTTACGCCCTTCCTCCATTTCCTCCTGTGTCGGAAGCTCCTGCTCCCACCAGGTAAGATTTTTCACCCGATACGGCTTTTTCTTCTTTTTCGCGCGCTTTACCTTTTCACCGTAATCCGGATCATCCCTGTCAAAAATGCCGCCGGGCGCATCATGGCTCTGCGCTCCCCCAAATATGAAAATCGCATAAGGCAGGAAATTTCCAAACTCATTCTTCCTTCTCTTCTTCATCCCCAAACAGGAACTTATGGAGCTCTACCTGGTTTTTCTCCAGATTCGGCAGAACCACATCCATGCCGTTAATATTCGGCAGGGTAAAGCTTCCGTCCACAGGGACATTTAAGGTTTCCAGCTTTTCGGCATGGATGGTTAAAATAGTGCCGATAAAGCCCATTAAATCCTTCTTCGACAAATCCGTTGTCACAAGGGATAGAATATCGGGAAGCATGGAAACTAACTCCAGGGCGCTTTTTGATTTATACTCTTTGAAAATCGCTTTTAATACCTTTCTCTGCCGATAATTTCTCCCCCAGTTATCGGTCAGCCCGTTCGATGTCCTGACGAAACGAACCCTCGCATATCCCCTTGCCTGGTTTCCATTTAAAATCTGCTTCCCTGGTTTGACATTCCTGTACTTTTTCTTGGAAATATAGTTATGTGTGTTCAGGTAATTCGCCTCTGCCTCTGAAAGCTTGATTTCCACGCCTCCGAGGGCATCGATCACATCCTCAAAGGAATCGAAATCCACCAGGACATACCCGTCCACCGCAACGCCAAAATTCACTTCAATCGTCTCTTCCAAAAGGCTCATGCCGCCGTTGCGGTATGCGGCGTTTAATCGATTGTCACTGTAGCCAGGAATCTGTACATACGTATCTCTCATCAGCGAAGTCAGCTTCAATGCCTTTTCCTTCTTGCTGATTGTTGCAATCATCATGCAGTCCGTCCTTCCCCGGCTGCCCTCCATCTCTCCAAGATCCTCTTCCCCCGCCAGGAGGATATTAACGACATCCTCTTCCTTCTTGCTGAGCTTTTTCAGTTTTCCCCATAAAACCTCTTCCGGATCAATAACTTCTGCGTTTTCTCTGCCTTCGCCGTCCTCATCCTGCTCAAAGGTCTCCTGCTCCACAGGAATACGGTAATCTTCCTGATTTGCATCTACAATCGTTGCCTGTCCAAGCACATAATTAACATAATATGCCCCTGCGCCGCCTGCTGCCGCAAGGACAATGACAAGCACAGCCAAAATCTTAACCGCTAACGGCGCTTTTCCTTTCCTGACCGCCTTCTTATCAGAACCTTCCTTATTAAAGCCTATCATAGTAAACCTCCAAATCATACATCCTTCTGCCCATACTTTCACCCATAATCATTACAATTATGTTAAGAATATAACATTTTTGTAACATTCTGTCAACAAAAAATGTCCTTTTTTGTAGTTTACTATAACTTTATGTCAAAAATATTATAAAAACGAAAAAAGGGCAGGCAATCCCCACCCTTTCATTTCATGATACCATTCCAATATCTTCTATTTCTTTAAACGGTATAACTTGCACTCGCTTGCTTTTACCCTTCTGTTGACCCTTGCCAGAGTCTTTCCGTCCTGCTGCCATTTCCAGTTCTGTTCAATCAAAGTAATCGTTCCATTGTCATTTACATTTTTTACAATCGCCCAATGGTTGCCGCTCCCGGAAGCCGTCGCTACGATATCCCCTTCCTTCGGGGAAGCCACCTTGCGGATCGTCCCTTTGGAGGAAACCGGGGTACAGCCTGCCAGTAAATTATTTACGCTGACGCCATACACTTCCGAATAATATCTCTTTACAAAAGCCGCGCAGGAATAAGTAGCATTCGTGCCGTCATTGCCTCCGGTTCGATAATAAGCCTTCACTCCATGAAATTTATCCGCCACATACTTAGAACCCTTAATTGTAATAATCTGTTCTTCCAAACCATCCGTTTCTTCTTCGACATCCTCTAACTCTGCGTCAACAGCGTCCACAACTTCCCCATCCTCTGTCTCAAAACCTATCGCCAAAGTCTCTGACGCAAACGCTCTGTCACATTCTCCTGCCATCAAACTCCCCATAACACATAATGCCATAACCCCTGCTTTTACTTTTAAAAGACTTTTGTTTCTCATTATCGATCCGTTCTCCTTTTCTATGTTTATTTTTATAGTTTAAAGGCTCCCACTTCGTTGGGTTTTAGACTCAAGGGCTCCTTTCAGCTTCGCTGGATTTTAGACTCAAGGACTCTTCCCAGCTTCGCTGGGCTTTAGACTCAAGGGCTCTTCCCAGCTTCGCTGGGCCCCTCCTCCAGTCATACCCTCCTCAAGTCATATTTTACCATATTCGACAAAAAAATGCAAATTTTTTTTAATATTTTTGTAATGTTCCAGCTATGAAATAGACAGAAATCTAAAAAATCTCTGTAAATCTGTCATATTTTTGGAATATTTCCAATTTCTTATTGTGATTACCAACGAAAAAGGTTATAATATAAGCTGAACTTTAACAGGAATGGAGAATGTTTTATGGAGAAAAAACGAATTTTAACAAAAAATGCCGCTCCCGGCATGATCATTGCCGACGATATCTATACGGATAACCAGCAGATGATTATTGAAGAAAATACAGAGCTTACGGATTATATTATTACAAGATTAAAATTTTATTCCATTGATTCCATTCGTATCTATATTCAGGACGAAGAGGAATTTATCCCTTTGGAAAATTTTGCCGAGCAAATCAAAACCTCCAAAGAGTTTAAGCAATTCCATACTGAATTTGATACCTCCGTTGCCATGCTGAATAATACCCTGCACAGCTTTGCGGACAACAGGGTAATTCCTATGGACATTAACAGCCTGACTGCATGGACAAACAATACCCTGAACAACAGCCGGAACGGGATGCACCTGTTCCATATGCTTCATTGTATGCGCGATAATGATGATGAAACCTATGCCCATTCCATGAATGTCGCCATGATTTCCCATGCGATCGGCATCTGGCTTGGATTTTCTCAGGAGGATCTCACACAGCTTACGCTTGCAGGGCTTTTACATGACGTTGGCAAGGTATTTCTTCCAATTGATCTTCTGAAAAAGAAAGAAGACTTAACCGAGGACGAGCTGACACAGCTAAGGAACCATACCATCATCGGCTACAATTCCCTGAAACGCCAGCCTGTGGACAAGCGCATCCGCTATGCCGCACTGATGCACCATGAACGCTGTGACGGCAGCGGCTATCCGAACCATTTCAGCACCGGGCAGATTGACAGCTTTGCGAAGATTGTAGCCGTTGCGGACGCCTACGACGCCATGACCTCCCCGCGCGTTTACCGAAAAGCGCTCTGCCCGTTTGAAGTCGTCGGGCTGTTCCAGTCGGAAGGGCTCAGCTTATACGACACTAAAATCCTGATGACTTTCCTGGAGGGAATCATCGACACGTTCCTCCACAGCCGTGTCCGCTTAAGCAGCGGCGTCGAAGGGGAAATTGTCATGATCAACAAATCCGATCTGGCAAAGCCGATGATCAAGACGGAGGATGGCTTTATCAACCTGTTCAAAGAACATGACCTGACCGTCACGGAGATCCTTACCTGACAGGGAGAATATAGAAAAAGCACTGCTGTCAAGTAATGTTAAGAAAATGATAAACAAGCAAATTTTGTTTGTTATACAGAGCAGAGCCGATGATTCTTGAGGTATCTCACAAGTTCGTCGGCTCTGCGGCTGTCTGGTTCTGTGACACCCTGCGTCCTTCCTTATAATGTGTAAGTATAGATCGGATACAGAGAAAAATATTGAGCGAATGTAAATCCAAGCACCGCTAAAATAATAGGGGCGCATAGAAGAACAAAGCCAAAAAA
>CANREH010000180.1 GCA_947629585.1 uncultured Lachnospiraceae bacterium | reverse complement strand
TATCATATCTATGTTGTACCAATATGAAATTCTAAAAATTACTTTTCTTTCGTTTATCGGTCGGTTTTTCCGCGTCCATAGATATCTTAAAAATCATCCATCAGTCTTTTGATTTCTTTTTCGTCTAACAGTCTGCATTGTTTTTCCTGAATCGCGTAAACACGTTTACATAAGCCAAGTACGGTCGGGCGGTGCGTGGTTACAAGGCAGGTGCGCGGGTAGCTGCTTTTCATGATATTTTTCAGTACGAGACGTTCAGTCTGGACATCCAGGGCGGAGGTTGCCTCATCCAGCAATAAGATAGGAGATTTTTTCAAAAGCGCGCGGGCAATGGAGAGGCGCTGTGCCTGCCCTTCGGAAAAGCCGCCGCCGCGTTCCCCTATCTGGCTGTGGATGCCACCAGGAAGCCTGTCCACGAATTCCAGCGCGCAGGCAAGATGAAGTGCTTCCCGGATTTCTTCCTCGGTGGCGTCTGGCTTTACATTGCGCATATTTTCCGCAATCGTCCCGGAAAACATGGTATTTCCCTGCGGAACATAGGAACATAATTTCCGTGCGGAAGGAGAGAGAGGGATAGAGTCGCCGTTTTTTCCCGAGAACAGGCAGATATGTCCATGCTGTGGCCGCAGAAGGGATAACAGCAGCCGCAGCATAGTGGTTTTCCCTTCTCCGGACGGGCCGACAAGCCCGATAATTTCATGAGGGTTTGCTTCCAGAGAGGCGTTTTTAAAGACCTGCGTCCCATTATGGTAGGAATAGTCGATATCGGAAATCCGGAGGCTGATGCCGTCCTCTTTGTGGGAATCGGAAAATGCCCGGACCTCCTCTTCTCTGCTGTAATCCTCCTGCGGCATATCTAAAATATCCATCAGCCTTCCTGCGGAGCTTGTGATGGAAATGGCATTGGGAACCAGGCTGATTAAAGAGTTTAAAGTGTTGGTTAACGTGCCGGAAAGAGACAAAAACATCGTCATAGTGCCGTAACTGATAGCGCCGCTGAATACGCGGTAAATTCCCCATCCATAGGAGCTGTATGTAACCAGGAGCCCGATCGCGGACATGAAAATGGAGGTTGCCGCCGACATGCGCTGAAATTCCATTTTCATACTGACATATTCTTTTTGTAATTGTTTCAGATGGTCAATAGAAACCTGGATCATATCGAAAGCTTTGATGGTCTGGATATTTGAAAATGCTTCCTGGTGGAAGCCGGACATTTTAGCGCTCATAGCGGCGCTTTTTTGATTATTGCTGCGCATACGCGTCAGCAGCGAGCGGGATATGAGGGCGCTGAAGGGAAGCCCAAGCAGGGCAAAAAAAGCGAAGGAGGCGTCCTGGGAGAGGATCATGAGAAAGGCGCTGATAAAATGGACACTGTAAATAACCAGGTTGGGAATCCAGTTTAACAGCCCGCTTGCAACGTTGGAAGCGTCATTGCTCCATCGGGTCAGAAGATCCCCGGTATGGTAAGCCGTAATGGATTCCCAGTCGGTAACTAACATTTTAGAAAAAACATCCGCTTTCATATCCGTGTCCACTTTGAAATTGATCCAACTGGAAAGATAGCCGGATAGCTGGGTAATTAGTATACTAAAAACAGCAAGAATAATCATCAAAGAAAAGGTTTTGAAAAGCTCCTCGGTTCTTCCGCCGGTGATAATATCCACCAGATTGCGGGAGACAAGGCTGGAGAGAAGCGTGGTAAAGGTATTGGTAAGCCCCAGGAGAGTATAGGCAAACAGGAAAAGCCGATATTTTTTCGCATATTGGTAAATCCATTTTGTTTCATTGAGGATGTCTGACAACATTCCGTCCTGAAGACGTTTAAAAATATATTTTATATTCATAGATAACAGATTCCTTTCCTTGATTTTATCGTCCGGGTTTTATTATAATAGGAGAGGAGTTTTTTTTCAATGGAGGGATGAAGATTGAAAAATATCATTTGACATGGCATAAAAGAAGAAAATAATATATTATTAACTAAGTTTTTATTAAAGAAAATATAGTTTAGATTTTTTTATGCTCTTTTGTGGAAAAGATAAAAAGGTGGAAAAAAGGATATAATGACTGACAAACAGTGGAAAAAAAGATAAAAAGAATAAAAAAATAAAAAAGCAAAAAGATCATTAATAAGAGGAAACCTTTATAAAAACTAAATTGATAATATATAAAGGAATTTAACATTATTTGTGGCTTTTTTCTGTTGAAAACCGAGTTATTGATAGAACCGGTTTAAAAATAGTTCAAAATTCAAGGAGGAATTGCTTATGAAACATAAAAAAGAATTTCTAAAAAAGCTCTTTACCTTTGCGGTAGCGGGGCTTGCCATCCAGGTATTTCCGGGTAATCCGGCGGCAGGAAGCAGCATCTACGCTCAGGAGACGTTTACCGATATCATTGCTTTATATGATTATTGGTGCGAAGACGGCTATGCTCATTACCCTGACAACGTCGGGGATGTGTTCATGTATTACTATGAAGATACTATGACGGAGGCTTCCTCTTCTGCCCATGACTCTTATGACCCTTATGGCCCGTCAGAAAATGTTTCTTCAGAAGAATTTCCTACTAAAGTTGAAGAAGCCTTACCTGCTGAAGTTGAAGAAGCCTTACCTGCTGTTTATAATTATAACTATGCAGACATGATTACTTCCCATGCTGTCGAAACTGTGGAAAATTCTTCCGTTTCTACTTGGGTCGGAGAGGACAAGGCTGAGCCTATGGAGGAGAAAGCAGCGGATTCAGAATCGTGGACTTTTGTGGTTGGCCTGTTAAATGACACACCGGAGGAGGAACAGAAAATTCTTTCTCTTTTGGAAGATCAGCGCCATGTGGCATTTACCTCCTGTAATTACTCCTACAAGGAGCTCCGTGCCGTTCAGGAAGAAATCGACCAATTTTTGACGGAAAAAAATCTTCTCAACTGGGGTACCGGCGTTACCGGCTATGATTCCGTGATGCTTGGCGCAGACGGAAAATTTACGCCAATGAAAAACCATGTAACGGTTGATATTTCCTATGAATATTATGAGGAAATCAGCAATATTTTACTGGAAAAATATGGGGATAAGGTAGAAATTACCAGTATGGACATGTTCATCGCAGAAGATGCCGCTATAGAAGAAGAGAGAGGACTTGGAGCAGATCTCGATATCGGAGGAAATGAATTGATGACCACAGGCATAACAACGCCAGCTTCTTCAATGCTTTCAGAAACAGAAAACGCCATGCTCATTGGAAAAACTTATACCTGGAAAAACAACGCCAAAGAAAAAGTTACCTGGAAAGTCACTCCATCGAAAAAAGTAAAGATCTTAAAGAAATCATCGACCTTAAAATTCAAAGCAAAGAAAACGGGATGGGTGACGGTCACGGCAAAGACAAAGGATGGGAAAGAAACAAAGAAAATCCTGATCCTCAATAAAAACGGCGTTGTTTCCAATCAGAAACAGCTTATGGCGGCATTAAATTCTTCCCAGATAAAAAGCATTACCATTAAAACGGCAAAAAAGAGAGCTTTTACCATACCGGAAGGCGATTATGGGAAGAAAAAAGTCATTGTAAATGCCAAAAACAGCGATATCCTGATAGAGAACACGGTCTTATCCCTGGATAATAACCTTATTATAAAGAAGGGAAACGTTATCATGCCGGATACCGACAGCCAGGCTGACGGTGACACTGATACTAATGTAAACATTGACATTGATACTAATGCAAATATTGATATCCCGGCGGATCAGGCTCCGTTATCCGATGATATGTCTAATGTAAATTACTCTTTTACCGGAACGATACAGGAGATGTCAGAAAATAAGCTTACCGCCGTCGTAAAGGTAGACGAGGGAGAGCCGATCCTTTCTTCCTCCGATCTCGTTTCCGTCGGGCTTGGCATTAATACAACAGATAATTTCTCCGTCGGCGACCACATCAGGGTATATTATGACGGAACGGTAATGGAAACTTCCCCTGCCCAGGTAAATGAATTTAAGATAGAGAAGATAAGCTGAATTCATTTTTATGAAAATCCAACATCCCTTCGTCCCGCAGCCTGCATAGCTCATTGGACATAGCGCTCCGATCTACTGAAAGAAAATCCGCAAGCTGTTGTCGATTAAATGGAATAGAGAAGGAACTGCTGTTTTGCCGTTTCGCTTCGTCGGAAAGGTAGGACAGCAGTTTTTCCCTTGTGGAACGTTGAGACATATAGCTGATTTTTTGGACAAGAGTTTTATTCTTATCTGAGATCGTATAAAATATATTTTTTACCAGCCGAGTGTGAAAGGGGCAGGCAGAGGGGCATACGGTCAG
>CANREH010000179.1 GCA_947629585.1 uncultured Lachnospiraceae bacterium | reverse complement strand
GGTAAAATTTGCAAACTCCTCCGGATACTTCATCAAATAATCTGTCTCGGCAGACGCTTTGATGATGAATTGGAGCATTTCTTCCGCATCATCTTCGCAAGGACTCCGAAGCAATGCCTCCCTGCCATCTTTTAATTCAAACTTTGTTTCTTTGAAAATCACTAACTTTCACCTCGGTAAATTCCCGTTTGTTTCATTGTTCAACGCTGATATTTTACCACAACCGCACACACAATTCCATTAAATTTTACTTAATCTTCCCTTATTCTCTGCAATCATCATCTGCCTTGCCCGTTCCCTGCGTATTTCCTCACGTTTCCTTGCCATATACCTGCGGCTGCACGCCCGTTTTTTCTCCAAACGTATGCGTTCTTTCTCCTGCTGTGTCTTTTCTTCCCCGGTCAGTTCGGTTTCCGCTTCCTGCGTCCGTCCTGTCACTTCCGTCAGGCTTCTTGATTTCCTGACTTCTATGTGGTAAAATAGGCCCATGTTTTGCAGGAGAAACAGGCTGGGAGTGAAGAACGGGGAGATTTTGGATGAAGAAATGGTTTGGCTTATTGCCGTCATTTGTGATCTGTATAGTTGCGGCTGCGGTCATTATGATAGGGAGAGGTTATGTTGACTTTATTTCTGCGCGGATTTATGAGGACAGCACGGATCATCTGGGAGAGATCTATGGACAGGTAAACCGTTCCTTTGGCGCTTTTGTGAAAAGGAACTGGGGGCTTTTGGATAACTGGGAAGATTATTTTGCCCTGGCGGGGGAAGGAAAAGAGAAGGAATTTGCTGATTTTATCACAAAGAAACAGGATTACTGGGGCTTTTCCGAGTTTTACTTTTTTTCCGGAAACGGGGATTACCGGACACTGGACGGTTCGGAAGGGAAGATGGAGCTGGGAGACAGTCTTGCGCAGGATCATGAGCCTGTGATGACAGGGCAGACGTCGCCTTCCGGGGAGGATATTACGGTCTTTGCCGTTTCTGTGCCGCAGGGACAGTATGACGGTTTTGTATTTGACAGCATTGCTGTCAGCTATACCAATGCGGATCTGGCAAGCTCTTTGGATGTCAATGCTTTTTCCGGGCAGGCAAAATGTTTTGTGATCCATGATGACGGAGACGTGCTGCTTTCCACAATGGCAGGGGGGAATGTTTTTGACAATTACCTGGTCTATCTGGAAGCGGCTTCTGATTTAAGTGAAGAGAAGCTTGCGCAGGTGAAGCGCCACTGGGAGAGGAAAACGCCGGGACTGTTCCGGTGCAGGATTGGGGAAATTGAATACTGTATTTTATACCAGCCGGTCGGCTATCAGGATTATGTCCTGTTGAGCGTGGTGCCGCAGAATGTAGTCAGCGCCGGGTTCCTCTCTGTCCAGAGGAGCACAATGAGGGTCCTGGTCATTATCTTTTTCCTGATCGGCGTGACAGTGGTTGCGCTGTTAATCGGGCGCAGTTACAGGCAGTCGCGGAAAAGCCAGATGGAGCTTCAGTACCGGGAGCGGATGTTTGATGTGCTCTCGAACAGCGTGGATGATATCTTTTTAATGCTGGATATCGGGAAGGATCATGTGGATTATGTAAGCCCGAATATAGACAGGCTTTTGGGCATTAAAGAAGAAGAGGTCAGGAACAATGTCCGGGTGATGGAAAAATGCGCCGTTAATTTTAATACCGTAGTTCCGAAAGAGGAGCTTGCCGCTATTCCACTGGGCGGCAATCAGCACTGGGAATGTGAATACATACACCAGAAGACAGGGGAACGCCGCTGGTACAGAATGACCGTGTACCATATGAGCATTCAGGAGGTCAGGAAATATATCATTGTCTTTTCAGACCGCACGCAGGAGAAGCAGATGAACCAGCAGATGCAGGAGGCGCTGACGGCGGCAAGGAGCGCAAATGAGGCGAAGAGTAATTTCCTTTCCAATATGTCCCATGATATCCGTACCCCGCTGAACGCGATTGTGGGATTTTCGGTGCTGCTGGAAAGGGACGCAGGCAATGCTGATAAAGTGCGGGAGTACACCGGGAAAATAACGGCGTCAAGCCATCATCTGTTAAGCCTTATTAATGACGTGCTGGATATGAGCAAAATTGAGAGCGGGAAGACCTCGTTAAATGTGGATCGCTTCAGCCTGCCGGAGCTTTTGGAGGAGCTTAACATTATCCTGGCGCCGCAGGCAAAGGCAAAGGGGCAGGAATTTACTGTTCAGGTGCAGGGGACGCTGCCGGAATACCTGATTGGGGACAAGCTGCGGTTAAACCAGATTTTGATTAACCTGTTGTCCAATGCGGTGAAATATACGCCGGAAGAGGGGAAGATTGCATTTTCGGTCTGCGAGCTTTCCAGAACGCAGCAGTATGCCAAGCTGCGCTTTATTGTAAAGGACAACGGCATTGGGATGAGCAAAGAATTCCAGAAACAGATTTTTATGCCGTTCAGCCGGGAGGTAAGCTCTGTTACCAATAAAATACAGGGGACGGGCCTGGGAATGGCAATTACAAAAAATCTGGTGGATCTCATGGGCGGTATTATCAGGGTGGAAAGCCAGACAGGGCTTGGCAGCACGTTTACCGTAGAGCTTTCCTTTTCCCTGCCGGAGCAGGAGGAAGCAGAAAAAGTGCAGAAGGAGCCGGAGAAACCTGCCGGAAGCGCGGTGATGGAAGGAATGCTTTTCCTGGTGGCGGAGGACATTGACCTGAATGCGGAAATTTTAAAAGAAATGTTAAAAATGGAGGGCGCGGACTGCGAATTGGCGTCCAACGGAAAAGAGGCGTTGGAACTGTTTGAGCAGTCAGAGAAAGGATATTATGACATGATTCTCATGGATGTGCAGATGCCGGTGATGAACGGATATGAGGCTACCGCTGCGATCCGCAGCAGCAGCCATCCTGACGCGGGGACCATACCGATTATAGCCATGACAGCCAATACGTTTGCGGAAGATGTGCGGGATGCCCTGGCTGCCGGGATGGATGCCCATGTTGCAAAGCCTATTAATATGGATATGGTAAAGGAAGTCATTGCCAGGCTGAAGGAGGAAAAAGGATGAAGACAAAGTTTTTTTTGATGACGCTGCTTTTTCTGGCGGTTTTTCTGACATCCTGCAGCGGCTCTTCCCAGGGAGGGGTGACGCTGACCCTGATGGGCAAGGAGAGCGATCTGGAAAAAAGCTATATGGACAGTATTTTCCGGCAGTATGAAAAAGAGACAGGGAACCGCCTTAAGATAATCTCCTATCAGGATTCCGAATTTGAAATCAAGGCTGCTGAGAAGTTTGCCGCAGGGGATGTCCCGGATATTTTCCTGCATTTCCATAATGCGGATTTGAACCAGTTCGATGTTCCCAGCCATTTTTATTACCTGAATGAGGAAGCGTGGGTTTCGGATCTGACCAAGAGCGCCCGCGCCTACTGTGAGGACAAGGATGGGAATTTACTGGGGCTGCCGTTCTGGGAAAGCTCTGTTTCGGGGTGCTACTATAATAAGACCATACTGGACAGCCTGGGGTTAAAGGCGGCTGCGACGCAGGCGGAGTTTGACGTTTTGTGCCAGGTGCTTGTCGATACCGGGTATGTCCCGATCTGCTGGCCGGGAAACGGCTGTTCCTGGATGGTGCAGTTTGGATTAGATCCGATCTTTGCGGATCACCCGTCCCTGCTGGAACAGTTAAATAAAAACGAAATTACGTATGCGGATATCCCGGAGGTAACGGATATGGTGCAGTGGATCGCAGACGCCGCCGATCGCGGCTGGTTCGGGGAAGATTACAGGAAAAACGGCTGGTCGGATATCAGCCCCGTGATGGGTTCAGGAAAGGCAGTCATGACCTTTATCTGGGATACCTGGTTTTATACGGATTTTGAGGAAGGAAACCGATATTCCGTGGAGGACTTTGCGCTGATGCCTGTCTTTATGAATACGGTAGATAAGGGCACGTATGAGGGCGGCAACCTGAATATGATGATGGTGAATAAAAACAGCAGCCAGTTGGAGGAGGCGCTGAAATTTTTGTCCTTCTGCGCCGACGAAAAGCACTATAACGCCGCCTTTGACGGAATTTCCACGGTAAGCTGTTTTCGGGGGCAGACGACCAATATCCAGTCTAAGATGGTGACGGATGCTGCCGGCTCCATTGCCGCCAATGAGCGCGTGTCCACAGCCGCCTCGAAAATCGTCGGTTACAGTGCGGAAGATGTTGTGTCCGCCCTGGAAAAATTATTCCAGAAAAAGACGGATGTGTCTGGATGCGTAAAGCTGATGGATCACTGCCGGATAGCCAGGATGGAGGAAAATGAATAACAGTTCAGCCATCAGCTCGATTTGGCTGCTTTGCAGCCTGTTTCGCCGCTAAAGCGGCTAAAATCTCGCTTATG
>CANREH010000178.1 GCA_947629585.1 uncultured Lachnospiraceae bacterium | reverse complement strand
TTGTCATCACTTTCTGATAATACAATAGCATAAACCATGACAAAATGGAATTCCTAAAATCATGCGTTTACCCTATAGCCATCTCCCTTTTGTGTTCTTCTTATAATCCCCAAACAGAGAGAAAAAACATATTTACTGTGGAGAAATTACTATCAAAGAAATCAAAAAAATTTGAGCATTTTTTATTGCAGTATTTCGAAAATTTTTCTTGCAATCCGTAACAGAATATGATATCATAAACATATGAACAATTATTCATATGAAAGGAGGAATTATGGAAGGAAAAAAGCAGATAGAGGTCTGTGAATTTTATCAGGTGCATGAAGATATTGTGAAGGCTGTGCAGGAAAAGATGCCGGATGAGGATGTGCTTTGTGATCTTGCAGAGATTTTTAAAGTATTTGGGGATTCTACAAGGATTAAGATTCTATATCTTTTATTTGAATCCGAGATGTGTGTCTGTGACATTGCGCAGCTTCTGGGCATGAACCAGTCGGCGATATCGCACCAACTGCGGATTTTAAAGCAGGCGCACCTGATTAGCAGCAGAAGAGAAGGAAAGTCGGTCATCTATGCCCTGTCGGATGGCCATGTGAGGACGATTATCGATCAGGGCATGGAGCATGTCTGTGAATGAGATAAGTGCAGAAAGCAGAAGGTTTGTATTTTATGGGCTTATAAGTTTAAAAAGAAAAGGAGAATGACTATGAAAAAGAAATTTAAATTAATTGATTTAGACTGCGCTAACTGCGCTGCCAAGATGGAGGAAAGCATTAAGAGGATTGACGGCGTGGAGGATGCAACGGTCAGCTTTATGACGCAGAAGATGACAATTACGGCAGCAGACGATATCTTTGATGATATTATGAAAAAAGTCGTGGACGTATGCAGGAGAGTAGAGCCGGACTGTAAGGTAGTATTGTAGAAATAGCTTTGGTGCGGGCTGGAAGGATGGGATCATTTATGGGAAAGACATTGACGGAAAAACAGAAACAGATGCTTGGGCGTATCCTTGTGACTTTTCTTATTTACGGGATATTGCTTGTAATCACGGAGGGAGGGCTGATCCCTGCGTTTAACCGATTTCCGGTATCTCTCTGCGCTTTTTTTGTCCCTTACGCATTGATAGGATGGGATGTTGTTTATAAGGCGGTAAGGAATATTAAGAACGGGCAGATTTTTGATGAAAATTTCCTGATGGTAGTTGCGAGCATTGCGGCTTTCTGTATCGGGGAATATTCGGAAGCGGTCGCAGTCATGTTATTTTACCAGGTCGGGGAGCTGTTCCAGAATTATGCGGTAAACCGTTCCCGGCAGTCCATTTCCGCTATGATGGATATCTGCCCGGAGTATGCCAATATAGAGGAAGACGGGAAATTAAAGCAGGTCGATCCGGATGATGTTTCCGTTGGGGATATGATCGTCGTGAAAGCGGGGGAAAGAATCCCGTTAGACGGGCTTGTAGTCTCCGGGGAGTCTATGGTAGATACTTCTGCATTGACCGGGGAATCTGTGCCAAGAAAGGTTTCTGCCGGTTCGGAAATTATCAGCGGATGCGTCAACGGCGACGGCCTGCTGCGTGTGCAGGTAACGAAGGAGTTTGACGATTCCACGGTGTCAAAGATTTTGGAGCTGGTGGAAAACGCAAGTTCCCGGAAGGCAAAGACGGAAAATTTCATTACCAAGTTTGCCAGATATTATACGCCGATTGTGGTATTCGCTGCCCTGGCGCTTGCAGTGATTCCGCCGTTATTCCTGGCAGAGCCCTGGGGAAAGTGGATAGGGCGCGCCTGCATTTTCCTTGTTATTTCCTGCCCGTGCGCGCTGGTGATTTCCGTGCCGCTGAGCTTTTTCGGCGGCATTGGGGCAGCATCTAAGTATGGGGTGCTTGTGAAAGGCAGTAATTACTTGGAAGCCCTGGCGGATATGAAAACCATTGTTTTTGATAAGACCGGGACGCTTACCAAAGGGGAATTTAAGGTTTCCGAGGTCAATGCGGTTTCCGGTTCCAAAGAAGATTTGCTGGAGCTTGCGGCATTGGTGGAAGGATATTCCGATCACCCGATTGCAAAGTCCATCTGCGATGCCTATGGAAAAAAAGTGGATTCTACTAAAGTAGAAACAACGAAAAACCTGACCGGACGCGGCATTATGGCTGTGATTGACGGAAAAACCGTCTATGCAGGAAATGCAAAACTGATGAAGGAGCAGAACATTGCCTGTCAGGAAACGCAGACCGTGGGTACTATTGTTTATCTTGCCAGGCAGGGAGAATTTTTGGGAAGCATTGTCATTTCCGATACTATTAAGCCGGAAGCGGAGCGTGCAATCCGGGATCTGAAAAAAATCGGGGTTGCAAAGACGGTAATGCTGACGGGCGACCGGAAAGAAATCGGGGAAGCCGTTGCAGAAAAGCTTGGCATAGATCTTGTTTATACGGAGCTTCTGCCGCAGGATAAAGTGTCAAAAGTGGAGGAATTGCTGGACCATTCCGGAGAAAAAGAAAAGCTTGCTTTTGTCGGGGACGGCATCAATGATGCCCCGGTGCTTTCACGTGCGGATATCGGCATTGCGATGGGAAGCATGGGAAGCGACGCCGCCATTGAAGCGGCGGATATCGTGCTGATGGACGATGATACTTCCAAGATTTCTTATGTGGTAGAAATTGCGAAAAAGACGCTTCGGATTGTAAAGCAGAACATTGTCTTCGCCCTGGGGGTAAAGCTGCTTGTGCTGCTGCTTGGTGCTTTCGGCATGGCGAATATGTGGGAAGCCGTTTTTGCGGATGTCGGGGTTTCCGTAATTGCGATTTTAAACGCCATGCGTGCCCTGTCTGTAAAAAAGCATTAGGAAGGAAATTTGTCAAAGATGAAGATACTGGTATACCGCTGGAGGGCTTATCCATACAGAGATTTGATTGACGCTATGACAGCGGCAGGACATGAGGCAGAATCTTTTTTATATGATATCGCAGATTATGACTGTGATCCGGAATTTTCTGCGCTGATGCAGGAAATGCTGGCGGACGGGAATTATGATATGGTATTTTCTTTTAATTATTTTACAGTAATTTCCAATGTCTGTGAAAAAAATAAGATTCCCTATGTCTGCTGGAACTGCGACAGTATGCTTATCAGCATGTATAACCGATCGGTTTTCCATGAACACAACTATATTTTTACCTTTGACATGGCGGATGTGAAAAAATTCCGTTCTATGGGTGTAAAACATATTTTTTACCTTCCTCTTGCTGTTTCTTTGGATAGAGTTGGGAAGACGCTGGAACAAAGGGAAAATCGGTTTTGTGGGGAGATTTCTTTTGTCGGGAATTTATATGAAAGAAACCGTTATGATGCAGTTGAAAGCCATTTGACAGAGTACCAGAGAGGATATTTAGAGGCGTCGTTGTGGGCGCAGTTAAAGGTTTCCGGCGGGAACCTGCTCACGGAAATGCTGACCGAGGAATTTCTGCTGGGAATTTCCGATCAGTTTGAGTTAAAAAAACAGGAAGAATCCTTTGCAGATTTGAATTTAATTTTTTCCTCTACGGTGCTTGGGTTTAAAGCGGCAAATATGGAACGGGAGCTGTCTTTAAACGCACTGTCTCTTTCTCATGAGGTAAATTTATATACGACGGGAAATACTAAGAGCCTTCCCCTTGTGAAAAACAGGGGGAAGGCTGATTACTGGGAGGAAATGCCTCATATTTTTAAAGACAGTAAAATCAATTTAAACTTTACAATTCCCAATATTATCGACGGGACGCCGCTCCGGGTATGGGATATCTTGGCCTGCGGCGGTTTCTGTATGACAAGCTACCGGGAGGATTTGCTCAGGCATTTTGAAAACGGGAAGGATCTTGTTATTTTTGAAGGAAAAGAGGATCTGCTTCAAAAGGCGGACTACTATCTTTCCCATGATGCGGAAAGGGAAGCAATAGCCGCAAACGGATTCCGGAAAATAAAGCAGCATACCTATAAAATCCGGCTGGAAGAAATGTTTCGGATTTTATTAGCATTTCAAAGATTGCTGAATTAGTAGATATACATTTAAAAGAGAAAAATAAGTAGGTGTTTATCTGTTTTTTTAAAACAATATATATTAAGAAAGGAAAGGGGCTGTCGCAATAAGAACCAAACAACAAGATATGATATTTCTTTCCAATCAAATGATATTATATCTTGTGCCTGTGTTCCTTAGTGCGATAGCCCCTTTTGTTTAAGAGAGCAATGAGCCAAGCTGACAAGATTGCTTGTCAATTTGGCGAATGCTGTGTTCATTTGTTCTGCTGTATGCCATAAAATTGTGGAATGAGCAGATAAATTGTGATATACTTTATTTTGATAAGGAGCTTCCTGTATAATTCAAGTATAGGGAATTCCAGGAAAGAAGGTTGAAAAAAAAATACCTCAGTGTAAAA
>CANREH010000177.1 GCA_947629585.1 uncultured Lachnospiraceae bacterium | reverse complement strand
TTCAAGAAGGATATTTAGTAACAACTGTACTATTAGATATATGACAGAGTCAAATGCAGAAAATGAAGGAATGATTGCCGATCCAAGATTGGAAGATGCCTATATTGGATTAATAGACGGCAGGATTTACAACAAATCTACAACAAATTTATAAGGGATAATACCTGATCATAAGGTATCGTAATTTTAACAGCATTCTTTCAAACCGTTGATTCAGCGGCATTTCCAGTTATTTTCCTATATCAGGAAAAAAGTTAAGAAAAAATTAAGAATTTTGACTAAAATTTGCAAAAAAGATTCCGTAGGATGGTAACAGAAAAATAAACTGCTAAGGAAGGAGAAAATGATGTCGGAAAATCGGGAAAGCAGAAATAAAATTTTATTCATAGTATCAGCGCTTGTCTGTATTCTGCGTTATCTGGCGATATTACTTCCGGATATACCGTTGTTTGCCTTATGCAAACAGTTGGAACAGGCTCCGCAGCAATATTGTCTGGATTTTGCTGTCTTTGTAATCTTTATTCTTGTCACGGCGGTGGTTTTAAAAAGTGATAAGACAGAGGGGGCTGTGCTGTTATATTGGTCGGAAGTGATGATCTTTGCAGCTTTCGTCCCAATGTGGAGATATATCGTAGATTTCTGGAGTTGGCTGGAGACGGGAAACATAAGCGATGTGGAGCGTATGGCGGAAAATGGAAAAGGGTTTGTTTCCATTATGGGAAGGTTTTTGCCAGTGCTTCTGATATTCCTGGCGGCTATCGTTTTCCTGCGGTGTAAGGAACAGGGAAAAAAAGGGCTGGAAGCAGGGATAAAAGCTGTGCAGAAGGATAGTTTTCTGGCGCAGCTCATTGTGGTTTTATCTGTAATCCATGCGTTCCGCCTGTTTGTCTTTCTGGCGGGGCTTCATGGAGCCAAAAGGCAGGTGCGCCTGTTTTCGGAAGCCAGCGGGATCGAAGCGGTACTGGCGGCATCCTGTCTGCTTGCGCTGCTGATTCTTGTTAACCACTGCCGGAAAAAGGAAAACGGGTTTACGCCTGCGGCATGGACCGCAATCTTTTTGTGCCTGCTTGGGGTGGCGCCGCTCAGAAGCAATATGAAACAGGTGGCGCAGTTCTTTTTGTTAATTATGATGTGCCTTGTGTTTATTGCGCTTTTTACGCTGATGGTGAAAGGGTACCACTATCTTTGTACCGTCAGGATCAGGGATACCAGGTTTTGGGCAGGCTGCAGGCGGGAATTAAGCTCGGATCACAGCAGCATCTGGTTTCTTTATATCATTATCTGCCTGTTGTTTTTGATCGGGACGCTTGCCGTTTTTGTAAAATGGACAGGCAGTGCGGGCAGTATTCTGGAGCAGGGCGATGTCACGAAGAAATTTCTGCGGGTCGCAGGCATCTTAATCGCTGCGCTGCTGTTGGTTTTGCTGGTACTGTTTTCCCTGTATGAGCTGGGCGTATTTTTAATGCGCACATGGAACGAGGTGGACACGCTGGCAGCTAAGGATAAGAAAAAATATTATATGGCGCATAGCTTAAGTGGCTTTTTTTCGGTACTGCTTACGTTGATTTCATGGTATCTGATGGGAAAAATTTCCTTTGAGGAGAATCAAGGAATGGACATATTCGTTTCTATGTTCCGGTATTTTGCCCTTCCGGTGCTGCTTCTGGTCTGGTATTCAGTCCTGTTTGCGGTGATTCATACGATCCTGTTAAGAAGAAATGAAGACAGCGACAGGATTGCCGGGCTGATGGAGCAGCAGGTATATGAGCTGTCGGGCAGCCTGATTAACTCTTTTACAGCGCCGTTCCGGTTTGTATTCAGCTATATTGAGATGTTAGGTGAAGCTCTGCTGGAAGATAATTCCAGAGAGGAAACAGAGAAGCAACAGAAGAAAAAGAAACGGAAGATCAGGGCGAAGAAAAAAGAGGAAGTGCCGTATTTACTGGCCGTGCCTGCAATAACGGGGGAAAACCGCGAACCAGGCAGCACGCCGGAAGGAAGGGAAATCGTACCTGTTACATGGAGAAGAAAGGAAAAAGGAGGGAAAGCGCTTGAAGAAAAAGAATAAGATTATGGCATTATTCCGCTATGCGTCCATTATCATGTCCCTTCTGTCCTGGTACACGACATACCAGGGATTTCGAAATACGGTCTTTGCGCTGGATCGTCATGCCGCACTGGTCGCGATGTTAGCGTCCCTTGCAATCCAGACGGCGCTGTTAACCGGGGTTTTAAAGTATTTCCCTATCATGGAATCTATCCTTAAGAAATATGATATAGAGAAGCAGGACGGGAAGCGGGGAACGGGAGTTAAGTATTTTGCGGAAGGGTTCGTGGTTACGGCGATTTTACTGTTTTCCCTTGCGGTATCCATTGTGTTTTCTTACATTTCCATTGTCAATAATATGTATGCGAATGATTTTGCGGTCAATGCCAATATCCGCATGGAGCAGTTTATGAAATCGTCCGTGACGGAGATGGAAGGGGATAATGAGGAGTATATCCGGACGCTGCGGTTTAAAATTGTAGAGGAATTAGAGCAGGACGGCGAGGAGATTATCCGCCGTTCGGTGCAGTCCCGCGCCGGGAAATATGCCAATACCGTAGGGGAACTGATGGAAATCGGAAGGCAGGACAGCTTAATTGAACTGCATGGAAAGAGCGGTGTGAAAAAGAAAAAGGTGGGCAGGTTTGTGATCCGCCAGGTAACGCTTGCTTATGTGGAAAGGGATTATAAGAAAATGCTGGTGAAAAATCCGGAGCTGCTGGAATCCCGGTTTTTGGAGAGGATGCAGAGAAAAATCAATGACTTGAATAATTCCTATTACATAGATTACTGCATGTACTATCAGCAATATTCGGATGCACTGAAAAAATATAACCGCTGGCTTAAATGGGTGAAGAGAGGAAAAGAAGTGCCGTCGCTGGAGGAAATGAAAGGGCTTACGGATAACTGCGTTAAGATTGAGAATGGGCTGGAAACGCTCCGGGGACGCATCCGGGAGTTCCCAACCGGCGGGTATGCGAAAAATTCGACCAAAGAGCTGAAGGCGGGGGCGGAGAGCAATGTGGCGGCATTAACTGCGGCAGTATCGGATTTGGAAGGCAGCGTGCGGGATTTTATCAATAACAGTTACGGGGAAAACAGCCTGTCGTTTGCGGAAATTGTGTCTGCCTTTGGATCGAAAACGACAGAGATGGAAGAACTGGAACGCGCGCGCGACCAGATGCTGGAAATGCAGGGGATTATGTTAAAAGGGGAAGAGACGGAAGAAGGAGAGGTTAAGGTTGATTTAAGGGAAGTAACGGAGCTGATGGACAATCTGGAGCATTATGTGATTGCGGTAGGGTTTGATTCCAGAATCCAGTCCTTAAAGGAGCTTGTGGGCGTTAATTATAATATCGATGCCGGAACGGAGGAAACAAGTCCGGCAGAGACTCTTTTTAATGGAAAGCTTTTGACAGGGGCCGCCGTTTCCACAGGTTCCTCTGTTGCCGCAGAGACCGGTGAAGTGATTACGATTACGCCGGAAGAATGGACGGATAAGAAAAAGGTCCAGCTGACGGAATTTACCGCGCTTGTTTTTGACCATCCGGTAAACTTATACTGTGGGGACGCAAAGGAAGGGCAGTTAGAAGAATATTTTGGCGTCGCAAAAGAAGAAGCACGGGAACAGGAGCAGGAAGAAGCCGTAACCTATCAGGAAAAATACCAGTCTCTTAAGGAAAGCGCCTATGAGTACAGAAAATCCTTCTTAGATACCAGTGACAGTGAAAAGGCGTATAATCTGCTGTTTCGGAAAGAGCATTTCCCTTATTCCGGGAAGGCAAAGCTTTCCCTTGCGTTTGCCATGTTTCTGGATATCGGGGCATTTGCGATCGGGTTTCTGATGTATCGTGTGGAAAAAACGGAAATGGGGAGAAAAGAAAAAAAGATAGAAAAAAGAATGGAAAAAAATACGGTATTCCGGGATAGAAGATTTTAGAATAACAGAGTATTTATAATTTTCCTGTAACAGTTCAGCCTGCGCCATTCGCAATCCCGCACTTCGTGCTTCAAAGCCTGCTGACGCAGGCGGATTGCTCATGTCTTGTAATAGATTTCCAAAGGAAATCTGTTACCTGCGCGCCATCAGGCGCTTCTATTATGGCGCTCCCTCAACAGCCGAACCCAGAGGAAAATTTGTGCGAGCACAATTTTCCTCTGAATCCGTCTGTTGGCTGAACTGTTACCAATTTTTCACAAAAATTTGAAAAAACAGATTAACATTTGTAGAACTTTGTGTTATAATGAAACAGTATGTAAAAAGTTCAGGGTTGGAGTGCGCTTCAACTTTGCATTTTGAAACTAATTATAAGAAAGAGGGGTAGAATATGGCGGCAACATTTCAGAAGGGAGGAATCCATCCGTTTGAAGGAAAGGATTTGTC
>CANREH010000176.1 GCA_947629585.1 uncultured Lachnospiraceae bacterium | reverse complement strand
TGGAGATATGATCCTATATTTTTTTCTGATAGATATACAAAAGAATATCATTTGAAAGCATTTAAAAGTATTGCAGAGGCTTTCAGCGGATACACGGAAAAATGCGTGATTAGTTTTGTTGATGGATATCCCAAAAATAAAAAAAATATGGAGGGGTTATCAAGCTATGAATTAAATGATGATGAGCTGAGAGAATTCGCTCAGGAATTAAGCAGGATAGCAGCTGATAATAATATTAAGATTGGAAGCTGCGCAGAAAAAATAGATTTGGATGAATGTGGTATAGTACATAATTGCTGCATAGATAGAGAATTAATTGAAAAAATTATTGGATGTAAACTCAATGTTGGCAAAGACAAAAATCAGCGTATAGAATGCGGATGTGTTGAAAGTGTTGAAATAGGTACTTATAATACATGTAAAAATGGATGTGCATATTGTTATGCAAATTATAGTTCAAAAAGTGTAGAAACAAATGCTGCCAAATATGATCCATCGTCACCGCTTCTATGTGGTCAAGTCCAAGAAGATGACAAAATTACTATCAGAAAAGTTAGTTCATTAAAAGAAACACAGCTAAGCATTTTTGATATGTGAGTGCATAATTACAATTCTCGTTGATAAGGAATTAGATAAATTGAAATTTACTTTATATGTTTCGATAAATACAATACAAGATCATCGTCATTACAGCAATCACGATACGGCTCACAGATCTGATCTTTATACCAGACGCCGCTCCCGTCCGGAATGTATCCCCGCTTGACATACATTCTCTGCGCGCTTCCGTATCCGCTGTGCAGTCCCACTCCGAGGTATACCACGTCCGAACAGGAGAATGCGATCTGTTCCGCAAGATCCATGAGCTTGCTGCCAATTCCTCTGCGCCTGTATTTCTCCAGAACGCCGAAGTCAACGATTTCTGCATAGCCTTGATTTGCATATGCGCCCCACTTGGAATCAGGATAAACATTAATATATCCGGCAATGTTACCATTCCATTCGGCAACCAATGAGATTGATTTGCCCTCGGCCTGGTGTCTCAGCCGCATTTCGTATTTGTCTATTGTCGCATCCCAGCCCTGCGCGATTTCTTCCTCTGTAATAATTTGAGCATCGCTCTGCTGTAAATCTCGAATTACAATTCCATTTTTATCATAATAGATCATACCCATCCTCCTAAAATCCTGATTTGTTTCCTTATTATACCATAACCACACAGCAATTCTATTAAATTTTGCTTTATCTTTGTAATCATTATCTGTCCTGCCCTTTCAGAATATGAAAATTCCTGTTGACAAACTGCTCATACTGTATATAATGAAATATATACAATATATACTTTTCTATGAAAAATCCCATGGGAAATTAAAAAGGGAAGGAGAGGAAACGGCCAAAGGATATTTTTCCATCTTTGTTGGTACCATACCTTTGGCATGACATAAGCATGAAAATTTTGATAACGAACCAGTCGGAGCTTCCTATTTATGCGCAGATTAGGGAGCAGATCAAGGAGCAGATTTTAAACGGGCAGCTGAAAGAAGGGGAAGCGCTTCCCTCGATCCGGCAGCTTGCAAAGGAAATCGGCGTCAGCGTGATCACGACGACAAGGGCTTACAATGATTTGGAGCAGGAGGGCTTTATCACTGCCATGCAGGGGAAGGGAACGATTGTCCTTTCACGGGAAAATGATCTTTTGCGGGAGCAGTATTTAAAGCGCATGGAAGAAGGGCTTTTCACGGCGGTAAAGACCGCCAGAATGATAAAAATGACGAAGGAGGAATTGCTGGAAATCTGTGAGAATTTATGGGAAAGCGAAGAAGATAAATTTTAAAAATAGAAAACTTTAAGAAGGGAGGCTGCCGGGTTATAGCCCGGTTTAGGAAAGCATGGAGAGAGATTTATTGAAAGTGGAAAATATCAGCAAGCATTATCACGGGTTTTCTCTGGAGAATATCGGGTTTTCCCTGCCGAAAGGATATATTATGGGCTATGTGGGGCCGAACGGTTCCGGGAAAACGACGACATTAAATATCATTACCGGGATGTGCAGAAGTGAAACCGGGCAGGTTTTGATTGACGGGACGGCCTGCGAAAAAGATCCAGTTTCTTATAAAAAGAGCATCGGCTATATCGGGGACGAATCTTTTTTTCCGGTGCAGATGAAGATGAAAGAGATGAAAACTATCTGGAAAGATTTTTACCCGGATTTTAATGAGGAAGAATTTAACCGTATGGAAGAAGAGTGGGAGCTTCCGGAACATAAAAAAATCGGCGATTTTTCCCGAGGCATGAAGGTCAAATTGATGTTTGCGTCGGTATTTGCAAGAAAGACGAAGCTGCTGATTTTAGACGAGGCGACCAATGGGTTAGATCCTGTCGTGCGCATGGATATTTTAAAGCTGCTGCAGGAGTATATCGCGGACGGGGAAAAGAGCGTTTTATTTTCCACGCATATCCTGAGCGATTTGGAGCAGATTGCGGATTATATTTTTTTCATCCATAACGGGAAAAAGATTTTTTATGATGCCAAAGATGAGATTCTGGAAAATTATCTGCTGGTGAAAGGGGATCTGAGGGAAATTGACGAAAGTTTGAGAAGGGAGCTGATTGGCGTGGAGGAAAATTCCTTCGGGTTTGAGGCAATCCTCCCTTCGGATAAGGCGGGGCTGTTATCCGGAAAGCAGGTTTTTGAAAAACCGCAGATCGATCAGATCATGGTTCATTATACTCGGGATATCCAAAGGAGGGACAGGAGATGAGAATAATTCGTTTTTGTAAAATAGACTGGATGATAATTGGGCTGCAGAGGTATGTGTTTCTTGGTTTTGCCGCCCTTAGCCTGTGTGTTTCCCTTTCGAATGGTGACTGGATGTTTGGGCTTCTATATATAGGGTTCGGCCATATGGTTTTATCAACGATGCCGTTTTACATGAGAAAACCGGCGGACAATGGTTTTCTTTTAATGCTTCCGGCGTCGAAAAAGGAGCGCGTTCTGGGAAGATTCCTTTATGGAATCAGTATGTATCTTGCCCTGCTTTTGACGGCTGTGATTACGGTTGCGATCCTGATGGCTCAGAAGAAGGGAAGCCTGAAAATTTTCCTGATGATTCTGGCGGCTGAAACGGCGGCTGTCTTTCTCGTGATGGCGGTGCAGTATACGTTTATGTATGCGTTTGGGGAAATGAACAGCCAGCAGCTGATGGGAATTATCCGGATCGTTCCGGGAATGGTATTTTTATTCGGAGGCAGTTATATACTTCAGATTCTGCAGGAAATCATGCGGGGAAAGAGAGAAAGCTATCAGTTTTTGATAAATGCGCTTTCCTGGATTTCGGAGCATATGCCGCTTTGCTCCTTCCTTGCGGTGGTTTTGGGAATTGTTCTGTTATTGGCAGGGATAGGGATATCGGTAAAGATTGTGGAAAAAAGAGATTTTGCATAAATTCCTTGCATAGAAACGGCTTATCCTTTATAATTTATATTAGTGTTATTGGGGCAAACAAAGAATTTTTAGAAAGGATAAGCCATAGGCAGAGCTGCCCCTTTGTGATACCGTTTGTCTGTGGCAGGGCAGGGAATGAATTATCGTAATCTTGGGAAATGGGGTTTGAAAGTCAGTGAGGTGGCTCTTGGGAGCTGGATGACCGATCTTGCGGGATCGTCCGCCAAGGATACCGCGAAGGAGTGTTTGAAACTGGGTTATGAAAACGGCATCAATTTTTTTGACTGCGCCGACGCATACAGCGGCGGGCAGGCGGAAATCTTTCTCGGAAATATTTTAAGAGATTTCAGAAGAAGCTCTTATGTGGTTTCCAGCAAGGTGTTTTTCCCGATGGGGCCGGGACCGAATGAATGGGGGCTTTCGAGGAAGCATATCGTGGAGCAGCTTGACCAGTCCTTAAAAAATATGGGGCTTGATTATCTGGATATGTATTTCTGCCACCGTTTTGACCCGACGACGCCGATGGAGGAAACGCTCCAGACGCTGAGCGATATGGTGGAGAAAGGAAAGATTTTATATTACGGTGTGAGCGAGTGGAGCCCGGTGCAGATCACTAAGGCGCTCGGCATTATTAAAGAAATGCATCTGCGTCCCCTGTCTGTGATCCAGCCGCAGTATAACATGATGGATCGTTACATAGAGGATGAAATTATGGGCATTTGTGAGGAGAACGGCGTCGGCATTGTGACATTTTCACCGTTATCGCAGGGGCTTCTGACAGGGAAATACAGGAAAGGACAGCCGATACCGGAAGGATCGAGGGCGACCCATCAGGCGGATAAGCAGATCAACAATATGCTTACCGAAGAAAATCTGGACAAAGTGGAGAAACTGGTAAAAGTTGCGGAAGATCTCGGCACGAACCTTTCAATCCTTGCGCTGGCATGGAATTTAAGGAGGCCGGTGATCAGCAGCGTCATTACCGGGGCTTCCAAGACGTCCCAGCTTGACAATAACCTTGCGGCAAGCGGTTTCAAGATTCCACAGGACGCTTTGGACGAGATTGAGAAGATTCTGGATTACCACCC
>CANREH010000175.1 GCA_947629585.1 uncultured Lachnospiraceae bacterium | reverse complement strand
TTTTCTAAGTCACCTATTCCAACTATCCAACAGACGCAGGGCGGGAGGGGGAGCTTATCTTCCGCCTTGTGTATGAAGCGGCAGGGTGCAGTAAGCCGATGAAGCGGCTCTGGATCTCGTCTATGGAGGAAAGCGCCATCCGGGACGGTTTTAAGAACCTGCGTCCGGGGAGCGATTATGACCATCTCTACCATTCCGCTTTATGCAGGCAGAGGGCGGACTGGCTTGTGGGGCTGAACGGCACAAGGCTTTTCACAGTGCTTTATGGAAAACTTTTGAAAGTGGGAAGGGTGCAGACACCGACGCTTGCGATGCTTGTGGAACGTGAGGAAACGATCCGGAATTTTAAGAAAGAGCCGTATTACACGGCGCATATCCTGATGGGCGGGCTGGAGGCGGCAACGGAGAGGATCAATGATAAGGCGCAGGCGGAAAGCATTGCTGCAGCGTGTGAAAGCAAAGCCGCCGTGGTCGTTTCCGCCACAAAGGAGAAGAAAACCGTACAGCCGCCGAAGCTCTATGACCTTACCTCATTACAGAGGGATGCGAACCGCCTGTTTGGTTTTACCGCAAAGCAGACATTAGAATATACACAGAGCCTTTATGAGAAAAAGCTGGTCACATATCCCCGGACGGACAGCCAGTATTTATCGGATGATATGGGAAATACGGCAAGGGGCGTGATTGGGGCGGTTTACAAGGCAATCCTTTTTGAAGAATCATCCGGGGCAGAACCAGACGTTAAGAGGGTAATGGACAGCAGAAAGGTGACAGACCATCATGCAATCATACCGACAATGGAAATCGCAGCGGCGGACCTTGCCGCTGTACCGGAGGGAGAGATGAGGATACTTTCCCTTACGGCAAACCGTCTGCTGTGCGCAACGGGCGAAAAGCATGAGTATGAAGCAGTGAAAGCGGAGATCGAATGCCAGGGCGTCCGTTTTGCCGTTTCCGGAAAATCGGTGCTGAAGAACGGCTGGAAAGACTTTGAGGCAGGTTTCAGGCGTTCTTATAAGGTAGAGCAGGCAGAGGAAGAACATGGGGAGAAGAAGCTGCCGGAACTGTCAGAAGGACAGATTTTTGAGAACGTACAGACAAAGATCAGCGAGCATTTCACGCAGCCGCCCAAGCACTTCACGGAGGACAGCCTGTTATCCGCTATGGAACGTGCCGGGGCGGAGGATATGGGCAATGATGTGGAAAGGAAAGGCTTGGGGACTCCCGCCACAAGAGCGGACATTATCGAAAAGCTGGTCAGGGACGGCTTCGTGAAGCGTGACAAAAAGCAGCTCATACCGACGGAGGATGGCATCAGGCTGATAACGGTTCTCCCCGATGCCGTGAAATCCCCGAAGCTTACCGCAGACTGGGAAAATGCCCTGGCGCTTGTGGCAAAGGGGGAGATGGGCAGGGAAAAATTTATGGCAGATATTGAGAAAATGGTATCGGAGCTGGTCCGCACCTGCCATGAAGCCGGCGACGGGCAGAGGGCCTTGTTTGGCACCGGCAGGCAGACTGTGCTTGGAAAATGCCCGAACTGCGGCAGCCAGGTGGTGGCGGGAAAATTCGGAGCATACTGCCAAAACAAATGCGGCATGAGTGTGGGCAGGGTGATGGGGGCAGCGCTGTCCGACAGCCAGGTAAAAAGTATGCTGGCAGGGAAAAAGACACTTGTAAAAGGATTGAAAGGGAAAAAAGGAACCTATGATGCGTACCTGATCCCAGAGGGCATTGAGGAGTATTCCTATGTTAAAGATGGAAAGACGGGGAAAGGAAAGCAGTATAAAATCAGGATGGAGTTTGAAAAAAGCAGGGGAAGAAACTGACAGAGGAATATGGCTTCCATGACTGGCATGAGGAACTGATAACAGGCTGCAGGGCGCATATGCCCTGCGGCTATTTTTCAATGGAGGTTTTACCATGAGAAAATATGACATGATTTCCACACTGGCAGAGGAAACCGCAGGCAGTGTGGTACGGAATGAGGACAGATGGAGGGGCTATCTGGAAACCGCTTCCAGGCTTTATAAATACTCGTTTAAGGAACAGCTGCTTATTTATGCGCAAAGGCCGGACGCAGCCGCCTGTGATTCCATAGAAGTATGGAATGGGGTTATGGGCTGCTGGGTGAACAGGGGAGCAAAAGGCATAGCCTTAATTGATGAGAGCGGGAGCAGCCACAACGGCCTGCGGTATGTCTTTGATGTTTCCGACGTGCATAAGACCGGATGGAGCAGACGTTCCCTGAAACTGTGGGAGATGAAGGAAGAACATCAGGAGGCAGTGCTGGGACATCTGGAAGAGCTGTATGGGGAAACCGGGAAAGGAGGAAGCTTCACAGACAGGATCAGGGAGATTTCGGGGCGGATTGCAGGGGAGAGCTGCCAGGAGATAGCTGCCGGCATGGAATATTTAAAAGAAGGGAGTTTCCTTGAGGAGCTGGACAGACTGAACATGGAAGTGAGGCTCCGTGAAACGCTTGCTGACAGTATCGCTTATACCGTCCTGAAACGCTGCGGGATAGAGGAAGAGGAGCTTGCGGAGGAAATCAGCTTCCCTTATATCCATGAGTTTAATACGATGGATGTGCTTTCGCAGCTGGGAGGGAGCGTGTCTGATCTTTCCAGATCCGTCCTCATGGAGATCCGGAATGCGGTCCGGGAATATAACCGCTCACAGGAGCGGAGACGCACAGTGGGAAATAAAAATACTAAAAATTTAGTTAAAGGTATTGACAATACGGCTTCCGCAGGTTATCATGTTTTTGGGAGAGAAAGCGGAAAACAGGGGCAGGAACCGGAAGAAGAAACCGGGGAAAGGAGAGAAAACAATGGAACTCAGGTACGAGAAGAACGGGGATTACCAAATACCGATGCTGCAGATGGACGAGCAGCCGGAGGGGACACTGAGGAAATACGGGCTGATGAGGAAGCATTATCTGAAAGAACACAGGAACGGAGTCTACACAGCATTCCTCCTGAAAGGGAAGCTGAAAGCCCACTGTCTGGAGATACAGGAGCAGGCGGAGCAGAGGATGGAGCTTCTGACCGGGCAGATGAAGAAGCAGGAAGGCGTGACGGAGAAACTCAAAGCGGAAAACCAGATGCTGTGGGTGCAGAAGATGAACAGTATCCGGCAGGCAGCGGAGGAGATCGTCCTGACGGAACTGGTATACAGCCTGTAAAGGAGGAAGAAATCACAGAAAACAGGGAACTTAAGAAGCCGGATAATGGAGAAAACACATTATCCGGTCTTTTTTCGTATCAAGGGGAAACTGCCGGGGAACAGCAGGAAACGGAAGGAACTTACCGGCAGTTAAGCCTGTTCCCAAGCCTGGAGGAGCAGATCGGCACTGCCTTGGCAGCGCAGGCAGGGGCAGCGTATGCCATGCCCGCTGCCTTCTCTCTGACGCAGGAGCATCTGGAAGCCATCCTGCGTACAGGAGGCGGACGGGATAACAGCAGGAGCCGCATTTACGCCAAGTACCAGCAGGGGAAAACGCCGGAGGAAATGGCAGAGTTTCTAAAAGAGGAGTATCAGACCACAGGAAAAGGCTTTGACTTCGGGGGAAACCCGGTTTCCGTATGGTTTGATGAGACGGGGATGCGTGCGGGCTATGGTATGTCTGCCAAAGAAAGGCCGTTTATGGAAATGGACTGGCAGGAGGTGGAAAGCCATGTCCGTTTCATGGTGGAAGGCGGCACTTATATGTCCGCAGGGGAAGTGTTCTTAGTTGATGCCGTAGAACGGCAGAGGGTTTCCAATGACATTTTCTTTTTCTTCCGGGACGGCATCGGGGAAATGCCGGAGAGCCTGAAGATAAGAAGCAATGGCCATCCGGAAAGCATCGCAAGCCTTTGTGGACTGCTATCCACGCAGAAAGGGCGTGACACGGTGGCAGGGGAGCTTTCCAGGGCAAAAGGGCAGCTTGACAGCGGGGAAAGGCAGCTCCGGTGGCGGTATGTAAAAAGCCCGGAACGCCTGCTTTCTGAGATTGCGGATTTAAGCGCAGAGAAAAAGGAGTACCCTGTACCGGACAAGGCCGAGATCCTGCAGGAAGCTTTCATCACACAGGATGAGATAGATGCCCGGCTGACAGGAGGCAGCGGCTACTATCATGGACATTTCCGCATTTATGAGTATTTTATGGAAGGGCATGGCCGGAAGGAAAATGCCGCTTTTCTGAAGAAAGAGTATGGAACAGGCGGCAGCACATCCGCCTTAATCGGCTCTGACCAAAGTTATGACTGGCATGACGCAAAGGGAATCCGGCTGGAGAAAGGCGCAATCAGCAGCCCCTATGCAAAGGTGCTTTTAAACTGGGATATGGTGGAAAAGCGCATCAGCGAGCTTATCCGGGCAGACAGGTATCTTACGCCGGAGGGGAAAAAAGCCTATGCGCAGTATAAAAGAGGGCAGGCAGAGGCCGCCATGCAAAAAGAGCGGGAAAGGCTGGAGCATGGCAAACCGGATCAGGCTAACGTGCCGGGAACGGAAAGGAACGTTTCCGGACAAAATGCCCAGGAGCCTGGAATAGAAAACGGACAGCGGGAGCAGGAAGCAGAGGAGCGTTTTACTGTTACGGAAACATCTGATGCTTTTGAAGAGCCGTATGCAGTATGGGACAGCAGGAAAGAAGACTACCATGTGGAAGCGGACGGGACAGTGCAGACTTTTGAGAACGCAGAAGAAGCCGGGGAATATTTAAAAAAGCTGAACCGGCAGAGGGAAGCGGAAAA
>CANREH010000174.1 GCA_947629585.1 uncultured Lachnospiraceae bacterium | reverse complement strand
CTCGCGGTATGTTTTCCCATAGGCATACCGGAAACGGTATCCTCCTCCTTCTTTCTTCCCGGCAATTCGCCGGCCTTCCCATCTCCCATCCTTTCTGTGGTAAATGTTCTCGCCTTTTTTTGACATATGGACCCTCCTTTTCTGCTCCGGCTTCTGACGGCATTTGACGGCTTAAACCTCCCATGGCGGGCGCACCGGAGACTCTGTTTCCCGCGTAAGGCCATTTTAAACCATCGCGTCAACGCGGGTTTTCCCGTAATTTGTACAAAAGCATTGACAAACCATGATTCTTTTTGTAAAATAGGCTTCGATAAATGCGGATTATGGCTTTTGAAACTGTCGTGGAGTACGTTCCTCTACGACAGTTTTTTCGAAATATCAGGGATGGGAACGTAATATTCGCAGAGGGTGTATATCTTCTGTCCGGAACCGGTTTCCACTGTTTCGGAACGGTTATGTTATATTCCTGTTGTTCATTCTAATATGGTTTCGGTTCTCTCCAAGGTGACCGCCAGGTCAGCCGACTGTCACCTTGTTGGTTTCGTTTGCCCATTTGTCAAGCCGGTCCTCCTGCTGCCATCCTTTCGTACCTGTTTGCCGCATTTTCTAACGCCATATGTTTCCTGTAGTAGTATGACGCATACCGCCGATTTCTCCAAATTTGTCCCTTCTGCATACCCGTTACGTTATCCCGACGTAGAGGTATCAGTACCAGTTTCGGTCGGATCAGCGGAACTGAATGAACGGCCTTCCGGTCATCAAACGTACTGTCGTTATAACCCGCTGCGATGCCATGTGTAATATGCATCACATCGCCTGCATGGTCTGGTTTACCGCAGGCGGCACGCCATGCAAAAGATATGGATTCTTGTGAGCTCCGAAACTCTGGACTTCTTCGTTAAACGATGGTATAACCGGTAACAGGGACAGGCATTGATATTCCGGACACAGGCGGCCTGAACATAAGAAATGGAGGATATGTATGCAGCATGTCAAACTAAGCAAGTATATAAGCTATATCCTGCGTCACAATCCTGAGGCCGCAGGCGTTACTCTGGACGAGCACGGCTGGGCTGTCGTAGATGAGTTAATCGATGGAGTGTCGAAAACCCACCCCATCACCAAGGACGTGCTGGAGGAAATCGTGCGCACGGATGTAAAGCAGAGATATTCCATCAGCAGCGACGGAACCCGTATCCGGGCAAATCACGGACACAGTGTAAAGGTTGATCCGGAACCGCAGGAAATGGAGCCGCCGGAATTCCTTTATCATGGGACCGCGGAAAAAAGCGTCGGGAGCATCCTTGAAAAAGGAATCCTGCCGATGGGACGAATATACGTCCATATTTCGAGGGATGTCGAAACTGCGGCGGAGGTAGGTCGCCGCCATGGGAAACCAGTGGTGTTCAGAATCAGGAGCGGAGCGATGTACAGAGATGGGCGCCCGTTCTTCCGGTCCACCAACGGTTTATGGCTCGTCAAAGAAGTGCCGCCGCATTATCTGGAACTGTTGGAAGACCCGCGCACAATCTAACAAAGAATGAAGAAAGATGATCGATATAACCGGCGACTGCCATGCAGATTTTCGCAGAAATCCATTCTCTTCACAAAAGATCCTTTTTCTGCAGGAATACTCCCTGTTATAACAGCTTTGAAGGATAAAAATATTACGCAATAAAATAGCAGGATTTGATGCAGGATTCCTTCTGTTCGTGTAAAATGAAAGAAAGAAATTTTACGCAAGGGGGGACGAAAAATGTATGTGAAGCTATCCATTGCAGAAAAGAACGTCCGAAACACGGCAGTCGGGGCATGAAGAGCCGCCCTAACGGTCCAATTTCGGAAATGGAGGATACGGTTCATGACATTTTTATGCTTCGGTATATCAGAATAAAAAAGCAGGAACTGCCAAATAAAAAGCACTTCCCGCAATACAGTAGTATTGATTTTTTGATACAGATAGAAGTCCGTTATATTGTACCCTTAAGTTACAGCTTTGCCTTAAGTCCCTTCCGTTCTGCCGCCGGGATACCAAGAGCCTCCATCGCCTGATCGGCTGTCCATTTGGTAGATCTCATAAGGTTTTTGATTGAGACCAGCAACGCACTTTCCCAGCCCAATGCCTTTCCTCGGGCTTCTCCTCGGGCCTCGCCTCGGGCCTCTCCTTGGGCCTCTCCTATGGCCCTTCCTCGGGCTTCTCCTCGGGCTTCTCCTTGGGCCTCTCCTATGGCCCTTCCTCGGGCTTCTCCTCGGGCCTCGATTCTATCCAATACTTCACACATGGTTCTTGGACCTCCTTCTTTTCTTACCTCATTTGCCGTTTCCTCAAAACGGGGATCTCCCGTCATCGCAGTAAACATTTTAAATAATTCGTCATGATGCCTGATCGTGTCCATATCCGGAACAGCAACCGTCTCCGAAGGTCTCTCATAATCGTTCCGCTTTCTCATCTGGACACAGTAATCGGCCAGATATTTGAAATCGCTCGAAAACATTCCCAGCTGCTCATCGGAAAGCCACGCTATCTCGAATAAGTTGATCCGGTAATCGTTCACATAGGGTTTCAAATCAGCCGGGATCTGAAAGCAATCATACAAAGTAAGCGGTTTATTCCAGTGCTGCTTAAAGCCCAGATACAGTACCAGAGTGACGACCGGATAATACTTTTCCTTTTCCTCCGGCTGTCTGTCCGTATCTGCCGCAGCTTTGGCAGGCATTTCCGGCTCTTTCTGCACCGCGGCCGAAACTGCTTTCTTTCTATTATGCAGCAGCTGACTCCGGTATGCGGCTCCGTCATAGCCGATCACACGGATCGGCATATTCGTTGCCGGTTCTGTCTGATTCTCGATCCCGAACAGTGCGATCCGGACGCCGCAGTCCTTCCAGCGCTTGGCAACATCCCGTTCCTCTTCATGGAGCTTCCCATCCGCTTTGTACATGGAACGGGGCGTTTCATCCTCCAGATCGTCTTCCTTCACAAGCCTTTTTCCGTTAAACAGGAGAACGTTAACAATGTCGGCAAAAACATCGTTATACGCTTCCAGCGTTTTCTCAGTCATGTCCTTTTCCGCCATCTGCTTTCCCCTCCTGTTTCATTCGTCTTTCTGTCACCCTTAGTATACTCAAATTTAGTCTTATATGCAAGTTTTTCCTCATATTTCCTCCAGGTTTCTCATTTTTGCAAAATAGTGCCAAACTGCCGCGGCTATAGGGCTGACCGTCATATCCTCTCGTGAATGCACCTAATAGTTGTATTCTCTCATAAACGGAAGAAAAAGTAAAGTTTGCAGTGCCTTCTGACAAGATTTTAGAGGAAAATGAGCCTGGGTCTGAAAACGGAAAGTGAGATAAGCAAAGCATGTTTTCACTTATCGGGTCCATTATTATGCTGATATAATTATTGGACCAAAAATCAAATCTCCTCCTGTACCTGATCTTCCCAGACAGGATGTTCCTCGCGCCACATCTCCCGCTCATACCTCTGGTGCATGTTATTGATGATCTCCTCTACGGAAAATGCAAGATCAGGATTGCTTTGGCGGGTATATTCGATCCCCGCAAGGAGGCTGTTGCGGTAGTAGATCGCATCCTTTGCATTCTCTACCGAACCGATCTGCTTCATAATATCGCTTATCTGCTTTTCGGATTTTTTTTGTAACGTCGTATTTGCTGATTCAAGGGCTTTAACGCGCTTTTGCGTATTTTTCAGTTTCCGTTCCTTTAAGATTACAGATCTCATTTGCTCCTGATAAAATTTGTTTGCACGTTCAACATACGCTTCCAGTGTTTCTCTCTCTTCCGGTCCGGGAAGGGATTTCTCAATGGAGACATCAATATTTTTATAATACTCGCCAATTCTTATGTGACTAATAGTATTACAATACTTTGCACCGCGTTCAAGCCCGCATTCTTTCGTATATTCGTGATACATGCTGTGCATGTTTCGCATCTTTTCACGGGTCCCGACAAATTTGCATGAGGACAGTTTCCCGTCAGCGATCGGGATCATGACCGCATGGATATGGGGCGTATGTTCATCCATATGGATGACCGCAGAGGCGATATTTTCTCTTCCAAAAAAATCAATAAGAAATTGTTTTGACTGTTCTTTCCATTTTTCAAGACAAAAGTCCTTTGGAAGGTCGTCTTTACCAAAGCTTAGCAGGACTTCGATCCCCAGGTTAGCGTTTTTCCGTATTTTATGTGTGCCATAGTAAGGCAGTTCGCGTATCTTATTTATAAAAAAAGAGTAATAGTTCTGTCCGGCAGGAATGCTGATGATCTGTTCGTTCATCTTACTCAGATCTTTATTGGCGTTCGGAACGTCAAAGATCCGGTAATTATGGCGATACTTTGCCGTAAACGCCGCTTCATTTTTGATCATTTGAATTGAAATTACTTGATATGACATAATGTTTTACCTCCATATTAAATTTTGATAAACCAATTATGCTGATCATTTTGTAAAACAAGGCTATCTTTATAGGACGAAAATGCGCCTTCACAGAGAACCGATATCCAACTGTTCTTTCCGTCATGGCCTATCACCCACACTAAAATGCATGATATCCGGCCGGCTTGAGGAATAGCGGTCCCAGAGTATCCCATATGATTTAAGGATCTCATACTCGTTTACGGTGACCGCAAGCGGGTCTATATGCGGCTGATAATTTTGTCGGATCCAGTCGTTCGTCTTCCCTTTCAGATAGAACTGCGGGGCGTGCGCCCGGCCGCTCGATTTGGATCTGGAAGACTCGCTGTTGATGTCGATCGCAAGCCCCAAAGCATGGAAGAACAGGGAACTTGCGTTTG
>CANREH010000173.1 GCA_947629585.1 uncultured Lachnospiraceae bacterium | reverse complement strand
GTCATTTACTGAGATTAAATTTGATTTGCGGTATTATTAATTTTGAATCTTGATTTTAGTTTCCGAGGAGGTCTATTATAGACTGTATTCCTCTGGAAAAGAAAAAATTTCTCGTGATAGATTCTTCTTACGATGATGGCAAACAGAAAAATGTCATTAATTTTATTATGGTAAAGAAAGTAAACGCTTCCGATATTAAGGAAAAAAAACTGCTCAGGCTTTCCGGTTTTTCTCTGGATAATGATATTAAAACGAAAATTCTTTCTTTCAACAAAACAAATGAGAATTATCAAATAGAAGCAACGGATTATTCCGTTTATGAGGATGGAGAAAACAGGCTGAATTTGGATATTGCTTCCGGTAAGATACCGGATATTCTGGACGTAAGCAAAGGGGTTTCCAGAGAATTGCTGATAAAAAAGGGAGTATTTACAGATTTATATTCCCTGATGGGAAATGATGATGAGGTTCGGAAAGAAGCTTTTATTCCATCTGTTTTAAAAACCTTGGAGACCGACGGGAAGCTTTTCTATTTATCCCCTTATTTTACCATAGAGGGAGGATTTATCGCAGGAAAAAAAACGGTTGGCAATATCGAGGGATGTTCTATGGATGACCTGATAAAATTATATGAAAATATGCCGGAAGGCACTGTCTTTATGCAGTCTATGACAAGGCAATGGTTTATGGAGGATATTGTTACCCATCGAATAGGTGAGTATCTTGACTGGTCCACTGGTGAAGTGAACTTTCATTCCGATGATTTCATAAAATTAATGGAATTTTCCAGTCATTTTCCGGATGAAGAGGATCTGTCCGGAAATGAGAAGAGTATGCCGGTTTTGGTGAAGAAGGGAAAATTGGTGTTAGAGCGATGGGGTTTATCCAGAGCAGAAGGGATTGATATGTATACAGATTTATATAAAAAACAAGGGGGCTATACGATTTTAAGCTATCCATCTGCAGATAAAAACAATCAGCTTTCTCTGTGTTTAGAAGGATGCGCGCTGGCAATTACGGAGCAGTGTGACAGCAAAGAAGGGGCATGGGAATTTATCCGTCAATTTTTTACCTATGATGATCAGAAAAGCAAAATCAGCGGCAATCGTTTTCTGATAAACGGTTTTCCAACCAGGCAGGATGCTCTGGATAAAGAATTGGAATATGCCCAGGCAACAAAGGCATATACAGATGATGATGGCACAAAGGTTGAGCCTATTAGTTTTAACTATAATTATGGCGGTTATCATGTCACATTCGGACCTGTCAGTCATGAAGAGGCAGAAGTGCTCCGTTCTGCCATTCAGCGTGTCGGCATCTGTGTCTCTTATGGTGATAAAGTAACAAAGGATATCATTAAAATTATCAATGAAGAAGTGGAGGTGTTTTTTGCCGGAGACAAATCGGCAGAGGAGGCAGCAGATATCATTCAAAACAGGGTGAAGATTTATGTAAGTGAAAATTCATAGAGAAAAACAGGATATTCTTCATAAATTCTTAAGAATTTTATGATGTTTTTTGTAAGAATTCTGTGCTACACTATATGCAGTGACATAAAATGCCGCAGATTCTTTAAAAGCAGTCATGAAAAATATATAGTAAGGAGAATTTTATGGAGAACGGAGAAAGGTTAAAAGAAAGCCGCTATAATTTTGTCCTGTATCCCGGCGGAGGAGCCTGCATTCTGTATAATTCCTTATCAGGTTCCATTATCTCTGTTTCTGACCCGGCAGAGTTACAGCATGTAAGAAAGCTGCTTGGATGTACCCATGCTGAAAATGACAGCAGGCAGGGACAGGAACTTAAATACCGGGAGGAAGATGACATCATGCGGACCTTGTACGAGCAGGGCTTTCTGGCAGCAGAGGATTTGGATGAGCTGGAATACCTTCGGTATTTATATGAAAAAGAAGTGGTCAGGAACCGGGAGCTTTCCCTTACGCTGATTACGACAAGGCAGTGTAATTTAAGGTGCGTGTACTGCTATGAAAACCACGAAAATCTTGTGATGTCAGAAGAAGTATACCAAAGCATGGAGGCCTATATTGAAAATTCTCTGAGGGACAGGGAATATTCCGGCGTCAGCATTACGTTGTTCGGCGGCGAGCCATTTTTAGAGTATGACAGGATCGTTGTTTTTCTGGAACATATCCAGAAAATCTGCCGGAAATACCATGCCTCCTATGGGACAGGGGCGACAAGCAACGGGGTTTTGATTACTCCGGAACGTTTTGAAAGGCTGATAAGCCTCGGGGTGGATTATTACCAGATAAGCATAGACGGGCTTGAAGACACCCATGACAAATACCGGAGAAGTCCTGACGGAAAAGGGAGTTTTCAGAAAATCATAGAAAATCTGAGCTATATGAACAGCACGGATTACGACTTTGAGGTGACGATCCGGACGAATTTCAATGAGGAAATATTTCAGAGGGCGGAAGAATTTTATCGGTTTCTTGCGGAGCATTTTGATCAGAGATTCCATGTCTATTATGAGGGGATAAAAAAGCTGGGCGGCGAAAATGATGGGACACTGGATGTCCTGCAGGCAGAAGAAGTTTCCGAAGCTTCCATAGACATTGCGGGAACAATTAAGCGGCTCGGGATCAAAAATGATGTCATTGATGAAATGACGCTGCCGTTTTCCCGTATTTGTTACGCCACAGGACATAATGAATATGTGATTGATTATAATGGAAACGTGTTAAAATGCACGCTTTCCCTGGACGATCCTCTCAACCGGATAGGGAAGCTAAAAAAAGACGGAACGATGGAAATTGACGAGGCAAAGCATTCCCGCTGGGTAGGGAAAAAAATAATGCTTGCGGACAAATGTAAAACCTGCCGTGTACTTCCGCTCTGCTACGGAGGGAGGTGCGTCAACGGCCGTGTGCATGGGGAAGATTTCCAATGCGACAGCGCCCTTATGGAAAGGGAATTAGAAGAGCTGATTGTATATAACTGCAATTAATCTTTTGAAAATCCTGAAATTTTTATTGTGGAAAGTCATCAATTTGTACCGGACTTTTCAAAAGAAATGTCTGGCCGCGTAGCTGTCAAAAGGCGATAGGAGAAATATATGCTCAAATCCATAAAGAATGATATTTATTTCTTGAAATACCTGTATTCGTACAGCAAATCTTACATGCTTGGGGAAGCGTCTGCCGCGGTCATTGAAGGATTGATGCCGCTTTTGGATATCATGATACCTAAATTGATGATTGACGGCTTGATTGAAGGGGATTCTTTCCAGACGATTGTTTTTTATATTGCGCTTTATGTCCTGCTTCAGTTTTTAGGGCAGTCCCTTTCCTCCTTCCTTACGGAAAAATATGTCAATTTAAACGAGCATTTATATTCCCTGCATTTCCTGCTGATGATAAACAGAAAAAAAGCGGATCTTGATTTGGGGCAGTTAGACGATCCTGATATACACCAGAAGGCAGCGCTGGCGGAGGATTTGATTTATAAAGGGATTGGCATTGACATGATCGATAATTTTTTTACGGCCGTTACAGGCGCGGTATCCATCGCGGCAGCATCAGCGGTATTAATTTCTGCCGGCCCGTTTCTGCTTCTGATTATTTTTGTGTCCGCCTGCTTTTCGGCTGCATCCGATTTAAATATGGAAAACTGCGAGCTTGCGCAGAGAGATGAAAATGTTTACCTGACAAGGGTATTAAATTATTATATCCGGATTATGGGGGATCAGTCCTGTGCAAAAGAAATGAGGATCTATGGATTTGCGGACTGGCTTATGAAAAAATACCGGGAAACGCTTGCCTCCCTTAAAAAGAGGCTGAAAAACCTGTACCGGAAAAGCCTGCAGATCAGGCTCATCCGTATCTTGTCAGAAACGGCAAAAAGCTGTGGAATCTATCTTTACCTGGCATGGCTTGCCTGTCTGAGAAAAATTACCGTAGGAGAGTTTTCCCAGTATTTTAATGCCGCCGCGCAGTTTTCCGAGAGCCTTCTGGATCTTGGCACGTTTTTTATGAACCTCAATGTGAATGGAAACTACATTGATTCTTTCCGCGATTTTATGGAATTAGAGCCGATGATGAAAAAGGACGGCACGGAATCTGTCGCAGAAAAGGACAGGCTTATGTTATCCCTGTCCCATGTCCGTTTTCATTACCGGGGTTCGGAAAAGCTGATTCTGGACGATATTAATTATACCTTTGAGCAGGGAAAGGTCTATGTCCTTGTTGGGGAAAACGGGGCAGGAAAAACAACGCTGATACAGCTTTTATGCCGTCTGTATGAGCCGGACGAGGGAACTGTCTGCCTAAACCACGTCGCGGCAGATCAGTTTCCTTTAGAGGAATACCGCAGCATGTTCAGCATTGTTTTCCAGGATTTCCATTATTTTGCCTTTACCGTCGGGGAAAATATAGCATTCGGGGAATATGAAGGAAAAAAAGAAACTGTTCAGGAAAGAATCCGGCAGGCATTAAAGAAGGCGGGGCTTAAGAAAAAGGTGGAATCACTGCCGAAAGGCATGGATACATACCTTGACAAGATTTTTTATGAGGATGGCACAGTCCTCTCTGGCGGGGAAAATCAAAAACTTGCGCTTGCAAGAGCCCTGTTCCATGAAGCGAAAATCCTGATCTTAGACGAACCATGTTCCGCACTGGATCCCTTAGCGGAGGATGCATTGTTCCATGCTTTTCAGGAGACAGCAAAAGACAAGATCACGATTTATATTTCACACAGGTTAAGCTCAGCAGTATTGGCAGACCATGTCCTGTTTTTAAAAAACGGGAAAATATGGGAAAGCGGCTCCCATGAGGAACTGCTGCAAAAAGGAGG
>CANREH010000172.1 GCA_947629585.1 uncultured Lachnospiraceae bacterium | reverse complement strand
AGAGTTCCTGTTCGATGTACCTGCGTTTCTTTGAATGGAAATTCAGTGTCCCTATGGTATGTTTTAAATCCCGGAAGACTGGTAATGAGATTTTCAAAAATGCCGTCTGCCACTGGGAAGCGGACAATGCCCGGGCTTCGAAATTACAAGGGCCGCTTTCGCTGCCTCAAAAAATAAATCCGTAGCGAAAGCGGCCGCACGTTTGGAAGTATTTGTCAACCTCATTTCAAAAAAATTTTTGGTTAGACCCTTTTGAGAAAATATGATCTTATGCATTATCTAAATGACATTGAGGCTGAACTGTTACGAAACGGAATATTTTATCTTTAAAAATATTGAAGAAACCAAAAAAAGATGGTATACTGTTTTAAATAAAGAGAACCAAAGCAGGCGGGATCAGGGAAAGGGGGTTGGCAGATGGAGATTGAATCTTTATATGGCAAATGGCGGGAAAAGTTGTTAAAGCTGTGCCTTCTGATGGCGCTCCTGATCCCTTTGGTGGAGATAATATTATTTATCTGGTATGAAAAGGAAGGCAGCATTGACGATATTGGCAGATATCTTCTTTTGCGAATGGTGATACCAAATATACTGGATTTTTCAGCGTTTTTCCTCGGCTATTTTATTATTCATGATGACAGGACGAGTTCTTTTGTCAGGAACAGCGTGCCAGTGATGCTGTTGATATGGTTTTGCGGTGTTGTCCTGTTTTTTCATGGGATCTTTGCTGTTTTAGTCTCCTGTTTCCATCTTCCGGTGATGCTGACGGTCATCTACGGAAGCCCGTTTTTCACAAAGCTGGTTTCTGCTGTCAGTTTTGGGATCATTGCAGCCGGTTTCTTTGTGTCAGGCTGGCAGGGTTATTATCAGTTGGATAATTATATTTCCGATTATTTTATCTGTACCGCCCTTTTTTTGGGCGTCTGCCTTTTAGCAAATGCTATGATGTACCATGAAATGGACATGAAAGACATTCTGCGCAGAAATGTGTCGGAACGGCAGGCGCTTCAGGAAAAGCTGATGAGAGATCCGTTAACAGGGCTGTATACTTATGATGCCTTTCGAAATCTTATGGAAGAAAGGGTATTAAAAGAAAAAAAGCCTGTGATGGTAGCGGTGATTTATTTTGACCATAAAGAGGTTATGGCGGAATATTCCATCCTGCAGGATTTTTCACAGCTTTTAAGGACAAAGACAGGATTGCACGGATTTTGTTCTTACAATGGAAAAGGGGCTTTTGCCGCAGCATTTCCGGGCGGGACAAAACAGCATACCCAGTATGTCGTGGACGATATCCGCCGTGCTCTGCAGAAATATCCGGAAGTGATGAATGCAAAGTTTCCGCAGGTTTCCTTTACGGCCTGCATCTCGCAGTATGATATGGAAAAAGGGGAGACTGTGGAAGATTTTCTGCTGCGGCTTGACGAAAGTGTTGTAAAAGCGCAGGGCATTGGCGGAGGAAGGAATATTGTAGTGTAGCATATAGAATAAAGTTTAGCCAGCAGACAGGGTGAAAAGTACCGAAGTCTCTGGCTGGGAGAAAGGCGGGGATGGTTATGATTGAGATTAAAGTGGGAACCAGCAGTTTGTCGGCACAGCAGTTAAACACGCTGACAGCGAAGCAGCCGGAGAATAATGAAGTTCAGAGCTGTAATTTATATAAGGATACGGTCCGTCCGCTGTACCATGTGGAAAAGCCGACAGTGTATAAGCATGATATTTTGGGAAATCCGCAGGGAATGTCCCCAATGTCTTCTTATAAGCAGCATTTTGATGTCGCCCATTCTTTAACGGATCCGATTGATCCAAAGCCGACATTACATGCGGAGCATATTCAGGTAGATTCTATTGTGAGGAAGTAAAGGAGTTCAACGGCAGTTCATGGCTGGTTTCTGTTATGAATTGCCGTTTGATTTGGATAGTGATGGAAGGAAAAACAGTATTAAATGAGGATGCGGATATTTACCGCCATCCGGATGAAGAGCTGACAGAAAAAGAAAAATTAAAACGTATGGGCTGGCGCGGCAGATGGCAGTATTTTAAGGACTATTATATGAGATATGTCCTGGTGGCGGGACTGCTTGTCCTGTGCGTCGTTGCCCTGGCGGTCTTTCGACCAGATCCCGGAACAGAGACGGTATTATATGTGGGGTTTATCAATGATTCTATTCATCAGGAACGGGAAGAAGCCGTCAAAGAAAAGCTGCCGGAGATCCTCTCCTACGATCCGGAAAAGGAAAGCGTGCTGTTTGACTATACCCTGTTTTTGACAGAGGACAATGATTTTCTGACAAAAAATACCATGACTGCTTTGACAGAGCAGTTTTATACGGGAAATATGGATTTGCTGGTTGCAGAAAAAGATATTTTTGAGGCTTACGAAAAGCAGGGGGCGTTCCTTCCTCTGGACGAGGCGCTTTCCGGGGAGGATTATGAAGAACTGAAAGGTTTCCTTTATGATGAATGCTCCTATTCTCTGAAGGATTCCGCTGTTTACCATTCGTTTGCGGGCCTTGACGATCCTGTGATCGGGATATGCCGGAAATCAAAGCGCATGGAAAGAAGCATTGCGTTTATCAAGTATCTTTTGAAAGGTTAAAAGTTAAAAATGAGAAAAAAATTAGTGTTGTTCATTTTGGCGTTTTCTATGGCTGCCGCCGGGTGCGGCAAGACCGATTTTTCCTCGGAGGTCGTCGTGGTGGAATCCGACGAGCCGATTGAAATTGCCGGGAACCGTTATTTCAGCAAGATAGAAAATTATTATTATGATTTTAAGGAAGACGGGAGTATGCACCTGGAATCCCTGAACGGGAAATACCAGTTTGACGGGAATTATGAGGTGGACGGGGATAAAGTCACGCTTTCCGCAAAAAATACAGATGGGGAAAGCAGCGTCATCACATATACTATGAAGCATGGGGAAGAAGACGGCAGCGTGGTACTGCAGACAGAGGACGGAGAAAAATTTTTGCTGACATTGGAGGATTAAGAATACAGATGCTTATGATGGGAATAAAGAGGGAAAGTTAACCCTCTTTTATCAAAACCTTTTTACCTTTAAAGGCGAAAGCGTAGCATCGGATATTCTCTTCACTATACCCTCTGGCGAGCAGTTCTGTCCTGTATTCCCGATCTGCAATCTGCTTTAAACCGGCATCAGCCGTTTCTTCCAATGTTTTTTCTTCCTCCGGGTCTGATACTTTAAATTCAAAGATGTAGGCAATGTCCTCTGCGTTCACAGGCTCCATCATGATATCATACCTGCCGAAGCCGCTCTCACGGTTGGAACGGATGTGGTATTTTCCTCCTAATTCAGCGATTAATCCTAACACCAATCCGTGGTAAAAACGCTCAGGCTCGGTAACAGAAGTTTTTTTTCCGCCATCAAAAGAACTTGCAGCCTGCAGCAGAATATGGTTCAGATATTTCTCCATGGCTTTCCTGTCGCAAGACAACAGTGCACGCAGGAATTCTCCATAGTGCTCTGATTCCTGGAACCAGTCTATAATAGTTCCTTTTAGCATAGAAAGCACTTCTCTGTTTGTCAAAGAAAGTGTGTAAATACCTTCTGTCAGATCGGCAGATTCTACTTTCAAATATCCGCTTGCAAGCATCAGGCTCCAGACGGCTCCTTTTTTCTTTCCTAATTGATTGAATACAATCTGCTCATCTAAAGTCTCGGTGATATTGTAACCCTGCAGAAGAGATTCCACCTTTTCTTTCACACCCTTATCCGCGGTCTGTAAAAGCCTGCTGATTAAGCCATTGGAACTTGTATTTGCCCAGTAAAGCCGAAACTCCTTCTGATCTAAGAAGTTAATAATAGACCAAGGATTATAGACATCCTTCAGATTTCCAAAAGTGAAGCCATCATACCATTCCTTCACAGTTTCTTTTTGCTCCCCAAGACCTCTGTCATCTAAAGCATGAAATACTTCCTGCTCTGTGAAGCCAAAGCTGTCCTCATATTTTTTAGTGGTAGCAGTTACTGCCACAAGATTATTAAGGTCAGAGAAAATAGATTCTTTGGAAACTCTGGTAATTCCGGTTAACAGTGCCCTTTCCAAATACGGATTAGTCTTGAAAGAAGAATTGAACAATCCTCTGATAAAGACTGTCATTTCATTCCAATACCCGCTCAGGTAAGCTTCCTGCATTGGTGTATCATACTCGTCCAGCAGAATAATTGGCTTCTTACCATGAAAACGGAATAAATAATCAGACAATAAATAAAGTGATTCCGTATAATCTTCTGGTTCCGCCTTTCTATCACGTATTTGCAAAAACTTTTCTTTCTCTGATTCATCCAAAAGTTCTGATTTCAATAAATAACCTTTTTTACGGTAGGATTCACTAATTATACTCTGAATCCTTTTATAAAAACTATGAAAATTGTTTTCCTTCACAGAGGCAAAGCTCAGAAAAATCACGGGATAAGTTCCCTGTAATTCACGGTAGGCTTTTTCTTCAAAAATACGTAATCCTTCAAATAGATACGATTTTTTCTTATAATCTAAAGAAAAGAATTTTTCTGTCATGCTCATCAGTAAAGTCTTTCCAAATCTGCGCGGGCGGGTAATCAAAGTAACGGAATCAAGACTTTCCCACCATTCTTTAATAAAATGTGTCTTATCAATATAAAAACTGTTTTTGACGATCACATCTTCAAAATCCTGATTACCAATAGAAACTGTCCTTGTATCCATATGCAGCACCTCCCTGCAGACCATTGTACAGCAAAATAAGATATTTTGCAATAAATAATCATTTTTTGAAACTGCGTAACAGTTCAGCCTTGCGGCTGGACTGAAGAAAAAGTTATGGTAAAAACGCTGAAATTTTTTTGTGGTTTCTTTC
>CANREH010000171.1 GCA_947629585.1 uncultured Lachnospiraceae bacterium | reverse complement strand
ATGAAAACGAAAATATTATGGATTTTTACTATCATTTTTACTATGATAGCAGTAAGCTCATGTAACGTGCAAAAAAAGTTAGATGAGGTACAGCTCTCTCAAGATGATAACAAGAAAAATAAGGAATTTATTCCCTATATCAGCAGGGCAGCAGTAAAAGAAGGAACCACTGTCTGTTACCGTGAGGGCATGGATTTGATGTGTAAGAGCGGATCGAATGCCCCTGTTACTATTGCAAAAAATATAGTAAGCCAATTCATGCTGTTTCATCAAAAGGTATATTATTTTATGGAGCATTCGTATCATTACGATCTGCATATAGCAGATATCAATTCACAGCAGGACACATTGGCGATTTGCGGTGCAGATACAGAGTCTATTCTATATGGCCGCGTTAAGAAACCTTTTATTGGTGCTTATAAAAATTCCATTTATTTATTACTTTATGATGGTGATGATGAGGCCTATCATATCATGATGATAACGGAAAGTAAGAGAAGGAAATTATATGGGCTGGCAGAATCTTGCTATTTTACCGCAATTTTAGAAGGACAATTATTTTTTGTGACAGATAATCCGGATTTGTCAGAAGATAATCAGATTATTTATAAAATCGATCTGGATAAAGAAGAAAAATCAGTAGAAACGATAACCACTTGCAGACTTCCAAAGTTCCATTATACAGAATATGTGCAAAATAACGTTTTAGCTGATTATAATAATAATGTTATTTACTGCCTAAATATGCTGGATTATTATCCTGAAGATCCCTTTGAAGTTGAAATTATGCGTATAGATAAAACGGGCGCCGTAGAATCTTTAATTACAAAAAAGGAACCTATCGGGCTCTCCTTTCCTATGAATGGAAATGTTGTATATTACTGTAAAGAAAGTCAAATTTATGAACAAATGGGACAAAAGTTTTTCAATTTGGGAACCGGGGAATGGGCCAAACAAATATTCTATCATAAGAAAAAATGTTATTGGCATGAAACCTATGGTGATATCTATTGTTATGATGGAGAAGAGTTTTTTTCTCTCATTGATGTAAATAACAAATATTTTTGTATTTATGACATGACTGTTATAGGACAAACTCTCTATTTTTGCTGTGAGTATGATGATATAGAAAACTATGAAGAAATAGGATTTTCTATGCCACTCCGCAAGCTGCATAAAAAGGAACAACGGAAATTTAGTAAAGAACTGGAAGACTATAAAAAAGCCAATGATTGGGGATATGAAGAGGTATATGATTTTATAATGGTATCATTTAGGATAGAAAAAGAACTGGAAGACTTAATAAAAGCCCTGCCGGACAAATGAAAGGAGTACCGCATGAAAACGAAACTATTATGGTTTTTTACTATCATTTTTACTATGATAGCAGTAAGCTCATGTAACGTTCAAAAAAAGTTAGATAAGGTACAGCCCTCTCAAGATATTGCCAAAAATAAGGAATTAAATGAGATACAGCCTTCTCAGGATGATAACAAGAAGAATAAGAAATTTATTCCCTATATCAGCAGGGCGGCAGTAAAAGAAGGAACCACTGTCTGTTACCGTGAGGGCAGGAATTTGATGTGTAAGAGCGGATCAAATGCCCCTGTTACTATTGCAAAAAATGTAGATGGCCAATTCATGCTGTTTCATCAAACGGTATATTATTTTAAGCCTCATTATTTTAAGCATCAGACGTATTATCATCGCGATCTGTATAAAACAGATATCAATTCACAGCAGGACACATTGATGATTTGTGGTGACGCTGTCCATTTAGATGATGCACCTTTTATTGGCGCTTATAAAAATTCTATTTATTTAATCCTTGATGATATTGATCCGGATGAGGATTATGAGGTGGGTAATCATATCTTGCTGGTAACGGAAAATAAGATCAGGGAATTATATAGGCCGAGGCGTACCTACTTTACCGCAATTTTAGACGGACAATTATTCTTTGTGGCAGATAATCCGGATTTGTCAGAAGATAATCAGATTATTTATAAAATCGATCTGGATAAAAAAGAAAAATCGGTCGAAACGGTAACCACTTGCAGACTTCCACTCTTCGATTATACACAAAATATGGTTTTAGCTGATTATAATAATAATGTTATTTACTGCCTAAATACGCTGGCTCGTTATCCTGAAAATACCATTGAAGTTGAAATCTTTGAAGTTGAAATTATGCGTATAGATAAAACGGGTGCCGTAGAATCTTTAATTAAAAAAAAGGAGCCTATCGGGCTCTCCTTTCCTATGGATGGAAATGTTGTATACTACTGTCAAGATAGCCAAATTTATGAACAAATGGGACAAAAGTTTTTTAATTTGGGACCCGCCGGGGAATGGGCCAACCAAATATTCTATCATAAGAAAAAATGTTATTGGTATGAATGTGATACTGATGAAGGATTTGGCACTATCTATTGCTATGATGGAGAAGAGTCTTTTCCTCTCATTCATGTAAATTTTGCTATTTATGACATAACTGTTATAGGACAAACTCTCTATTTTTGCTGTGATTATAATATAGAAGATACTGAAGAAATAGGATTTTCTATGCCACTCCGCAAACTGCATAAAAAGGAACAACGGAAATTTAATAAAAAAGTGGATGACTATAAACAGAATCATGAAGAAAAAGTCTTGAAAAAATTAATAGAAGCTCTGCCGGACAAATGACATTTTATAAGGCAGGAGATGGCCTCTCCTGCCTTCAACTGAAATAAAAACATTCATGCGTATTCCTGCTCTTTCCTGCTTCCCACTTGTCAATCCTGCCTGATTTTGGTATAATAGAGGGCGAAGCTTAAGACAGCGGTAGTTTTTACGGCTGCTGTCCAGGGTACATAAGAAAGGCGGTTTTTGTTATGGCAAAAAAGAAAATGACGCCGTTTGGCGTTTTTATCCGCGTATTTTGCCGCACGATAGCAGTAATGCTTGTAATGCTGGCGGTTGGATTTACCAGTTATGCCGTTACGCTGCATTATTACAGATCGCATGATGTGTCGGTGGATGAAAATGTAAAAGAGCTGGTGCTCGATATTGTCAGTGATGCCAAAGTAACGGATCTGGCCAAAAACCTGATCTGCGTTACCAGCGGGAACAGGATTGAGCATATGGTGCTGGAGATATTTAATACCAATACGCTGTACATGGATTATCTTACGCTGCCTGTGGATGAAGAGATTACGCTGTCCAATGATCTCTACCAGAGGCTGTATGCGGCGAACGCTGAAATCCCGCAGGTATTTAAGCTGTCGAACCTGCATAAATATTTTGAGGACAGCACGGTCTACGAATATGCGGAGGTCATTGTCGGGGAGTTGCTTTCTACCGAGATCAGTTTTTACACGGTTATGACAAAGAACCAGTTTCAGGAGGTTTTTTCCCTGAAAAAAGGCTTTGCGGATGGGACGACGACGAAGACCGCGGTATATAAGAAGAAGTTCTGGAAGATATGCGCAGGGCTTAAGGATGAGGATTCCGTCTCGGAGTATATCGAGGCGATGTATGATCACGGGCTTTTATCGAATCTTTCCGTAAAGAACCGGCAGAAGTATGCGAAAAACTATGCGAAGCTTACAAAGAAAAATATTCATTTTTATCCGTCGTATCTGACAGCGGGAGATACGGTAATGTTCGATGCGCAGACAACGGGACAGGCTCTTGCGGATATTTTGAAAAATTCCCTGAGTTATTATACGCAGTGGCAGCAGAAGGAAAAAATGGCAAATGCAGTTTCTTCGGTCGGCAAGCGGATCTATGTTGCCAATGGAGCGAGAGTGACGGGGCTTGCCGCATCTTATCAGGAAATCCTTGTCAATGCCGGGTACACGGTGACAGGAATCGGGAATTATGACGGGGATGTGCTGGAGGATACCAGGATTTTAGTAGGAGAAGAAGGAATGGGGTATGATCTGTTGTCTTATTTCAACAATGCTTCTATTGAAACCGGGGAGCTGCCGGAAGGGATTGATATAGAAATTATCGTTGGCGCAGGCGATGCCGGGTAAGGGAGGTGGCTATGGCAGAAAAAGCAGATATTATGGGGCTGCGGATCGATATTGTGGAAAAACAGGAATTGCTGGAAGAGATTGAGGATTATCTTCAAAATGAGTATCTGAATGTGATCTTTATGGTGACGGTGGAAATGATAGAGAAAAATGCGCCGGACCCGGAGTACAGGAAGTTGCTGGAGGATTCGGATTATCTCCTTCCGGCGGAACGCTCCATTTTGGAGGCATGGCGGCAGGAGCAGGCGGAGCGGGAGGATATTTTTACGGGCTGTGACTGTTTCCATGAGATTACAAAGGAGCTTGCCGCAAAAGAAAGGCATCTCGCTGACAGCGTTTATTATATTGGGAAGACGAAGGAAGAGATCCAGGCGCTTGTGGATTATACGGCGGAGATGTTCCCGTGGCTTAAGGCGCAGGGGATGTACTGCGAAGGGATGGAAGAAAAGGACGATCTGCTGGTGAATGAAATCAATGCCGCCGCGCCTGATATTTTAGTTGTCGCACTGCAGTCCCCGTTTCAGGAAGAATGGATAATGAAAAACAGCACAAAGCTCAATGCCAGGCTGTGTATCGGCGTGGGAGAGGGCATACAGGAATTGATTGGGGAAACAGGGCAGCCTAAGACAGTATATACATGGATAAAAAAGAAACAGGAGGATTTTTTGAAAAAATTCCACCGGATCTTATTTCAGAAAAAGTTAAAAAAATATCAGGAAAGCAGAAAAAAATAACGCTGAAAAAGCTTGCCGGATACGGAATTATACAAAATATACAAATACAAATTTTTGATTTTGTATAATTAAGATATGGTATTTTTGTGTCAAATGATGTATAGTTATAACCAT
>CANREH010000170.1 GCA_947629585.1 uncultured Lachnospiraceae bacterium | reverse complement strand
CAGGCCGAAAATGTGACGGTCCGCAGCCGTCTTTCTCAGTGGCCGATACAAATGAAACTGGCTCCCGTAAATGCGGCATATTTTAACGGTGCAAATCTGCTTATTGCCGCTGACTGCACCGCTTACGCTTACGGAAACTTCCACAATGATTTCATTAAGAACAGGATCACCCTGATTGGCTGCCCGAAACTGGATATGGTGGACTACACCGGGAAATTGACGCAGATTATCGCCGGGAATGATATCAGGAGCGTGACGGTTGTCCGTATGGAAGTACCATGCTGCGGCGGTATCGAAAATGCGGTAAAGCAGGCGCTGCAAGCCAGCGGGAAGTTTATCCCGTGGCGTGTCGTGACGATTTCAACAGACGGTCAGATTATGGAATAATCAAAGAGAAGATAGGAAGCAGGATAGACGACATAAACCGTCCTGTATATCGCATTAGGAACGGCAACATAGAGATAGCGCAGGGCGGTTCTCATTATAGGGATAAATGAGAATTGTAGTCATTGTATAGTGATAGGGGTATTGGTGCTTATGAAAAAGAAAATCATTCTGTGTGTAGCTGTTTTTGCTTTATTTGTAGCTCTAATCGGCTGCGATAAGACTTCTGACACCCAGAAATTGCTTGATGATATTGGAGCGTTATCAGATAAAGTAACAGGAATCACACAAAATGAAGTTCACGAATTGTTGGGTAGTCCGGCAGGAAAACTTTCCGGATTCTGGGGGGATATGTATTACAACTCCGACGATCAGGCGGTAATTATCTACTATGATGCAGATGGAAAAGTAAAGGCGGTTACAGAGCAACAAACGCTCCAAAATCGCCCCGAGAATTAACGGAAAGCAAGGGCTTTTTTGTTTTTTTCGTAGAAACTGCTGTTTTTTGTCGATTAGGTTTCATTGACAGACGGATTCCTGTGTGCTTTAATTACTTTGCAGAAAAGTAAAAGTAGAAGTTTTTGTTTGCAGGGTATAGGGAGGAAACTAAGAAATGTCAAAAAAGTTAAAAAGAACGCCGTCTAAGCAAGGAAACTACTTCTGTATGGGAATCATAATCTTACTGCTTTCTTCTTTGCTGGGAATTTTCATATTCCAAATAAAAAATATTAAAAAACTGCTCAAAAAGAAGGAAACAAGAAACGCCGCGTTGTTAAAAGAAGTGCAGAAAGTGAATATGGCAAATGAAGCAACACGAAATTTTTTATCCCTTACGTCCCATGATATCAGGACACCGATTAACGGGATTATGGGAATGACAGAAATTGCAGTCAAAAATCTGAACAATACTGATAAAGTCTTGGGTTGTTTGAAAAAAATCAATGATTCTTCCAACCATCTTTTATCCTTGATCAACAATATTCTGGATATGGAGAAAATCGAGAGCGGGAAAATAACACTGAAACAAAATCCATTTGATATCGAAGAACTGATTCATAACTGTATTACCATTGTCGGAGGGCAGAGCATTCAGAAAAATATCACAATCATAAAAAAGACAGGATACCTTCCGCACCCGAGGCTTATGGGGGACGAACTGCATTTGCGGCAGATTTTAATCAATATCCTCGGAAATGCGGTAAAATTTACACCGGAACATGGCACGGTCACTTTAAAAGTATACGAAGAAAACTGTTCCGGCAGGAAAGCGCTGCTGCGGTTTGAAATCGAAGATACCGGAATAGGAATCCGAAAAGAATTTCTGGAAAAAATCTTCGAGCCGTTTGCGCAGGATGTACATAACCAGGAAGGTACAGGGCTTGGAATGGCGATTACAAAGCAGTTTGTCGATTTAATGGGCGGAACCATCCAGATAAAAAGCAAATTAGGGAAAGGAAGTTTATTTACCGTCACCATTCCTTTTGAAATTACCCATGCTGTGATTGAAAAAGCAGAAAAAATTTCAGAACCAGACTTAAGCGGCATGAAAATTCTTTTAGTGGAAGATAACGATCTCAATCTGGAAATTACACAGGAGCTGCTGACAGAAAGAGGAATCTTTGTAACAACAGCCAAAAATGGAAAAGAAGCCGCAGATATTTTTATACGCTCTAAAGAAGGGGAGATTGACCTTATCTTAATGGACATCATTATGCCGATTATGGATGGATTGGAAGCTGCCAGGAGCATTCGTTCTTCTAACCATCCAATGGCTTCGAAGATTCCAATCATCGCCATGACAGGAAATGCGTTTTCGGAGGATGCGGAAAAATCAAAAAAGGCGGGAATGAACGCACATTTAATCAAGCCGATAGAAACCGAAAAATTAATAGAAACGCTGGCGCAGTTCTGGTTTGCATAAAATCCTTCTTGCCAGCCGTGGGAAGATATGTTAAAATAAAAAGAAAAAACAAGGTTTTTACCGGAAAGAGAGGTATCAATATGGAAGAAGTATGTGACGAAAGCACCGTCAAAGTGTCTCCTGTGATTGTGCAGTTCTTTTTTAAGGACGGATTCCGTTATTGCCATTTGATTAAAGAAGGCATCGGCGCTGTCATGATTATCAAAGAGAACGACTATGGCATGTGCAATGCTATTTTCCCGGCAAGCTTTGATGGGAAGATCATCAGTGAAACACCGCTTTTATGCAAGACCTATCTGGGGGCTGATATGGCACGGAAAGATTTCTGCCGCATGATTGGAAAGATCTGCTGCAAATATGACGAATCCAAGTATTTCAAGCTCCAGGATCAGCATCCGAAGCTGAATAAAGTGCTTCCTTCCGAGGAGCCTGCACTGAAAGATCTGATTCAGAAGATCAAAGATAAAACAGACTTATTTGTATAAAAAACACCTTCCAAAACAGGGATTTCTCTATAATCAACAGTGGAATTCAAACGCCGCCGGATATAGAGAGCCCTGTTTTTATCAGATACGCAAAAGTACAGGATCATCATTTCTTCTGAGAAGCCTATCGTTTCTCTATTAATTCATATAATTTTTCCATAGATTCCTTTAAACCGCCGACCTCATTTATCAGCCCTTCCCTGACGGCTTCCTCCCCGACCAGGAGCGTGCCAAGATCCTTTGTCATCATTCCGGTATTCATCATCATTTCCCGAATCCGCTTCTTTTTCGCACCGCTGTGGGAGCTGATAAAATTCAAAATCCGCTCTTCAATTAACTGAAAATAGTCATATGTCTGCTGCGCGCCGATGATCATCCCATTCATCCGCACCGGATGGATAATCATTGTGCCTGTCGGCACGATAAAGGAATAGTCAGCGGCAACGGCTAACGGCACACCGATGGAATGGCTGTCGCCAATAACCAGGCTGACAGTCGGCTTGCTTAAAGAGGCGATCATCTCTGCAAGCGCAAGCCCGCAGCTGACATCCCCGCCGATTGTATTATTCAAAATCAGAATCCCTTCAATGTCAGTATCATCTTCCATAGCCGCAAGCAGCGGAAGGAGATGTTCATATTTCGTCGCCTTTCTCTGTCCCGGAAGCTGTTCATGGCCTTCAATTTCCCCGATAATAGTAATTAACTGTACTTTATGTTTATTCTTGTCCAGCAATGCCTGTCCATATTCCCGGACAGATGTTTCTTTGGAAACAGGAGCATCTGTTTCCTCATCGTTATTTTTTAAATCCGATAAATTCATGCAAACCCTCTTTTCTGCTTATTTTTATGTTTTTTATATAGTATCCCAAAACTGAAAATTTCTATGCCTGCAGTTTCCCAAGAAATTTATTGAAAATTATCAGAATATCAGTTATACTTTCTCTATTCAATGATTTAGGTAAAATTAAGAAAAGGAGAAGCCAGCTATGGCATATCAGCTTATCAACAAATTAGAACAGTTTTCTTTCCAGCATGGAGCTATGCTTTCCTGCACGAAAAAGGGCGGCGATGTTACACTGGAGATTGACGGGGCAGTTGCAAGGCATAACAATGATTATAATAACCGTTTTGTAGACACTTATATCAGCACTCTGTCTCTGCAGCTTTTCCATGCAGAGGTAAAGGATTTATGTCTGGAAGGTTATCAGTATTACGATGCCGACGGCAATTTCATGGAGGAAGTGCCGGACAAGCCTTTAGAACCGGATGATGTAAACCAGGTCATGGCATTGTGTGAAGGCGGCTATATTGCGGCTTCCGACTATTCTGAGAGTGGAGACGGGAAATTTCAAATACAGTTCCAGGTGGATGCAACGGATTCTAACGATACCTATTGCGTCACCTTTTGTTTTGAAAAATCTTCTTCTGTCTGGGAACGCTTTTTACAAAAAGCAGAAGAGGTATCTTTATATTAAATATTAAGATATTAAGGTGAGCCGAATGAGTTATCAGGATTATATCGATATGGAATTTTTACAGAAAGTACAGGATGATTTTTCCGCCGTTACGGGGATGGCGGCAATCACAATCCATACAGAAGACAACACTTATATGACGCAGCCAAGTAATTTTACGGATTTCTGCCAGAAATATATCCGCAGCAGCAAAGAGGGAGAGCGGCGGTGTATTCACTGTGACGAGACCTGCGACGGCGTTTATGAATGTCATGCCGGGCTGCTTGATTTTTCTGCAAATTTAAAAATCGGTGATACAATCATTGGAAAAATAAAGTGCGGGCAGGTTCTCGCCGCACCGCCGGAGGAAGAAAAGATTACAAAAATAGCAGATGAGCTGGGGCTTGATCCGAAAGCGCTGTTTGAAGAGGCAAAAAAGCTTCCGATAAAATCTATGGAGACAATCCAGAGCTCGGCAAACCTTCTGTTCAGTATCGTCAGCAATATTGTCAATTCGTCCTATCTTCAGAAGATGAAGCAGGAAAAGGAGTCTGCGGAAGCCTCCAACAAGGCAAAAAGTAATTTCCTCGCCAATATGTCTCATGAGATCCGCACTCCGATCAACGCCAGGCTGGGCATGAACGAGATGATCCTGCGGGAGAGCGAGGACGAGAGCGTCAACGAGT
>CANREH010000169.1 GCA_947629585.1 uncultured Lachnospiraceae bacterium | reverse complement strand
CTTTCCGGGACATGACCGTCAAAAAGCCTGCAAAATGCTTCCGACTGTTCCTCTGAATACGGTTCGGCGTGGTTCAGCCTGAAAAGCGCAATATCCGCTCTTTTCAGTTCAGCGATCGCAGGCATATATTCTTCTGACTTCATATTTACAGCTTCACCTGACCTTAACTTTTCAAAAATGTCCATGTGCCGCCCCTTTCTATATTTATTCTTTGGCATATCTTGTCCGTCAGCTTCACATTGGAGGAATCAAGATTTTCCATGATCCGCTCTTTATTCTCGGTCACTTAAAAAATCCATTCACGCCCCCGCAGACGATGCGGTTTGTCATGGCAATCACATCTTCCAGCGGTATTTCCTTGCCGCACTCCACCCAAAGCCGATAAGATGCCAGCACGGAATTATTGATAAATTCCATCAGCATCCTCTTTTCATACAGCGAAAGTTTCTGATATTTCTCCGACCTGCCCCATCCCTCATCATTCGTCTTAACAACCATCCTGTCGCGTATGGCCCTGTATGTCCCGCCGCAGGTAATTTTCTCGTATGCCAGCCCCTGCTCTGCCGAAAACAGGAAAAATTCCCGGTTCACTTTATCCAGCTCTTCCGGCAGGGAATAGTTTTTCACCCGTTCGAGAAAGCCTGCGGACAGCTCCACCTGCATTTCCGCAAGCAAAGCATCCAGTGTTTCATAATGGGCATAAAAAGTCTTTTTGTTGATCCTCGCCCTGTCGGAAAGTTCTTTGACCGTTATTTTCCCATAGTCTTTTTCGCAGATCAGCTCTTCAAATGCCTTTTTTATTCCTTCCACTGTTTTTATAACCCTTAAATCCTCATGCCCTGTCAGTATCATATCCGCACCTTCACTTAATTTCCTTGCCGGGACGCCCCAACCGGATATTCCCGATGGTTGTTCAAAATTATATGTTCCATTAATTTTTCCCTCCTGTCTCTGTTTCTCGTCTGGCAACGCCTGTTTCTTACTTCGTTGATTATTATAATGCCACTGCCGCCCCAAAAACAATGGCCGATGTTTCTCAATCCGTTACTTAGGAAACTCATTTGCAAAAAATGTTACTTAATTTTCCATTTCAAGGATATTTAGCGCTCAAACGTCATATTGAGCAAATGCGCTGTCATTCAAAAATTTTTCTGCTTCATGGATCAGTTCCGTAGCGTCTGTTCCATCGGCCAAGATGACTTCTCCCGGAATACAGACATCATCCTTTCCCAGCCCGTGTTTCGCTTTCTCAGAAGTAAAATAGTTGTGTTCCGCACCAAAGGTTGGCACCGGCTGAAGCATACAGCTATTATAACAGTCAAGTATCGCTGCCGCAGAGATTCCTTTGGGATTTATTGCTTCATAAGGCGTAAAATCCGCTGTCTTTGCAATACCGGACATACGGTAAAGTCTTGCCGTTTCTGTTACGATTTCTTTTTCCCTGTCGTTAAGCGGCTGGAAATCTTTCATAAAGGATACATTATCTTCTACCTGTTCCAGTGTAGACATACCGGACAAAACGGTAAGGACGCCGTCAAGACCTGCAGCAAAACGAATTGCCCATGATGCGGGCGAAGCATCGGGATGCATTTCTTTCATAAGCTTTTCCGCCTCTTTTGGCACTTTTGCAAGCATACCGCCCTTGACCGGCTCCATGACAATCATTTGTCTGCCATGTTTCCGGATCACTTCATAACAGGCTTTCGCCTGGACAAAATATGCGTCCCAGTCAATATAATTGAGGGCAATCTGCACCGCTTCGACTTCCGGATGCTCACTCAGCACCTTATCCAGCACATCTGCCGAATCATGAAAAGAAAATGCGATATGCCGGATTTTTCCTTCCTCTTTCCATTTCTGCATATGCTCAAACATATGGCATTGGGAAATAATCTGGTTATAAAAAATGCCATTCACATTGTGGAGCAGATAATAATCAAAGTAATCCACCCCACATTTTTTAAGCTGCTCAGAGAAAATCTGTTCCACCTGGTTTTCTTCCGTGATTGTGAAAACCGGAAGCTTTGACGCCAGGCGGAAGCTCTCTCTCGGATGCCGGCTGACAAGGCACTTATGGATAGCTGTCTCACTGACGCCATCATGATACACATAGCTGGTATCAAAATAATCAAATCCTGAATCCAGATACAGGTCAACCATCTGGTTCACCTGCTCATAATCAATGTCCGTAGATTCCTGGGACAACTGCGGAAGGCGCATCCATCCGAATCCTAAAGGTCCTTTTGCCATAAAATTTTCCTCCTTGAGCTTTCGCACATTTTATAACAGCGGGGATGGAAGCAGAATTCCCAACCCTCGATAACGCTGCCAGCATATCACTGTTTCACAAATTCTTTCACAACATTTAAAATATTGTCAACCGAAATGCCGTTTTCTTTCAAAAGCTCATCAGGGTCAAAATCCGTATGGAACGCTTTGGAGATACCATAATTCAAAACCTTCATATCGCTGCTGCCGTAGAACGATGCGATATTTTGTCCGTAGCCGCCCATCACCTCGCCGTCTTCTATGGTGATGATGAGTTGATGATCTTTCTTTAATTCATTCAGCAATTCTTCGTCCAAGCCCGTCAGGAACCTCGGATTTACCACCGTAATATCAAGTCCTGTTTCTTCTTTGACTTTCTGCGCCGCCTTCATTGCCAGCGGCATTAAGGCGCCCACTGCAAATAAAGCTGCCTGTGATCCTTTTTTCTCGACTTTATTTTTATTATAGTTTGAATAATCGGTTGTGTCTTTTATTCCCGTTTCTATCATATTTGCAGGCACTCTTATTCCAACCGGATGTTCTTTCTGCGTCGTTGCAAATCTGAACATTTGGAAATATTCTTCTTTGCTTGCCGGTGCCAGATAGATCAGATTGGGAATATGGGCAAACATCTGGATATCACATAAGCCGATATGGGTATTGGAGTTTAATCCATATACGCCGGGCTGCAATACAAGCATCGTTGCCGGGCTGTCGTTTAAGCATAAGTCGTGGGATATCTGATCATAAGTTCTTTGAAAAAAGGGCGCAAATGTTCCGAACACGACCGTTCCTCCGTTTTTGGCAGCGCCGCTGCTCATGGCAACCATATTCTCCTCGGCAATTCCCACGTCAATAAACTGCCCTCTCTTAACGTATTCTTCCCTGACACCTTTTACCATTCCGAAACCCATTGGAGTAGCCGCGTTTATAACTACCGCCTTTGGATTTGTGTCAAGCAATTCCTTTATGCTGTCAAATACGGGATCGTCAGCTTCCTGCTCTGCAATCTTCGGGCTTCCGTCCTCTACATGAAACGGGCCGCCTGCGTGCCACGACTCCCTGTCCTGTTCCGCATATGGCAAGCCTTTTCCCTTTATCGTGTGGATATGCAATACAATCGGATGGTCGATATCCTTTACGCTTTTGAATAATTCGACCAATTTCAGCACATCATGCCCGTCGTCCAAATATCTGTAATCCAATCCGAATGAATGGAATATATTGTTCGGAGCTTTGCCATTGGTTTCTCTTAATTTCTTCAATGTTTTATACATACCGCCGTGGTTTTCCGCGATACTTTGGTCGTTATCGTTGAGGATAATAATTAAGTTTTTATCGTATTCTCCCGCATAATCCAAGCCTTCCAGCGCTTCTCCGCCGGACAATGAGCCGTCGCCGATAATAGCGATAATATTGCCTTTTGCCTGCTGCAGATCCCTGCCCTTTGCCAAACCTAACGCTAAGGAAATCGATGTCGAAGTGTGTCCGACAGTAAAGATATCGTGTTCGCTTTCCAATGGGTTTGTATATCCCGTTACGTCGCCGAAATGTTCGCTGTCTAAAAACGCCTCTTTTCTGCCTGTTAAAATCTTATGCGGATAGCACTGATGCGACACGTCAAACACTATTTTATCCTTAGGGGAATCAAAAACATAATGGAGCGCAACCGTCACTTCGACCATTCCCAGATTCGGGCCGTTATGACCTCCGGCATTGCTGATTTTGTTAATCAGCGCTGCCCTTGTTTCCTCTGCTAGAACTTTTAATTCCTCCGCCTTCAATTTTTTCATGTCCTTTGGACCGTTGATATTCTCTAAATACATAGCAAATCATTCCTTTCTTATTTTTTTAAATAGGGAGCTATGATTGGCCTTAAAAAATTTTCACAGAATTTACCCGTGCGTTCCCCAAAACTGTACGTCCCGCCGGAAATATCCCAGCAAAGCATCTGGCCATAAAGAACGTCGGTAAAAGTTTCCGTAAGCAGTTCCACAGGAGTATCCTTTTTAAGCTCGCCCTTTTGAACCGCATCGTCAAGCAATCCCCTGACTGCCGCAATATCCGCGCACAGCTTGGTTTTCCCCTCGGGAGAAATATCCGGGTCAACCGCGTTGCGCACCCATTCCTGACACAGCTTCAGGCTGCTTTTCTCTGTATATTCGGCAAAACGGGTCATATAAAATACAAGACGCTCCGTTATCCCCGCTTCATATGCCACAGCCTGCTCATAAAGCTCCTGGTACATATAGCCGCCCAGCGCAAAAACAATATCCTCCTTGCGCTTAAAGTAAGTGTAAAATGTGCCGTTTGATACACCGCAGGCTTTTGTAATCTCCTCAACGGATGTGTTGAGCAATCCCTTTTCACATATTATATTTTTTGCCGCTTCAAGAAGCTTTTTTCTGGTCTCCATAGCGGCAATCTGTCTGTTTGTCACGTTACCACCTCCTGTTTGTAATTTCATTGTATCACATTCATTGAATAAAAGTCAATGATTTTTATTCATTAAATTTTGGCTTTTACCAAATAAAGGGAAAGATAAGCACGATTGGTGTTCGGAATGATTTTGGAGCTTGTCGGTATTGCAGTGACGGTTATCAGCATCATCGTCACGATAATCAGTATCCGGCAGACCAGAAAAAATAAAAGACATCAAAAAAGC
>CANREH010000168.1 GCA_947629585.1 uncultured Lachnospiraceae bacterium | reverse complement strand
CTTGCGGGCGAGGCCGGGGCGAAGGAAGTAAAGGAGAATAACATCGGCCTTTGGCTGACCCCGGCGGTCAATATCCACCGGAATCCATTGTGCGGAAGGAATTTTGAATATTATTCCGAAGATCCGCTGCTTGCCGGGAAAATGGCGGCCGCTATGGTGCGCGGAATCCAGTCGCAGCACATCGGGGCGACGGTAAAGCATTTTGCCCTTAATAATAAAGAAACGAACCGCAAAAACAGCGATTCCAGGGTATCGGAAAGGGCAGCCAGGGAGATTTATTTAAAGGTATTTGAAATTATTGTAAAAGAAGCAAAGCCGTGGGCTGTCATGACCTCTTACAACATTGTCAACGGCTGCAGGGCATCGGAAAATGCAGAGCTCATCAACGGGATTTTAAGAGGCGAATGGGGCTTTGACGGGATGGTGACTTCGGACTGGTGGACGTTCGGGGAGCCTTATAAAGAGGCGGCGGCAGGCAACGATTTAAAGATGGCGTGCGGGCTTCCGGACAGGCTTTTGAAGGCGAAAGAAATCGGTGCCGTTACCAGGGAAGAGCTGGAAACATGCGCAGAGCATATTCTGGGGCTGATATTAAAGCTGGATTAAAAAATAAAAAAAGGAAAGAGAGGTTACTTCATGGCAGCGTTGAAAAAAATAGGGTTTGGATTTGCGGTTTCTTTTAGCTTTCTGTTGTTTTTTCCGGCATTTGGGAATCATGTGCTGGCAGCGGAAGGAATTCATGTAGAGTACCATACGCAGGAAGAAATCAAAAATTTTGTTGAAAAAAGCGGGGCGACGGAAACAGAGCCGATTCGCTATGAGACGGAGCCTTCGGTGACAGGGGAGTATGCACCGGGAAGGCTTTCCGAGCAGACAAGGAATTCTGCCCTTGCCATGTTAAATCAAATCCGGTATATTGCCGGAATTGACGCGGATGTGGCATGGGATGAGGAATATGAAAAAAAGGCTCAGGCAGGCGCCTTAGTCAACTGTGTTAATGATAAATTAAGCCATACTCCTGTAAAGCCGGCGGGAATGTCACAAGAATTGTATGAGCTTGGGTATGAAGGCACCAGTTCCTCAAATATTGCCTGGAACAGTTACGGCGGCGGCTTGAATGACAGCCTGGTAAATAGCTGGATGGAGGATGGAGATGAAGGGAATATCTCCAGGGTGGGCCACCGCCGCTGGTGCTTAAACCCGGGCATGTTAAAGACGGCGTTCGGGGCAGTCGGGGCGTATTCCACGATGTATTCCTTTGATGATCAAAGGCCGTCGGATTACTATGGCGTGGCATGGCCTGCGCAGAATATGCCTGTGGAGTATTTTGGAGATCATTATCCGTGGACAATTTCTATGGGGACAGATGTTGATAAATCGAAGGTTACGGTAACATTAACCAGGGAATCCGATCAAAAAACATGGACTTTTTCCAATGCGGGCGCGGACGGATATTTTAATGTAAATAATGACGGTTATGGGGCAACAGGCTGTATTATATTCCGCCCTTCGGATATCAGTTACAGCGCCGGAACGGTATTCCATGTAAGCATTGAAGGGCTTTCCAATCCGGTCAGTTATGACGTGAACTTTTTTAATTTGGAAACCCATAAACAGGAAGAGGAAGAAGAAAAGCATACCCCTGCGGTGAAAGATACTTTGAAGGCAGAAGGCACTTATGGCAATTCTTTGGGAGACCTCCGGATTCAGGGAAGCATGGTTTATGAAGGGGCTGAGGTGGAAGGAAGTTTTTCCTGGACAGGAAATAGTCCGGAAAAAATATATCCGCAGGCAGGAAAAACCGCTTATAAAGCAGAATTTATTCCAAAGGACGGCAGCCGCTATGAGAAAGTAACGGATTTAACTGTTGTAGTTACGATTGCGAAAAAGCCAATTACAGTAACGGCAAAGGATGTTTCTGTTTCTTATGGAACGGAAGTAAAAGAAAGCTTTTTGACTTTTGATGTCAAAGAAGGAGATTTGGTTTCAGGGGACACGAAGCAGGGGCTGGGGATCGTCCTGAAAACAGATACAACGAAATTATCCCCGGCAGGGACTTATGAGATTACGAAAAAAGAAACGTCTGGAAACAGCAATTATGAAATTACGGTAAAAAAAGGTGTATTGACGATTACAAAGGCAGTTCCGTCCATTGCGCTTACGAATACGGAAGAAACCATCAACAGCGCAAAGGGCGTAAAAGCGGTGCTGACTCCGGAATCTTCTGATGCACAGGCAGTTGTAGAATATAACATTGGCACGCCGGGAAGTGAGAACTGGACGGCAGAAATCCCCGGGAAAGCAGGAGTTTATCCGGTCAGGGCGTATCTTCCGGAGGGAAAAGCAGGGAAAAACTTAACTCCGGTTGCAGTTGAAAATGCTAAAATCGGAACATACACACTAAAGGAAGCGTCCAACAGCGGCAGTGAAAATAATTCCGGTGATAACAGTGTTTCCGAAAATACGGAAACCACAGGAAATGCTGCCAATACAGACGGCAGTACGAACCAGACTGATCCCGAAACAGCGCCTTCGGATAATACGGATCAGGACAGTAAGCTTCCTGTCAATAACAATGCACAGACAGGAAATAATGGCAGCAGCCAGGATCAGGATTCTGCTGAGGATAATGATAAAAAAACCTCCGGGGATAAAAAGAAAAAGAAAACGGTGAAATTAAACAAAAAGAAAGCGGCAGTCAAGGTGGGAAGATCCATAAAGCTGAAAGTAAAGAACACAGCAAAGAAAATCACATGGTCATCAAGCCGCCCGAAAATTGCCAGAGTCAATAAAAACGGCAAAGTAACCGGGCTGAAAGCAGGCAGGGCAGTCATAAAGGCAAAGGTAAAGAATGGAAAGACGTTGAAATGTACGGTTATTATAAAAAAAGCGTAAAAGAAGGAAAGGGAAAACGGCAGACCGGAATATAAAAGAACTTCCAAAAGCACAGCCGAATAAGATTTTATGAAGAAAGACCTATCCGATTGAATTTTAAGACACTTAAAATGAATAGAAGCCTACCGGGGAGCTTCGTGCTTTCGCATCACTGTTTTACTCCGTTCCTGTATGGAGACTGGGCTTTTATAGTAATAAGCGTAATCATGATCTAACATTTTGAAAGGAGGAACGAATCCTTTGGATCAGGATAAAATTATCCCCTATGTAGAACCGATTTTTCGCTTCTGCCGCAACAGGCTGCGCAGTCGTTATGACGCAGAAGACCTGGCAGGTGAAATCCTTTGTTATATTCTTGACGGTATGCGGAAATACGAAATTAAATCGTTTGATGCATGGGTCTGGCGAATCGTGCATAATCGCTATGCTCGGTTTGTCGGGAAACAAAAGAAAGAACGCATGGTTTTGTCGGAAGAGTACGCGGATTTAAATCCGGTGTATCATGACTACACGGGGATTGACAGAGAAAATACAGAGCACAGTTTTGAAATGGTTTTTCGGTATCTGCATACGCTTTCCGAAATATACCGGAATATTTTTGTCGATTACTACATCGGCGAAATGTCTGTCAAGGCGCTTGCTGAAAAATATGCACTTACGGAAACGACTGTCAAATGGCGCCTGAATGCAGGACGTCAAAAAATCAAAAAAAGGATAGGAATGAAACAAATGGAAAAAATTTATAGGAGAATCAACTGGAATACCGCTGCCTGCAACGGCTCGATAGATTCAGATCGTTATCTGCATACGCAGCTTGCCCGCGCGATCTGCAAAGTGGTATATGAAAAGCCTTTGACAGCAGAGGAAATCAGCGTTCATACCGGAATTCCCGCCATGTATATCGAGGATGAAATTCCACGTTTGGAATACGGAGAGGCCATATGCAAAATCGGGAATAAGTATGCGACGAATTTTATTGTCTTTCGGTTAGAGGACAGAAAAATGACAGAGAACGCTTCGGAACATATGGTAAAAGGGATTGCAGATCAGTTTGAGCGGTTGTTTGAGAATGCGGCGGACGCTGTAAACCGTTTGGATTTCTATGGGCATGATTTTGGCATGGAGCGCCTGGGACATTTTATTGTACCTTATGTTTTAAGGAAAAAGATTGGGACACTGAAACAGGATCGCCTGCAGATGCAAAACGGTGCATTCCCGCCTCGCAAAGACGGCGGATACGGTTGGTTTATCGTAGAGGAAACCGCTGATAAAAGAGAAATGCCTGCAAAATACAATACGGGCTGCAACGCAGCAGGTGACGATGACGGAGGCAAAGGTAAAATTCCGGGACATCTTTATTATTATTGGATCGCCGGATATTTTGACAATGATATTTACCATGATGGAGGGATGCGCTGGCTGTGTGCAAAGGATATTTTCCCGGAAAATCCTGACGGTATTGTAAAAACTGCCTTATTATCAGAGGAAGAAGCTGCATGCCTGATCCAAAAAGGCTTGATCGTGAAGGATGGAGCCGGATACCGTTTGAATTTCGCTTGCTTTACCGAAGAACAGTTTGCCAGATTCATTTCCCTGTTTCACATAGAGGATAAAGAGCTTGAAAATATGCTGTCGGAATGGATCGTTTCGGTACGAAACAGCTTTTCCAAATTTGTACCAAAACGGCTGGGTTCCCAGATTAACCAATGGGTTTCCATGTATCTGTTCCAAATCGTCGGTTATGTAACGGATGAGCTGATGCACAGAGGCGTTCTGAAAAAGCCGCCGCAGGATCAGCCTTTGACGGATGGCATATTTTATGTTTCGGGCAGATATATCAACCCTTGACGGAAAGACAGCCTGCGCTTTCCGAATTGTGTTTGAGCTTGCGGTCAATCTTTCAATCGCAACTTCAATCGCAACATTTTCAGCCGTAGTCTTTTACCAATCAGAGCGCAGGGAATATTCCATGCCGTATCCGCATATCCTGTAGGGTAAACGCATGATTTTAGGAATTCCATTTTGTCATGGTTTATGCTATTGTATTATCAGAAAGTGATGACAAT
>CANREH010000167.1 GCA_947629585.1 uncultured Lachnospiraceae bacterium | reverse complement strand
ACATGGATTCCCTCCAGATTCGGGAACATGGATTCCCGCAGCATATACTGTACAACCGTCCCCTGCTCTGACAGCCGGATCGCCCTCTCTAAAATAAAACACCGCGCCTTTTTGTCAAGAGGGCGGTACACCTGATAGGGAAAAATATCCAATACCCCGGTTTCCATAAATTTTTCCAGTCCCGCAGGCAGGAAAAAAGCCGTCAGGCTCTTAGGAAAATAAGCTTCCCCTCCTGTCACAAAGATCTTTGAAATCGCCTGAATCAATTCTTCCCGTCCCGGCAAATCTTCATAAATAAATTCCCGCAGGATTTTTTCCGTCAGGCACCGCCCGAAACAGGGCATAAATTCAATCCCGACAAGATCCGAATCCTGATAGAGCATTTCCTGGATATATTCCGTCGGGTTCACCTGCTTCTGGGCAACCGGACGGCATACATCCCGTATCCGGAAAAAATCCTCCCGGAAAAATTCCACCCATTCCTTTTTCCCATTCATCATCCCAAAAGTGAGATCATCATTAAACTGGAGCACATACTCCTCGGAAAAAATCCAGTTGGAGGCAAATTTCCCGTCCCGGTCCGTCGCCTCGGCATAATAAATCTGCGACTCACATTCCAAAAGCTGAAGCGAGATCACTTCTAAAAATAAATCCATATTATGGACTTTGGAATCCATCAGATCATTGTTCATATAAATGATCCCTTCCATCCGGGAGTCCGGGTTTCTCCTGCTGAAAATCTTAATGGCGGCCATAGCCTCCTTGCATTTTGACTGGATCTTGAAATAAAACTGTTTCTTCTTCCCGGCAGCCAGCGAAATAAACAGATTTTCTATATTCTGCGCAATCTCTTCCCTGCCCTTCAAAAGCTGCGTCTCCGGCAGCTCTCTCAGCTGATATTTGGAAACAATATCCTCCGCTCCCTTTGTGCTTTTCTGTTCTGCCAGCCTTTTAAAAACCTCAATAATACTCTGGTAAACCTCATAATTTTCTTCCCCGACAAAAGAACGCCGGTATGCCTCCTTTAACTGGCCGCGTTCGTCCGGCGATAAATGGAGGTTTTCCATCTTCTCGGCAACCTTTTCCCAGGACTCCGGCATCCTCTGTCCGCTGAACCAGCGGTAAACCACCGTTTTTTCCAGGCCGCACAAATTGGCAACCTGGGTGTTGGAAAGCTTTCTCCTGTCCCTGATTTTTCCTAAACAATCTGAAAAAACTGACATTTCCTTTTTTTCTCCTTTTATCTTTTTTCCGCAAGATATTTTTTTATCATCTGTACCATACCCTCTTCTTCCATGACAACTTTTCTTTCCTGCCCGCCATACCGGAAAACCGCCTGTTCATTTTCCTCTTTGACAATACGGACCTCTATCCTTCCGGCGTCCGTTTCTTCGTAACGGCAGGGATTCCCGTAATTTCTCGCATACAATCCGCAGCTTTTCTTCATATACTCAAAAATAGACTGATAATATTCCATATCCATCGGGCGGTTGGAAAAAATCCCGTGGAGCATTTTCCTGTCAGACAACAGGACGCCTTTTTCCGTAAGGAAGAAATTCAGCGCCGGGCTTTCTTTGGATGCGCTGCGCCAACTGTAATGATGGTATACCCTGTACTCCCGGCTGAAAAACAACAGCGGAAAAATCTCATAAAAAGACCAGATATCCTTGACATCATCCTCTCCGTAAAAGCTGTCCACTTCAATGATATGTTCCAGGCAATAGCTCTTTTTCTGCAGATTTTTCAGTAAAAACTGTGCCAGATCCGGATATTCCGGATTAATCACCATCCGGATCTTCTGCGTATTTTCAAAAATCCAGTAAACAGCGTCTTTTACTTCCTGCTCTCCGTATAAATTGATCACGCTTTCTTCTCCCAGGCATTTCCCAAATTCTGTCCGCGGCTCTTCTTTTTCCTGACAGGGGCAGCAAAGCCCGCGGCATATCAAATCATCCAGAATCCGGTTCATTTGATACTGCCGTTCTCCCGTTTTGCTTCTTATAAATGATTCTTTCAGTTCTTTTTTCTCTTCCTCACGAAAGGAAAGCCCATCTGCGATTTTCTCCACGGCCTCCATATTTCTTGGGCTTCTGCTGCCATCCGCATATCTTCTCAATAACGAACGATCCAAATCACATAAAACTCCCGCCTTTTTATACGAAATTTTCTTTTCTTCCAGGTAATTTTTTAACTGTTCTGCGAATTTATTCACTCTGAGCCTCCGGATTTAGGACTTATTTCCTAAAATTTTATTGTCAACCTTTCTCCCTATTTTAAACAATAGTTCGACAGAAAGCAATCCTTACCCGGAAATAATTTTAAAAAAATCTTTCCTGTCCAGTCTGGTCGCCAGATAATTATTCGTATAGCGCTTATCCTGGCTTACGTCCTCCCCGAACCACTCCGGCGGCTCAAACCCTGCCGCCGTTTCCCGGTCCGGAAATTCCACCTCTGCGATCACAAGCCCGGAAAGCTCCCCTTCAAAAATATCCAGCTCCGCCTGGAAGCAACCCTGCTTCGTTTCCAGCGGAATCAGATAACGGGTTTTCGTAATCAGATTCCCGTCCGTTTTTTTCTTTAAATGCTCATAGCCTTCTTTCTTTAACGGCATCTCGATCTCACGGCACACTTTGGCCCCGCACTCTGCCTCCTCCACCCCGAACAGGGATTTATAGGTAAGGATATACTGATCATTGCTGCGCCTGATCCGCACCACCGGGTCCGTGCAGAGATATCCCTGCTCCATCACCTTTTTCTCATACTGCCCCAGATTCTCCGGCAGCCGCTTTACTTTAAATTTTTTCTCAATTTCCAATCCATCCGGCATAGTATCCGCTCCTTTCCTAACAAGGCACATATTCCTCCAATGAAAATGAATAGAAATATTTCTCCTTTACCGGCAGGTTCCTCGCCCTTTCCAATGCCTCTGCATAGTAATCCAGCTGCTTAGGATACCTCCGCCTTAATTCCTCCGCTTCCTTCACGCGGTCCGTCTTATAATCCAAAAGCACCAGCTTTTCATCCTCCTCAAAGAAAAGGTCAATGACGCCCTGCACCAAAACCATCTCATTCTCCGGAAAGCTTCCCTCTTTCTTAAAAATTTCCGCGGCCTTTCCCATGACAAACGGCTGCTCACGATAAAGCTTTCCAGCCTCCTGCGCCTTTGCAATCCGCTTTCCCATCGCCCCGGAAGCAAAGTTCCAGATTTTCTCCGGCTTTATCCTTCTTTTTTCTTCTCCGGGCAAAATTCCCGCCGCCTCCAGCGCATTCAACTGCTGCCGGAGCTCCTTTAACGTTCCCGCTTTCGTAAAATCAAGCCGCTGCATGACCTTATGGTAAATCGTCCCAAGCACGGCGCCGCCCTCTTCTTTCCGCTCTTCTTTCCTTAAAAACGACGGCAGAAGCGGTTCTGTCTCTTCTTCCTCCGCTAACGAAAGAAGCGTATCCGTATCCGGCACAGGCAGCGCCCTGCCATACGGCTTCTTATTCCCTTTTCCGGAACCGGAAAGCTCTTCTAAATCCTTCCGGTAATCAAAATCCTCCTCCGGATCGGCCTGGGCTTTCTTTAACTCCGACACCGTAAATTTTGTCTTTAATTCCACCGCTTCCTGATACGGATAGGAAAATTCCATATCGGATAACATTTTTCGGTACTGCCTTTTCGTTTCCTCTTCCGGCTCTTTCCCCATGTAATACAAAAGCTCCTGGTGTTTTCTCTCCCTGCTCATTTCAGAGCCTGCCGCCTGTAATAATAATCCGCTGCTTCCTTCCTCCCGGATATCCACAGGGCAGGAAGAAAACACCGGGCTGTCAGACGCCCTGCTGGAACCAGCGCATAAAAATACCGGCATTATCATATCCAGAAATGTCCTCGCCGAAGAAAGGACAGGAAACGGAAGCTTCCCTGCGCTTCCCTGCTGCCGCCATTTCTTTCCATTCTCAGAAAGCTTGTCCGTAAACCCCGTCATAATCAGCTTTTTTTCGGCGCGTGTCATCGCCACATACAGCACCCGCAGCTCTTCCGCCAGCGTCTCCACCGTCATATCCTTCTGGAGCGCCCTCTTCAACACGGTCGGGACCTGGGAGCCTGTTTCCAGATCAACCAGATCCGGTCCCGGCCCGAGCTGCGGGTGAATCACCAGGTTCTTCCTGGTGTCGGTTAAATTAAACTGCTTTCCCAGCCCCGCAAGGAATACCACCGGAAATTCCAGCCCCTTGCTCTTATGGATGCTCATGATCTGCACCGCGTCTATACCGGAAGGGCTCTGCGCCTCTCCGAAATCAATCTCGTATTTTTTAATTCTTTCAATATAACGGTTAAACTGAAACAGCCCATGGTAGCTTGTTTTCTCAAAATCCTCCGCTTTCTTGATTAAGAACCGGATATTCCCATAGCGCTTTTCCCCGTCCGGCATAGCATACATGCAGGAATCATACTTCGTAACCAGAAGAATCTGCTCCAAAAGCTCCGGCACCGGAAGGCAGGCGGCAAGATCCCGGAAATACCCTATCTGCCCAAAAAACTCCCGAAGCTTTTCCCGGAGCCCTTCCTCTCCGTCTTCCTCCAAAAACTTCCGGCACGCCGTATACAGGCTTCCTTCCCGCCTTCCCCGTATCAGCGCCAGCTCTTCCTCGCGGAACTTCCCTATCGGAGACAGCATTACCGCCGCCAGCGGGATATCCTGCTGTTCATTGCTGATGAGCTTACATAAATTTAACAACGTTTTAATCTCCAGCGCCTCAAAATACCCCTTCGAGGTCGCCGCAGCCGCCGGAATCCCGGCCTCCTGCAATACCTTTAAAAATACCTCCGACCATCCGCTCATCGTGCGCAGAAGGATTGCCATATCGCCATAGCTTACGCCTTCCTGCGACAGCCGTTTGATCCTCGCGGCAACCGCCGCCGCCTCCATCTCCAGCTTATCCGTTTCCTGCTGCTTTTTTTTATCCGGCTTTTCCTCCTTCGCCCTTGTCACTAACAAAAGCTCGCTTCTCTCCCCTGCGTTCCCGCTCTTTCCCGGATAAAGCGCCGCCTTCTCATCATATTCAATCTTTCCAAACTGCTTTCCCATAATCCGGTAAA
>CANREH010000166.1 GCA_947629585.1 uncultured Lachnospiraceae bacterium | reverse complement strand
GGAAGCGCTAAATGCGTTTACCTTAACATCAAGCTTCTTAGTTAACTCTCCATTTCCAAGAATCTTTACGCCATCTCTAGGGTTTTTGATAATCCCCTTCTCTATCAGGGAATCAATGGTAACTTCTGCACCATTTTCATATTTTTCTTCTAATGCGCTTATATTAATAGCGACAATATCCTTTGAGTTCCTGCAAGTGAACCCTCTTTTCGGAATACGTCTGTATAAAGGCATCTGGCCGCCTTCAAAGCCAGGTCTTGGAGCGCCGGAACGTGCCTTCTGCCCTTTATGCCCCTTACCTGCGGTCTTGCCATTGCCTGAACCATGCCCGCGGCCCTTTCTGAACCTGTTTCTGGTAGAACCCTCCGCCGGCTTTAACTCTGCTAAATTCATGATACGGACCTCCTTGTATCTAAGGTATTAAATTTCCTCTACCTTTATTAAATGTCTAACCTGCTGTACCATCCCGCGTGTCGAAGCATTGTCCGGCTGCTCTACTGAATGATTTAACTTCCTTAAACCTAAAGCAGCGACTGTTTTCTTATGCTTAGGGATTGCACCAATCGTAGACTTAACTAAAGTAATCTTTAATTTTTCTGCCATTGCCTTCTACTTCTCCCTTCTTTAAAAAAATCCATTTTTTATCCGTTTCCCCTGCCGCCGGATATCAGCCCAGCAGATGTTCTATGGAAACCCCGCGGAGCTTCGATACCTCTTCCGGCGTCTTCAACTGGCTTAACCCGTTCAGAGTAGCCAAAACGACATTCTGTTTATTGTTAGAGCCTAAAGACTTTGTACGGATATTTTTAAATCCGGCAAGCTCCAATACATTACGTGCAGGGCCTCCGGCAATAATACCGGTACCTTCCGGAGCTCTCTTTAATAATACCTCAGCGCTGCCAAATTTGCCGATAAAGTCATGCGGAACGCTGCCATTTTCATCAATCGGCAGGGCGATAAGCTTCTTCATCGCATCTTCCTTGCCCTTGCGGATCGCTTCCGGAATTTCCGCAGCCTTCCCCAGGCCTGCCCCTACATGGCCGTTCTTATCACCTACGACAACCAAAGCCGTAAAGCGGAAGTTGCGTCCTCCCTTTACTACCTTTGTTACACGCTTGATGGTAACAACTTTATCTTCTAATTCACCTAACTGACTGGCATCAATGATTGTACGCTTCATCTGTTCTCCTCCTTGCCTTAGAATTGCAGACCAGCTTCTCTTGCTGCATCTGCCAATGCCTGAACTTTCCCCTGATAAATGAAACCGCCCCTGTCAAACACAACTGTCGTGATACCCTTTTCCAGAGCCTTCTTGGCAATAGCAGTACCAACAGCAGCCGCAGCCGCAGTATCGTTTGTATGCTCCAAGCCTGCTTTGATATCCTTTTCAAGAGTAGATGCTGCAACTAAGGTATGCCCTGCCCCGTCGTCAATAATCTGAGCGTACATATGATTATTGCTTCTGAAAACTGCTAAACGAGGTCTTTCGGCAGTACCAGCCAAATGGTTACGCAGTCTCTTATGCTTCTTAACGCGAACTTCACTTCTTGATACTTTATTAACCATTTCCTAATCACTCCTTTTCCATTATTTTTTACCGGTCTTGCCAACCTTACGTCTGATAACTTCGTCAGCATATTTAATACCCTTGCCCTTATAAGGCTCCGGAGCTCTTTTCTCTCTGATTTCAGCAGCGTACTGTCCCACTTTTTCTTTATCGATTCCCTTTACAATGATCTTATTCTGGCCGTCCATAACCGTCTCAATTCCGTCCGGGTCCATCATTTCCACCGGATGGGAGTAACCGAGGGATAACGTAAGCTTCTTTCCCTGTTTTGCGCCTCTGTAACCAACGCCGTTAATCTCCAGGACTTTTTCATATCCCTGGCTGACGCCGATAATCATGTTGTTGATCAAGGTCCTTGTCAGACCATGCAGAGATTTCATTTTCTTTAAATCATTCGGCCTGGAAACGGTAATTGTCCCGTCTTCCTGCTTAATTTCCATTTCCGGGGCAAGCGCCCTTTCCAATGTCCCCTTTGGACCTTTTACCGTCACTTTATTATTTTCTGCAATATCAACAGTAACTCCTGCCGGTACCGCGATAGGCATCCTTCCGATTCGTGACATGCCCGCACCTCCTATACTCCTGCGGCAGCGCCGCATACTCTATATCAATCAAATAAATTACCAGATAAACGCTAATACTTCGCCGCCGACATGCTGCTCTCTTGCTTCCTTATCCGTAAGCACGCCTTTGTTTGTAGAAATAATCGCTGTGCCAAGACCTCCAAGCACCTTTGGGAGATCCTCAGAATTTGCATATACACGAAGGCCCGGCTTGGAAATTCTCTTTAAGCCTGTGATAATCTTCACATTCTTATCCCTTCCATATTTCAGTGTGATATGGATAGAATCAAAACCGCCAACCTTTTCGATTTCATACTTTTTAATGTAACCTTCCTTTAAAAGAATGTCAGCAATCGCAATCTTCATCTTTGAAGCAGGCACATCTACGGTATCATGTTTTGCAGTATTTGCATTACGGATTCTTGTAAGCATATCTGCAATTGGATCGCTCATTGTCATTTTGCTTAATCCTCCTTACTTGGATTTTCTATATCGTCCCTTAAAATGTTTTTTACCAGCTTGCTTTCTTAACGCCCGGGATTTCACCCTTATATGCCAGCTCACGGAAGCAGATTCTGCAGATGCCGTACTTTCTTAAATAAGCATGAGGACGACCGCAGATCCTGCAGCGTGTATACTCTCTTGTAGAGAATTTCGCCTTGCGCTGCTGCTTTACTTTCATTGACGTTTTAGCCATTCCTATTCCCTCCTGTCCTACTTCTTAAAAGGCATACCAAACTGTGTCAGTAATTCACGAGCTTCTTCATCCGTCTTAGCGGTCGTGACAAAAATAACGTCCATACCTCTAATTTTATCGATCTTATCATACTCAATTTCAGGGAAGATTAACTGCTCCTTGATACCAAGCGCATAATTTCCTCTGCCGTCAAAGGAATTCGGATTCACGCCGCGGAAGTCACGCACACGCGGAAGCGCAAGGTTAATCAGACGGTCTGCAAAATCATACATCTTTTCCCCGCGCAGCGTCACCTTACATCCAATTGCCATGCCTTCACGGATTTTAAAGTTTGCGACAGACTTCTTTGCCTTTGTAAGCACAGCCTTCTGTCCGGAAATAATCTCCAAGTCCTTTACAGCGGATTCCAATATTTTAGAATTATCTTTTGCTTCGCCAATACCCATGTTGATGACAATCTTATCAAGCTTCGGCACCTGCATTACATTCTTGTAACCAAACTTCTTCATCATAGCATCAACAATTTCATTCTTATAAGTTTCTTTTAATCTAGCCAATTTGGGACCTCCTCTCTTCCATTAGTCAATTACTTCGCCAGTAGCTTTGGCAAAACGGACCTTGCTGCCATTTTCTACTTTGAAACCGACCCTTGTAGGCTTGCCCTGGCTTAAATACATAACATTTGAAATATCGATTGGGGCATCCATTTCGACAATCCCGCCGTTTGGATTTGCCTGGCTTGGTTTTGTATGCTTTGTCACCCTGTTGATGCCTTCCACAACGACCCTGCCGTTCTTTACGGAAACGACCTTGCCGTCTTTTCCTTTATCTTTCCCGGCGATCACTCTGACCATGTCGCCTTTTTTAATCTTACTCATTGCCATTAACAGACACCTCCTTATAATACTTCTGGTGCTAATGAAACGATCTTCATGAACTGCTTATCTCTCAATTCCCTTGCAACAGGCCCAAAAATACGGGTTCCTCTCGGATTCTTGTCATCCTTGATAATGACTGCTGCATTTTCATCAAAACGGATATAGGAACCATCCTTGCGGCGCGCGCCCTTCACTGTACGGACGATAACGGCCTTAACGACATCTCCTTTTTTAACAACTCCGCCTGGCGTTGCGTCTTTGACCGTAGCAACGATGATATCGCCGATAGCGCCATATCTTCTATAGGAACCGCCTAATACGCGGATGCAAAGCAATTCTTTTGCGCCTGTATTATCGGCAACTTTAAGTCTTGTTTCCTGCTGTACCATGCCAACTGACTCCTTTCAAATCTTGTAATCAAATCCAGCCAATTAATTATCTTGCCTTTTCAATGATTTCTACCAGTCTCCATCTCTTTTCTTTGGATAATGGCCTTGTCTCCATAACCTTCACTCTGTCACCGATATGGCATTCATTGTTCTCATCATGGGCTTTTAATTTATACGTTCTCTTTACAATCTTATTGTACAGAGGATGCTTTACGTTATCAACGACTGCGACAACAATGGTCTTATCCATCTTATCACTGACAACCTTGCCTGTACGTGTTTTTCTTAAATTTCTTTCCTTTTCCACAACAAATTCTCCTTTCCATCAGACAATCTACTCAGCAGCTCTCTCTTTCTGAGATATAACAGTTTGAATCCTGGCAATATTCTTTCTGACTTCTTTAATTCTGCTCGTGTTGTCTAATTGATTTGTTGAATTCTGGATCTTTAAATTAAAAAGTTCCTTTTTTGCAGTAACTAACTCATCCTTTAATTCTGCAACAGACTTGGAATTTAATTCTTCTAAATATGCTTTAATTTTCACTGTTGTCACCGCCTTCTAAATCTGCACGAGATACGATTTTACATTTTACAGGTAACTTGTGTGTAGCAAGACGCAGCGCTTCTCTTGCAACCTCTTCCGATACGCCGGAAATCTCAAACATAACGCGGCCCGGCTTTACAACGGCAACCCAGTATTCCAGGGAGCCTTTTCCGGAACCCATTCTTGTTTCAGCAGGCTTTGCCGTAACAGGCTTATCAGGGAAAATCTTAATCCAGACTTTACCGCCACGCTTGATATAACGTGTCATCGCGATACGGGCTGCCTCAATCTGGTTGGACTTAATCCATGCCGGTTCCAATGCAACGATACCAAATTCACCGTTTGTAATCTTATTACCTCTCAACGCCTTGCCTGCCATGCTTCCACGGAACTGCTTACGGCGTTTTACTCTCTTAGGCATTAACATTATTTATCGCTCCCTTCCTTTTTTCCTGCTTTTGTTGGAAGAATCTCCCCGTGGTAAACCCAGACCTT
>CANREH010000165.1 GCA_947629585.1 uncultured Lachnospiraceae bacterium | reverse complement strand
ACAGACTTTAAATATAAGGTGACAGATATTTATTTGATGAATGCTTGTATTGAAAGATTAACCGGGAAAACGGTATACGACATATTAAATGAATATATGTTTCCATATGTTGGAATTGACTGTGACCCTTTTATTATGACGCCGACCAGTACTGTTTATCATGACTTAACACAGGTAAAAGGCTGCATTGAGTTATCTGCAATCGATCTTGCGAAGTTTGGCCTTCTTTATTTGAATCATGGAAAGTTAAACAATAGGCAGATTATTACGGCTGAATATATAGATGAGGCTACAACCGCACATATTGAAAATTATGGTTATTATTGGTGGATAAATGAGGACGGCAGCGGATACAGGGGACTAGGTCGTGGTGGTCAAGAACTGCATGTTTATCCCGAACATGATATGGTTGTTGTGTTGCAGGCACAGGATTCACCGAGATCGAAATTCTATACTCCGATTATTACAGATGTAATCTTAAAAGCTTTGAAATAATATAAATGAGAGGATGGATTATTTGGATTTACGATTGGAGAAGAATATGGAGGATTAGGAGAGAGTTATACAACTGCAACAATATTTGATACATTAGGTTATGCTTGTAAGAATAACGGATTTTAAAGGAATTTTTTTGACTTGGAATTTTGCATTTTTTTGGTAAATGGATTGGTGCAATATATAGTTTTTTTAAAAGATTACAGAAATGAATAGATAGAATTGTCACAATTTGTCAATTAAATAAGATCGAATGATACCCCTTTTCTCTTTTCAAATAAAAAGGAATCTCGTATAATCTATGATAGCTGACGGAAGCTTGTTTAAACGGACAAGCTTTATAGCATGGGATTTTATTTTTTATAAGAGGAAGGGGTTTTTTTCTATGATCAAGGAACTTTTGGAGCAGCAGGTATTTATGTATACGATGCTTGGCTTATGCGCTGCCGGGGGTATTGTAAAGCTGGCGCTTTCCCTGGTTTGTGGAAGGCTTGTCAGGGCATCGGTACATATGGCTGATACGGGAAACCGCCTGTTTAAGTTAATGCGGCTGAAATTTGAGGCCTGTTATAAGTTAAAGATCACGGTGAATAATGTGGAAACTTTTGTGGATAAGTACCTTGTAAACCACAGGTTTTGTGGGATTTTTTTACGTATTTGGGAAAAATTCAGCAATGAGCTGATGCTTTTGTGCCTTTGCGTGGGCGCTTCGGGAGCGGTGCTTGGAATTATGGAGGAATGCAGCACAAGGCTTGTCCTGGAACATTTTGGCATGGGGCTTTTAACAGGGGCGTTTTTATATGTTCTTGACGGGCTGTGCGCATTTGATTTTAAATATACCCAGATGAAGGTAAATGCTGTTGATTTTTTTGATAATTTTTTAAAAGCCCGGATGGAACAGGAATATTTAAAAGAGGAAGAGCCGCAGGAATATAAGCAGGATTATCTGGAAGAGGAGGCACATGCCGCCGCTTCGAGGGAATCTGCAAAAGAAGAGCAGGAGGAGCAGGAGAAGCCGAAGGCAAATCCGGAGCCTGTACCTGCCAAGCGGCGTCCAAGCCCGGAAATGTATGTTTCCCCGGCGGAAGAAATGGCGGCTGAAAAAGAAGCGGCAAAAGAGCGGCGGGAAAAAAGAGGAAAACGGGAAGTGGAAAAAAGTATAGATGAGATAGAGCAGGAAAAAATCATAGAGGATATTTTAAAAGAGTATTTATAAATAATGCAAACTGGAGCAAAAAGACGGGAAAAGGCTGTTTGGGCGTTTTTCCTGTCTTTTTGTTATGGACTTTAGTCTGTTGAAGACATCAGGGTTTTGCGGCCGCAATTCCACTGGCTTCCGATGGTGGGTTAAGATAGACAAAAGCAGAGGTTTATGTTATACTTGTGGCTGTGCTGTATAATTAAAAAAAGTTCAGTGAATATATGGAAATACAGGAAATGGAGAGGGTGATATGCTTAGAATTTATCTGGATATGTGTTGTTACAACAGGCCGTATGACGATCAGGCGCAGATAAAGACAGCAATGGAAGCACAGGCCAAGCTTTATATTCAGGATCTGATTAAAGAGAAAAAATTGGAACTAATTACATCTTATATGCTAAGATATGAGTGTGGAAACAATCCGTTTCCTATGCGGAGAGATGCAATTTTTGATTTTATCGATAAGTATGCTTTTGGGTACGTAGGGAATGAAAGGAAAGCAGTTATTGAGAAAAAAGCAGCAGAAATTATGAAAACAGGCATTAAATTTAAGGATGCCTGTCATGTGGCATCAGCGATATATGCAGGATGCTCTTATTTCATATCCACAGATATACGTTTATTAAAATATCACTCAGAAGAAATAAAAATGGTTACTCCGATTGAGTTTATAGTAGAAATGGAGGAGGAATAAAATGGCAGCAAGTACAATTGAAATTATGAATAAAGGAATGAAATGTCTGACAGAGCATATGGGAATTGTGGAGGCAGAGCGTTTTATTTCTATTATTATACAGGAAAAATTTGATTATACAAAATGGCAGCGGGAGTATTTTGATACGAAAGAACCTGAAGAGATCAGCAGGGAAGCGTCCGGGTTTGAAAAAGCGCATCCATATACAGGGGGAGCAGTACGGCTTTAAATACAGTGTATGAAATGAATTACAAAAACCCCATAGATAAATAATATGCTATGAGATTGGAAGATATAGATCTTTTAGAAAGAAGGAATGCTGTGAAAATAAAATACCTGATCGATTTTTCCGCCTTAGTCCTTATATATATGTTTGTTTTTTTCCATAGGTGGAAAAAGCAGGGGAAAGACAGGCTGCTTGTCAACACGCTGATGTATCTTTACCTTTCCTGCGTGCTTTTTGTTACCCTGATGCCAGTGATAACCTCACTTCCGTTTGTCTTCAATCATTCCTATACCTTTATGAATTTAGTACCGTTTATAGATGTTACGATGGGGAGAGGAGATTTTGTAAGACAGGTAGTGTTAAATATAGTTATGACCTGCCCTTTTGGCTTTTTGTTTCCGCTTACCTGGAATGGAACGAAAAAATTTGCCAGAACGGTAATTTCCTGTTTTTTGATGAGCCTGGGAATTGAGGTGCTGCAGCCGCTCATCAATGGTACCCGGTCTTCGGATATTACGGATATTATTACCAATGTGGCCGGAGGGATGATTGGATATGGGATTTATGTTATGTTCAGACCAGTTACTTTTAGAATGTTAGACTATTTGAAAATGAAAAATGAGAAATAGAGTTTTTACTGCTGGCGGCTGATAGCAATGAGTTGCCGGTAGTCTTTTGACATAACGCTTTTAGGCAGCCACGCGGCCAGACAGTTCTTTTGAAAAGTCTGTTACAGATATGCTATACTTGTTTGTGAAGAGTTGGCTGTCCAATACAAAATTGGAAGATGAGAAAGGTTTGTACTTATGGGAGAGTAAATTAAAAGGTTGGTTTCGTGAAGACAATATAACACCAAATAATTTCTTGGGAATGATAGAAGATGGGAACGAGCATACTCCAATAAAAGGAAGTTCTCCTTTTAATTGGGGATGTGGATATAATTTTGTCTTTTATCTGAACGAAGAAGGCTTGTTTTTTGCCCAAATTTCCGGTGGGGAATTTGGCAAAAACCGCATAAGCGGAAGCTGATGCGGAGGGGAGTACAGAGGGCGCAGGTCTGCGCTCCGCTTCGGTCGGCGCTGGGCAAGCGCCCTTTGTGCAAGGGTACAGGGAGTGCAACTTCTCTGTGCAGGTCAAGGGCGGCAGCAAAGCTGCCTTTCTCCAAAGCTACACCTGCAAAAGAAAGGATTTTGAAATAAATGTTGAAATCGGGGCGGGGCATGGTAGTATGATGATATCGTGTCCCTCTGGGCTCCAAAGAAAAGAAAGCGGTTCATAACCTGGGCCGGATCCGACGTTTTGTCCAGTTCATTATTAACTTCCGCTTATTCTTGCTGTCCTGAGAGTATTATATACCAACGATTTATTGGATTCCATTGACAAACTGGCTAAGTAATCCGGAATTTTATTAGGAAACTTCTGTTTATGCGTTTATTCTGTATTATATGATAGTATATGAAACATGTATGATAGTGTTCAGTGATTTGATAAGTTAAAGTAAGGAGAAAGTAAATGTATCTTAGGACGGAAGGAATATGCGAGGCAATCAGACAGGGAAAGGATGTTACGGAGGAAATTGCCCAGATCGAGCCCCAGTTAGAACAATATTATATAGAACGCAGAAAGAGGTTGCAGGAGGACAGAAACAAAGGTTTCCAATATGATTCCACCCTAAGTGCTTGGGATGCTCTGTATGATGCGAGCCCCAGTGTGAAGAATTATTGGGATACGGTTTATCCTTTTTTGGAAACACTGGAAAGCAGGTATGCGGCGGTTTTACGTTTTGCCAATGCGCGGGAGAAATTTCTGGGGATTCCTCACACGGAAAGTGTCCGTGTTTTAAGAAGGGTTGGCTGGACACCGGCAGATATTATGGCGGCTTATCTATGGAATCGTTTTTGGAAAGATGAACTCACTTTGTCCCCAGATGCAGTGGCGGAGGCTGTGCAGGACGATATGGATACTGCGCTGCGTTTGATGACAAAGGAAGGTTATGACCTGTTTTCCGGCTGTTATAATATATACCAGCATTTTGAGTGGATAGACTTTATGTATTTTTTTATAAAATATCAGGAACGCACGTTTCTAACCACGCAGCACAAGAGTAAACGATTGTCCAAGTACTGCTCAGAGGTATTGAATAAATTGGAAAATGATTTGGCGAAGCCGGAAAAAGTTCTGGAATGGACAGAGCAGCCGGATTTTTCTATCTTTGAGGGTATTATACTGAAGCAACAGCACTTGATGAAATCTGCCGCAAGGCAGCATCTGATGAAAGGAAACGATAATAACTGGAATTATGTGCTGTCCTTTCATTTGGTGGACGAAGTGCATGGTTATGGAGCGGCACTTCGCTTTGACGGTTTCCACAAAGGACCGGAATACTACGCTGAAGAAAAAACAGCATGGGGTGTGTATTTTTATCGGTTTGATTACCTCATGCTATTTGATCATGTTCCGGAAAGTTGGCGGTGCAGTCCGGCAGAGCTGCCAGAGGATTTTGTAAAAAAGGCATTTCATACTTTTTCCAAACTGGCAGG
>CANREH010000164.1 GCA_947629585.1 uncultured Lachnospiraceae bacterium | reverse complement strand
TATAAATATCCCCCGAAGTCACCCGGTCAATCGTGGAAATGCAGTTTAACAGCGTCGTCTTGCCGCTGCCCGACGATCCCATAATGCCTAAGAACTCTCCTTTTTCCACCTCAAAACTGATATTGTCAACCGCCTTTGTCACATTCCCACGGTTTCCGTAATACTTCTCCATCTTATCCACTTTCAAAACCATGCTCATACAAAAATCCTCCGTTCTTTGCTATGTTCGCAGCCTGCAGGATTATATTACCGCATCCGAGCCGTGGCAACAATAGAAAAACCTTACAGAAACCTTTCGGTTTTGTAAGGTTTTTCTATTGTTATTTCGAAATGATTTTGGAACTTGCCGGTATTGCCGTGACGGTTATCAGCATCATCGTCACAATAATCAGTATCCGGCAGACCAGAAAAAGCAAAAAACATCAAAAAAGCAACCGCCCTGACCAAAGTTAGGTTGCTTTTTTGAATCATTTTAACTGAGGCGAACCGTTGCTTCACGGTAACACCTTTTTCTATCTACTATGTTAACACCGATTGGCACTTTCGTCAAGAATCTTTTTGAATCATAATCTGCCCAATGTAACCGTTCAGTTACATAAATTGTAAAAATTATCAAATTTCAGATGATTTTTTTTGACAAGTATGGTAAAATTAACATAAGAGAAGAAACTTTCATAAAGGGGATAGATTATGAAACAATTTCAACTAAAATACGAGACCAAAGAATCTTTTACAGAACAACTGAACAAGCTCAGCCAATGGCGCAGCGCTAACCCATCCTATACTACCATATTCCGCATTTTTTCCCAGGATATGGACAAGGAACATATCGCCGAAATCTGCCGTTTGATTGAAGACAAAATGCCGGATGCCCTGTACTTTGGCTGTACAAGCAATGCCAATATTATCGAAGGCGCCCTGGCAAAGGACAAGATTATCCTGTCCTGCACCGTTTTTGAATACGAAACGACACAGGCAAGGCTTTTACAGTTTCCTTTTTTGGAAAATGATGTCAAAGACGACATCCATAGCCTAAGGGAAGCCTGCGAAGCCAACCCGTGGGTCAATTCTATCGAGATGGTCGCTACCATTATGGATATGTCCATGAAGGAATTCTGCGACGAGATGAGCAGGCTTCCCCGTGATATCCAGGTTTTTGGCGGCGGAGCCTTTAACCCGAACATGGACGACGACACCGCCTTTGTATTTTCCAAAGGAAACGGCTTTTCCGATCACGGCATTGTATTTCTGCTGCTCGGCGGGAAAGATTTCCATACATACAGCACGTTTATTTCGGGCTGGAAGCCTCTGCAGAGACGGTTCCGCATCACCAAAGCGGAAAAAGCAATCCTGTATGAACTGGACGGCAGGCCTGCTTTTGATGTCTACCAAAGGTTTTTAAACATCAGCAAAAATGATAAATTCTTTTCCAACACGCTCGAATTTCCTTTGTTTATGGATCACAATGGCATTGATCTCCTGCGCTGCCCGCTTGCTGTCAATGAGGACGACTCCCTTGTGATGTCCTCTGACATGGAAGAAAACGGCATTGTAAAACTTGCCTATGGCGATCCCGGCACCATCTTAAACAGCATCCGCAAGGACGGGCAGAAAATAGCGGATTTCCAGCCGGAAGTGATCCTGACCTTTTCCTGCGCTGTCAGAAGGGCCTTCTGGGGCGATCAAAGCATCAGTGACGAAACGATTCTGTTCCACAATGTCGCGCCGACAGCCGGATTTTATACTCATGGTGAATTTATCCGTATTAAAGGCGATATGCTGAATTTTAATGTCACGCTGGTCATTGCCGCTATGAGGGAAGGGGAGCCAAAAGGAGGGGAAATCGTAAATATCTATGATTCCCACCTGGATACCCCGGACAAGATTCCAATCATCTGGCGTTTTGTCTCCTTTATTGAAGCTGCCACTGCAGAGCTTGAGGAGGCTAACCGGCGCCTTGCCCGTACTTCCATTACGGACGGGCTTACCACGCTTTATAACCGCGCCGAGATTGAGCGGCGTATCCGCCATGCGCTGGAGCTTATTAATAAGGAAGGCAGCGGGATCATTTCCCTGATTATGCTTGATATTGACAATTTCAAGAGAGTCAATGATATTTACGGCCATAAAGAAGGCGATAATGTCATCATTGCATTATCGGATGTCTTAAGAAAAATCGCCTTTAAAATACCTTCTGCCTCGGCAGGACGCTGGGGCGGCGAAGAATTTATGGTACTCTTAGCCGGGAAACAAATAGACGAAACCATAGAAACCGCAGAAAAAATCCGGACAGCTTTCGCTTCCATTTCCTACGAAACCGCAGGCTGCCAGACGGTAAGCATCGGCGTTACCCAGGCAAAAATCGGGGAGACAGCCGATACCCTCTACACAAGAGTTGACAAAGCGCTCTATATGGCAAAAGCCGCCGGGAAAAACCAGGTCGTCAGCTTAAGACAGGATTAATTCCAAGAAGGAAAGACTTGCACCTGCTCGTAAGTCTTGGCGCGGGATTCGGGTCATGCTATACGCTAACCAAATCCTCGCGCTTTTTCCGGTAAACCATCACTCAGCAAAACCGGATCTCCTGCTGTGCTACCTTCCTGTCAGCCTTTTTCCTCCCCATATCAGCACACAGGCGCCAATAACGGACACGATTACATTCCCAATGATGCCGCTTCCTGAAATACCAAACAGCCCCAGCAGAAAACTTCCGACAATACCGCCCACAATTCCCAGAATCACATTCCGCAGCAAGCCCCCTTCACTGTCCATGATCTTCCCTGCCAATGTGCCGGAAATCCCTCCGGTGATTAATCCCACAATCATCCGAATCATATACAGCCTCCCTTTCTGTTCTCTATTTTCTTTATTATGCCCTGTTTCTTATGATATTTTCATCCTTATTTTTCCATCCAGGTCATACTTCCCTTCGGGAAAACAATGCAGACCGTTGTGCCAATCCCTTCCTCACTCTCCAGCGACAGGGCATGTCCCAATTTTTTACACAATTCCTTACACAAAAACAGCCCCAATCCGGTTGCCTGGTTCCGATAGCCAAATACTCCCATTATCCTTCTTCCCTTTTCCCCGGTAAAGCCCTTTTCAAATACTCTTGAAACCTCAGACTGCGGAATCCCCATGCCGTTGTCCCTGATAAAAAGGCAGACGGCTTCTTTTTCTTCCTCTGCATAAATTTCCAGCTTTAAAGGCTCTTTATCCGCATATTTCATGCTGTTGGAGAGGATTTGGTTTAAAATAAAAGCAAGCCATTTACTGTCCGAAAAGACTTCTTTCTCTAATCCCTGCAGATTCATCTGTGCCTTTTTGCGGATCAGCATTTTTTTATTTTGGAGCACAACCGAATTTACCACCTCCAAAAGCAGAACTTTTTTAATCAGGTAATCCTTCTCTACATAACTGCTTCTTGCATAAAAAAGCGCCTGTTCCGTATACTCCTCAATCCTGTTTAATTCTTCCTCAATATTTTCCGTCACCTCATTGCGGCTGTTTTCGACCATCATCTTCGCCGCCGCAATCGGCAGCTTTACTTCGTGAATCCAAAGCTCAATATACTCTTTATATTCCTGCCCTGCAAATTTATACTGATTCACCTGCTCCGTCATGGCTTTTCCAGACTGCCTTAGTATTTCTTTAAGCAGCACTTCCTCCTGCCTGACGCCATTTTCCACCATTTCGGCGATCAGGTATTTTTTATCCAACTGCTCCAGGCATTCAAAAATCCTGTCAAAATACCGTTTCTTTCTGTAAAATTCCAAAAACAATATCAGGAACCAGACAGATATCGCGAAAAAAGCAAGGACGACCCCGATCCAAAAACTGCCCTCTAAAATCAGCAGCAGGGTTTCCATAATAAACAGAAGGGTAAGAATAATCCCAAGCTGATAAATCCTTTCCTTCCCATAATCTATCCATCGCATAACAGATATCCCAGCCCCCGCTTTGTCTGAATAAAATTCTCCTTCCCCAACGCTTTAAACTTCTGCCGGAGCCTTGTCATATTAACCGTCAGGGTATTGTCGTCCACGAACATTTCACTGTCCCAGAGCATATTGATAAGCTCATCCCTGGACACAATTTTATTTACATTCTTTCCGAGACACAGAAGAATTTTAATCTCATTTTTTGTCAGCTCTATACTCTGTCCCCCGGAAGAAATTGTCCCTTTTAAAATATCAAACGTAAAATCCCCAAACTGCATCCGGGCTTTCCCTGCATTTTCCTGATATACGCGTGACAAAAGCCGTTCCATCCTCGCCAGCAGAATCTGCACATTAAAAGGCTTGGCAATAAAATCATCCGCCCCATTGCTGATACTCATAAGCTCCATCATTTCCGTGTTCCTGCTTGTAATCATCATCATCGGAAGAGGCGAGCTTTTTCTGATTTCCCTGCATAAAAACAAACCGTCTGTTTTCGGCAGGCCGATATCCAGCAAAAGCAAATGGAAATTCTTTTCTAAAATCTTCTGCGGCGTATACTCGGATTCCTCTAACAGCTCTGCCTGATATCCATTATGATTCAGAAACGTCTCCAGCTCTGTTCCAAGCCTTCGATCATCTTCCACAATGCCAATTCTCTTCATGAAGCCTCCTATTACTATCCTCTTGCAATGAAAAAATGCAAAATTCTATCAAAAAACCTTCTCAGCCATGCTCACTTCCTAAACCTGTGCGGACGGGTGATTCCCACCTGCTTATTCTACCAAATACTATACTTAAATACAAGGATAATATGAGCTAAAAGGAAATGTTCTTTGTGTTTTCTGCCGGATAATGCAGAAGCCCTGCCGCATATTTTAAGACAAGCAACGCATCCTCGGAATTAATCCGTCCGTCTCCATTCACGTCTGCCGCCTGTTCCTGTTCTTCGGAAGGCGTCAAAAGCTCTGCGGCAATTTTTAATATTGTCAGGGCATCTTCGGAATTCACCTGCCCGTCATTGTTTACATCGCCTGCTGCCGCCTTTCCTTTTTCCAGTTCCTTCCGCATGGCTTCCCCTACATCAGCACCAGCATCTACAACGGAAACCTTATAACCATATTTTTCTGCATAATCATTCATAGCGGAATCTTCATAACAATAAATAGTAAAGTCATCGCTTGTGCCTGAGAATACATTTTCACTGTCATATATTGTCACATTGTCCGG
>CANREH010000163.1 GCA_947629585.1 uncultured Lachnospiraceae bacterium | reverse complement strand
TTCTGCAGTTTTTTGCTTAATTCTTCCACTTCATGTTCACAGGTTTTGTATGTGCTGCTGAGTTCTTTTTTCCTGGCGGAAAGCTGGCTGTATTCTGCTTTATATTTTTCAATATCTAAGTTTTTTAAGCTGATACCCGCTTGTTCCAACATACGCCTTGCGCCGCCGTAAAGAATGATCTGGCTTTCATGTTTCCGAAAATAAATGTCGGGATTTTTGGACTTTTTGTAGGCTGTGTGGTATGGCTTGTTTGTTTTGTACTGCTCTGCATATTTGATGATTTCTGCAAGGTCTTTCATGCGGTTTTCCAGTTTCCGGACTGTCTGTTTTGCTTCCTTTCCGGCAGTAGAAACGGAGGCAATTCTCTGTTCCAGTTCCTTGATAGAGCCTGCTTCCCTGTAAGCTTGTGCAGCAATTTTTAAGTTTTCTATCGCTGCCCATCTTTGCAGCCCAGGACTGTTTTGGAATTTTTCACCTGTGGTATCAATCAGCTCTTTATGGGAGGAGTTTTTTTGAGGGATAACCGCTTTCTGTTCCCGTTTCCTTTCGATACGTTCCTTAATGCGTTCTTTTGTATATTCTTTGCCGAGGGATTTTTCGCTGCCACGCACGAAACGTTCTTTGCCAAGAGGACGGAATGAAATATAGTTTGGCGTGTTTTCCCCGAATTGCTCCCCTTTGATCTCATAGCCTTTCGCACATATCAGGAGCAGGAATTCCTCATAAGTGGAGGACGCTTTTATGGCTGCGTTGATATCTTTTCTTATCTGTGTTTTCCAGGAAGATGAGCTGCGGTCTGCCTGCCATTCCTTATATTTTTTGCCCCGGTTTCCGCCGGGAATAATAACAGAAAGATGATGCTCCCTGCACAATTCATCGCTCAGTTTCCGGATGCGGCAGTAAGTCTGTTTACAGTCATTGTATTTATTATGTTCGATATTGTCGGCGGCGCAGAAGATGATATGGTTGTGGACGTGTCCTTTATCAATGTGTGTAGTGACGACATACGAATATTTCCCCTCCAGAACCCTGTCCGCAAGCTCTTTTCCAATCTGGTGCGCTTCTTGGAAGCTGACTTCACCGGGCGAAAAAGCCTGTATCAGATGGTAGGCTTTGTTCGGGCTGTTTTCCCGGCAGTGGTCCAGCGTATATTTGAAGTCAAGCGCCGCTGTTTCCGGTGCGCAGGCATGGGAGGAAATGTAGATGTTTTCGTCTGTTTTGTCCGGGCTGCAGATATACGCTATGGCTTTATCAACGGTTGCTTTGACAGCATGGATTTTTGTGTATGCCATACCTGGTTCATCAACTCCTTTACTTCTTCCATATCTTCCTGATAGACATGGCTTGTGCTGTTAATCCTCTTTGCAATCTGGTTCAGGCTGGAGCTGATCCGCCCAAGCTCTGTGTTGTAATTCCTTAAATAGCTGTAATCAACTTCATAGACATATCCGTAAAGGATCAGTTTCCGGATATAATCCGAGCGGTTTTTCATCCCCGATAATCGGGTCTTTTCCTCCAGGATGTATTTTTCGTCATCGCTCAGGCGGAGTTCAAGCCTGTTTCTGCGGGTTCTGTTTTCCATTTTGGTTTCTCCTTTATGAATATTTTTTGTATAAAAAAACTGCCGTAAAAAGAAAGGATTTTACAGCAGCCGGGTTATTTTATAAGGGATTGGAAAGATAAGATTATTATAGCAGAGGGGCGGAAAACGGTCAAGGATATTGGGAGGAATTGTAAAAAAAGAAGGGGAAAAGAAAAAAAAGGGTCAGGGAATTTCCCTGTGGAATCGTGCCTGCCAAGCCGTGGGAGGCAGGCACGATTCTGGCTCGTCTGGACGGACGCAGCCAGTGCTTGCTGTTCGTCTAATGATTCTATAAAACAAGGGTTTTAAATTTCTAAAAATGAAGTATAATAAAAGGCAGGAGTATATAGGATTAGCAGAGATTGGATGGAGCGCTGAAGGGAGTCTAAAGAGTTTCCTGAATGGGAAATTCTTAGGCTCCCTTTTTCTAAAAGCATAATTTCTAACAATCCAGAAACTTAAAAGAAAAAAATTTAAAAAAAGCGCTGGATTTTGACAACAAATCCTATGTCTCCGGTGCTGTTTCTTTATTGAAGGGATAATGTCAGGAGCTATTTCATTTTGGTGGAAAGGACAGAAATGAAATCGGAGTATACACAGACAGAGTTGGAAAGCCTTCGGCACCGGTTTGATGCCTTTTGCAAAAAAGTGATTGAACACAGCGTTTCCAACCAGATCAGAAGTTACATAAGGCACTGTAAAAACTATACGGCTGTCCCGATAGAAATGGAATCATTTTCAACAGAGGATCTGTATTCCTCTGCCAGGCATAAAATGTCTGCGGGGGATGAAACCGTGATGATTGACAATGATGACATAGCGGAAGTCTTATTGGAAATGCAGGAGAAGAAAAGGCAGGTGCTGCTGTTGAATGCTGCGCTTGATTATTCCCTTGCAGAGACAGCAAGAATATTAGGGATAGCGTATACCACGGCACGCTCCTACAAGACGAGGGGATTACAGGAAATGAAGGGGAAGATAGAAAGCAATGGAAAAAAGAAACGATGGAAATGAACTTCTGGAAGCGGATGTCATTCTGGCTGCATTGGACGGGGATGCAGAGGCTATGGAGCTTATCCTGAAGGAATATGAGGGGTGGATAAGGTACACATTTGATAAGAAAATCAAGAAGAAGCAGCTCAATAAAAAGCTGATGCCGCTGGAGGATATGGAACAGGAAGTTCGGATGGAGTTGTTCGGGAGAATAAGGAACTTTAAACAATAACAGACAAGAACCTGAATGGTAGCTCCTGACTTATCTTTTCCGGAAAATGCTTGTCATTCTTATAAGGCACACAAGGGAGTGGATGATGTTATTGAAATGGATAGGGTTTGTGTGCTTTTTGGGCTGATAAGCAGAAAGTAAATTGGTTTCAATATGGAAAAATTTGCTTCGTACCTTGACAACAGAATACAGGAAATCCCACAGGACGTGAGAAATTGAGGAGCTGTGTAGACAGGCACGCCAAGACTTCCTGTCTGTTCTCCCTTTTACAGTGGAAAACAGATTGTAAGCGAGGAAACAGGGAGCGTTATTTTTTATGGGCGGATGATGCCATAGAAAGATTGGGCGCAGGATGATGTTGAAGCAAAGGTACGAGCGGCAAATGCCATGTTTACAGCGGGGAAAAGGAAACCCCGCAGCGATGAGGCGGTTTTGTAATAATGATACTTCCGGCAGGAAGCCGGTCATCGGGAGATGATGGTGCAAGTCCAATGCGGGCAGCGTTCCGGGCTGCCGCCTGTGGGGGATTGTCTGTTAATGAGAAGGAAAGCGCAGCTTTTGTTATCATTAGCAGACAGGCGTCTGCCGGTTATCTGTGTGAAAGATGCAGGGGGATATGCAGCAGGGATATCGGGCAGTGTCAATAGGAAATGGGATAGGGAAAGAATGGCTGTTTATGTTTTAAGGAGAAAGAAAGGAAGCGGCGTTTATATGAGGCAGGAAGCCAGCAGGAAAAGGTTCGTCCGTTACAAGGAGGGCGCTGAGATGTACAGTATGTGCCAGAGCAAATTTGAAAAGATGGCAAAGGAAGCGCAGGCCACTTACAAGCTGGATAAGCTGGTTTTGGTGAACTGTGACATTTTTGAGGAATACCTGGAGCTGTACCGGCAGCGTTTTTGACAGCGGGAAATTTGCAAAATTAAAAACTAAGAAATAAGAGAATTTGCAAAAAAGGGCTTGACTATGTGTCCGACGTAAAGTATAATGAAAAAAGATTATGGACAGGGAGGTGTTTTGATGGCAAAGATGGGAAGGCCGAAAGTGGAGTCGCCAAAGTCAAGAAAGGTGTGCATCAGGCTGTCAGAAGAAGAATATAAGAAAGTGGAAAAATATGCCCTGGAACATAATCAGACTATAACACAGGTATTGAAGAAAGGGCTGGAGTCCGTGTGCCTTTCTTCTTGACAGGATGTGCAGATTCTCTTTTCTTTTGTTTAGGTTATTTCAGAAAGGAAAGACAGGGAAAATGGCAAAGGCAAGGAAAGACAATAAAGGCAGGGCATTGAGGAAAGGGGAATGCCAGAGAAAATCAGACGGGACTTATCTCTATGCCTACCAGGATTTTTTAGGAAAGAGGCAGTATATTTATGCCAGGGATCTGCAGACGCTCCGGGAAAAAGAGAAGCAGGCGCTGAAAGATGAAATGGACGGGGTGGATACTGACACGGCAAGGCGGATGACCGTCAATGAACTGTTTGACCGTTATATCGCTACCCGTTATGACTTAAAGAAAACAACGTTAAAGAATTATCTGTGTACGTATGATTATCATATCCGGGGAGGGTTTGGGAAAAAAAGAGTTGCGGATGTTAAATATTCGGATGTAAAGCTTTTTTATCTCCACCTGCTGAATGACTGTAACTTGATGCTTTCAACACTGGGGACAATCCACAGCATCCTGCATTCTTTGTTCCAGGTGGCAGTCAGGGACGGCATGGTGAGAAACAACCCGTCAGACAATATGATAGCAGAGGTTGGCAGGAAAGCGGGGAAAAAATCCAGGCCCCGCAGTGCGCTGACGGAGGAGCAGCAGAAAACGTTCATGGGATATGTTGCGGGGAAACCAAAACTGAGGAGATGGCTGCCGTTGTTTACTGTCATGTTTGGGACAGGCTGCCGGATAGGGGAGCTGCTTGGGCTGCAGTGGGAAAATGTTGATTTTGATAATGGCTTTATCAATATTGACCACAGCCTGACGTTTCAAAACAGGGAACATAGAAAATGTTATTTTACCATTGATAAACCTAAGACAGAGAAGGCAGTCAGGATCGTGCCGATGGTGGATTCCGTTTATGAAGCGCTGCGGAAGGAGTATGCCCGCCAGGAAAGGGAAGGCTTTAGTAAGGAAGTCATAGACGGCAGGGAGGGATTTGTTTTTATCGATCCTAATGGCAGGCTGTATAATAATCATAAAGTGAATTATAAGATTAGCTATATAGTGAGGAAGTATAATGAGGAAGAAAGAAAAGAGGCGGAAAAAGAGAACAGGGAACCGTTGGCGCTTCCGCATTTCTCCTGCCATAGTTTCAGGCATACTTTTTGTGCCAGACTGTGTGAAAATGAGGTAAACCTTAAAGTCATCCAGGATGTCATGGGGCATTCCAGTATAACAACAACTATGGATGTTTATGCTGAGGTCAGCAGCGCAAAGAAAAAAGAAGCATTAAAAGAAATTTCAGATAAGTTAAGTTTTATTTAGAAAAGAGTCCTTTGTGAAACAGCAGGATTTACAACAAATCTACAACAAATTTATAAGTGATAATACCTGATAATAAGGTATCATAATTTTAACAGCATTCTTTCAAACCGTTGATTCAACGG
>CANREH010000162.1 GCA_947629585.1 uncultured Lachnospiraceae bacterium | reverse complement strand
GCAAAACAAACCACATAACATAGCTGCCGTCTCCCATCTGTTTTGAAACGGCGGAAAACGATCCCAGGTCATAATAATGTCCTGTACCATCCGAATGCATAAAATCACAGGAAATATCCTTATCCTGCGCATGGAACACTCCTTTTTCCGTCATATCCTCCGAAAATTCCTCTGTCCATCTGGCATGGAAATTCAGCGCTGCCGCCAATACCATGATGGTGTCCTCTGCCAGATTTTCCGCCTGCCCTTTGAAAAGCCCTCCCGTCTGCTCATAAAACCAGTCCTGCATGGCACGGTTCATTTCTTCCGATCCCACGATTCCCTGATAAGAAAAAGCATGGCAATGCTTTTCCAGCCGATCCAGGACATCCTTTTGAAACTGAATGCCAATATCCTTATTAAGCCAGAGGGAAGCGGCAGGAACACAGGAAACAATCTCATCCTCCCGATAACTTCCCTCCCAGATTTCCTTTTCCTGCCTGTGCAGAGCTTCCATGCCGTCCACGCCAAGAAAGGAAAGAATCTGGCTTCTGCTCTCCTTCCCCGTTATCTCCGCTAACATTCCCAGCGCCATATAAACATCCACCGGAGAATACACCCTGTTCTGCCCATTTGCTTCGGTAAGAAACTGCGCAATCCCGCTAAGAAAAAAACGGCGGAATCCTTCCTGCCCTGCCAGCTTTTTCCTCTCCTTATCCGGCTCAGAAACGGTCTCCGTTTTCCCGGCGGCCGTTTCTTTAAAATCCGTCTCTTTCTCAGAAACCACTTCTTCTTTTTTCTCTTTTGCACATCCAATAAAAGAACATCCCATCAGCAAAATCAAACATATCAAAAATCTTCTTTTCCTCCCTGTCATATGGCATCCTCCTTTCCATTTTATATGCAGAAAACAGCCAGTTATTTTAGGCAGGAAAGCAAAACTGCCATCTGTTTTGCAAAAGCATTCCCGTCCAGTAAATACATTTTCTGGTGATAACCGCTGTTTTCTTTTCCTTCCACGGTATCCATAATGACTTCCTTTCCATCTTCGGTTAATGTCTCCCAATCCTCCGGAATAAGATAATATCCGTCCTCTGTAACCGCAATCTGCGGATGATACGGATAAATCGTGCTGTAACGGCTTTCCCTTTCCAGATTGCCTTCCGCCAGCTTATGGTAATCCGGTATCCACATCTTTTCCCCATATTCATAAAGCGGCAGGACATAGCGCATTCCTTTCTTTATAGCCAGGACAGGCTCCGAATAATACGAATTATCCTCCACAAGAATCGTTTTTTCCCCAAGCTCCTCCCCATACCAGTTTTTTTCCACCTCTACTTCATAGACAACCGTATCGGCAGTATGATGGAAAACGCCGTCTTTTTCAAATTTGTCATCATAGACGTCATATTCATAATGCTTTACATACAGATCGGTCACGGTCCCTTCCACAATCATGCAGCACGAATCCTTCTCCAGCAATGACTCATCAAAAGCCAGGATATCTTCCCCGCCGTCCGGCAGCGCAAGGGCTTCTTCATTTACGCTTCCTTTCGGCCATGACAGCTCACTGTAAAGAATCGGCGCCGCCGGAACTTCTGTTATTTCGCTTGAATTTCCATAAAGAAAAGCCTCTTCATCCTCTTCATCTTTCGCCTCTTTGCCGGGAGGAACCGTATCAACCGTATCAGAATCGTCATGTTTTGCTTTCTGATTTACGGAGGTTTCCGTTTCCTGTACAAAAAAACGCTGGCAAACCACAGCCATTACCGCCGTAAAACAAAGGCAGGCAGCCGCCGCTGTCCATTTCCTCCATCGGGATGGTTTTCTTCCCACGCTGCCTTCGGCTTCTTCCAAAAACGTTTCATCAATCTCTGTAATGCCATGATACAGCTTGATTTCCCGTTCCCTCATAAATACCCCTCCTCTTCCAGCCTCGCTTTCAGGCTTTTTCTTAAACGGTACAGCCTTTTTGCCATATTCGCCGGAGAGATCCCCTGCTCTTCTGCAAGCGCATTTACCATCTCCCCGTACCAATAACGGCGCACAAAAGAAACCCTGTCTTTTTTCGACAGGGAAGCAAGCCACTCATTTAAAATCCTGGTTACTTCTTTTCCTTCGATCTCATGCTCCACCGTGACATGGGATGGGATACATTCCTCTAATTCACTCAAAAGCTGTTCCAGCCCATAACGCTTCTGCCTGTGGTTTTTCTTCCACAAATCCAGGGCAAGGTTCCTGACCACCCTCCCCAGCCATGCGCCCAATTTTTCCGGCTTCTGCGGCGGTATCGCATTCCATGCCCGGAAATAAGCGTCGTTGACACATTCCTCCGCATCGGCATCCGCAAGGATACGGCAGGCAATCTTTCGGCAGAACGGCCCGTATTTTGCGTCCGTCTCTGAAATAGCAGCTTCGTCACGCTCAAAATACAGGCGGATAATCTGTGAATCCTCCATAGCAATCCCCCTCCCCGTTATCTCTTTTGAAGGCCTTCACTGATTAAGACGACATTGAAAAGAACATATTCCCCATCCGCTATACACTCCCACAAAAAAATATTTTTGAAGGCGTAATCACCCTGTCTGCCTTTTGATCATGGCTTTGCGCCGGAAATCTCCCGCCGCAAAAACCCGCTTCCGAAACCGTTTCTTTCCCAAACATCTGAAAGTCATACGCATATCCCAAAAGCAGCGGTTTTCCCTCTTTCCCAAGCCTTGCCAGATATTCATCATAAAAACCGCCTCCATAACCCATACGGTTCCCGTTTTCGTCAAACAGCATTCCCGGCAGAACCATCAGGCTGTTCCGATCCGGAAAAACCGGCTCTCCGCCCTCCGGCTCTAAAATTCCGCAATAACCCCTCTTCAATTCCGAAAGATCCGCAATGTAAAAAAATTCCATATGACGGCTTGAAACCACCTTCGGTACTGCCACCTTCTTCCCGTCCAAAAACGCCGCTTTTATCAGCGGGATTGTAGACAGTTCCTGTTCATAAGAAACATATGTAAAAACAGAATGGCAGCAGACATATTCCGGCATTTGCAAAAGCCTTACCAATGCTTTTGCAGAACACTCCCTGATTTCCGCTTCCGTAAGCTGTTTTCTTTTCTGCCTGATCTCTTTTCGCAAGAAAGCTTTCTGTTCTGAAATTTCCATAAAAAATATCTCCTTTTCCACTGTTTTTTCATTATATAAGCTGTTTTCTGCAAAGTCAACGTAATAAAGTCTGCCTCTGCAGAAGCAAAAATACAGGATCGCAGCAGATTGCTGACGATCCTGTACAGAAAACCTTTCCCACTGTTAATACAAGAACAGCATAATGATAACAACTATCTGTCTGTCCCGGAAGCTGTATTGGTTTTACTTTTTTCTGTGTCTGCATTTTTTTTGTTTTTCTTACTTTTTTTATCCGTTTTATTATCTGTATCGTCTGCATTATCCAGAGTATTGTCTATGGTTCCTCTATCTGCGTCTTCTTCGTTCTCTATATCCGTATCCACATCGGAATCCACGCCTTCTGTCACATCGTCAACACCGTCTGCAATACCGGTTCCAATGTCATCCACTGCGTCCGCCGCACCGTCCACAACATCGTCTGCACCGTCAGCGATATCTCCTAACACACTTCCGTTATCGTTATTGTCAGGAACCGTTGTATCATTCGTGATACCTGTATTATTCTCCGTATCGTTTGTTACCCCGTTTCCCACATCCGTACCTGTTCCATTTAATGTGTCGTCTGCATAATCCCTGTCTGCATCCGTGCCGTCAGCATCGGTATTATCTGCGCTTTCCCTGTCTGTCGTTGCAGAATTATTGTTCGCAGTTCCGTTTCCGCATCCGGTAAGTACGGATATACTGAGAACAAACATACACAACCCTGCAAAAAATTTCTTTTTCATAACATTCCCTCATTTCTGCGCCGCTTTGTTCAGGCATGTGCGCAGCGCATACACAGGCCCGGGAAGAATGCATAGCATTTTTCCATATTACAACAACAGCTACAAGAACTATTATTGCACCGAACAAAGAAATTATGAAAAAGAACGGTTGGGATTTTCTGGGTTGAAAGCAGCCTGTCATTGTGTTAAAATAAGAACCCATAAAAAAATTTTTTTAAGAAGGGAGCATATTATGCCAGGTTCTACATTCGGACAATTATTTTCCGTTACAACATGGGGGGAATCCCACGGAAAGGGAGTAGGCTGCGTCATTGACGGCTGCCCGGCAGGACTTCCTCTTGACGAGGCCCTGATCCAGGCCTATCTTGACCGCAGGAAGCCGGGAACAACCAAATATTCCACTCCAAGAAAAGAACAGGATTCCGTTACGATTCTTTCCGGCACCTTTGAAGGGAAAACCACCGGGACACCGATTTCTATGGCAATTTTCAATGAAACACAGCGTTCCTCCGATTATTCTGAAATCGCTTCTTATTACCGCCCGGGACACGCCGATTATACCTTTGATAAAAAATACGGTTTCCGGGATTACCGCGGCGGAGGACGCTCCTCCGGACGAGAAACCATTGGAAGGGTTGCCGCAGGCGCAGTTGCCTGTGCTGTTTTAAAGGAGCTTGGAATCACTGTCCAGGCTTACACCAAATCCATTGGCCCTGTCCAAATTTCCGAAGAACAGTTTTCTTTTGAAAATATAAGAAAAAGCCCTCTTTATATGCCTGATTTGGAGGCTTCCGCAAAAGCTGAGGACTTTCTGATGGCAAAAATGAAGGAGCAGGATTCCGTCGGAGGCGTCGTGGAATGTATCGTAACAGGGATGCCTGCCGGCATTGGCGAACCCGTCTTTGAAAAGCTTGACGCTAACCTTGCCAAAGCCATTTTATCCATTGGCGCAGTCAAGGGATTTGAAATCGGCGCAGGATTCTCCGCCTCAGAAAAATACGGAAGCGAAAATAACGACAGCTTCTGCCTCAGCCCTGACGCCGTTTCCAGAGATCCCGATGTGCCGACGCTTTCCAAAAAAACAAACAACGCCGGAGGCATCCTGGGCGGAATCAGCGACGGCTCCGACATCATTTTAAGAGCAGCGTTCAAACCCACTCCTTCCATCGCAAAAACACAGAAAACAGTGAACAAATCCGGCGAGGAAATTGAAATTAACATCAAAGGCCGCCATGATCCGATCATTGTCCCGCGGGCCGTTGTCGTAGTGGAAGCCATGACAGCCATTACCCTGGTAGACATGCTGTTTATGAATATCCATTCCCGCATGGATCGGCTGAAAGACTTTTACCGCATAAAATAAGAAAATAGAACCGTTAAAAAGATAACAAAGCCAGCACAGGAAACAGGAAATCTTTTTTGATTTCCTGCTTTGTGGCTGTCAATAACAGCGGTTATTCAATCAAAATTATTGATATATCTTTTCTCATATTCCCATAAATCATCCATTCTGAATACACTATCTTTCCATACTTCACAGAATTTACTATGAAAGCCCAGTCTCCATACAGGAACAGACGGCAAGCTTGCTTGCCAGC
>CANREH010000161.1 GCA_947629585.1 uncultured Lachnospiraceae bacterium | reverse complement strand
GTGTTGTCACCGTGACAGAAACGCCAAACAACAGTTCCCTGTCATGCAGTGCGTTCATGTTGGAGATCAGTTTTTCATATACGCCTTTTCCGCGGCGTTCGTCGGTTTCCTCTTTTCCGCCCTCAATGCTCATAACCGGAATCAGATTGCGGCATTTGTCAAACAGCCTGAAGTGCGCATCATCCATATAGGTGCCGTTGGTAAAGACAGGGAAGATGATGTTCGGCATTTTTCCCGCCGCTTCTATAATATCCCGGCGCAGCATCGGCTCGCCGCCAGCCAGAAGGATATAGCTCACTCCGATTTCATCCGCTTCCCGAAAGATGGCAAGCCATTCCTCATCAGTAAGCTGGCCTATCGGCGCAGCGTCCACAGTAGCATGATTGCAGCGGGAATAGCATCCGGCACAGTGGAGGTTGCAGCTGCTGGTGATACTGGCGATCAAAAACGGAGGAATGTGTTCTCCTGCTTTTTCCGCCTCCGCCCGGCGCTTTGACGCCTTTTTGCTGGCTGCTGCAAACCGAACCATGAAAGCGCTCTCACGGGGGTTTTTCAGGGTGGCTTTCAGAGATTCGGCCACGATTGCCTCAACGCCATGTGTCATATATGCCTGAATGTCAAATGTTTCGTCCATAGTATAGCCTCCTGATCCGGTTATTTTTCATTATTTTGCGTCAGCGCTCCGTTCTCCAGCCGATACACCCGATCCGCCAAATCCAGCACCCGCTCATCATGCGTCACCATAACAGCGGCTTTCTCCCGTTTTTTTACCTCCAGCCGTATCATTTCCACGACCTGCCGCCCGCGCGCACCGTCAAGGCTCGCCGTCGGTTCGTCCGCCAGAATAATATCGGGATCATTGATAAAAGCCCTCGCGATTGCGATTCTCTGCTTTTCGCCGCCGGACATTTCCGAAGGGTACTGATTTTTGCATTTTTCTATGCCAAGCTCTGTAAACATATCCGGAGCGTTTACCTTGTCCCGGTTTTTTTTGTCCTGAAATAACGTAAGCTGTTCCAGCCCTTTAAGATAAGGAAGGAGCTGGTGGCTCTGGAAAATAAAGCCGATATGTTCATGGCGGATCTTTGTCCAGTTTTTCTTTTTGGAATCGGACACCCGTTCCCCATTAATCGTGATTGCTCCGGCATCCGGGGACAGGAGCATTCCCGCAATCGTAAGAAAGGTACTTTTTCCCGAACCGGACGGGCCGACAATGGCAACGAGCTCACCGCCATTTACATCCAGAGAAACATCGTTCAGTACAAGGTTTTTGCCGGAACCGTCCTGATAGGATTTTGTGATATGTTCCAATTTCAGTATTGTTTTGCTCATTCGTCTGTACCTCCAATCACTGTGATAGGATCTACCTTTGAGATATTCCATATGGAGATCAGGCTGCTTACAATGGAGATGAAAATAAATGCAGCCATCACAAGCAGCGCATTCCCGATTTTCAAATAAAACGGCATTGTTTCCGGCAAAGCTGCCGCCATACCGAAGGTCAGCAGACCTGCGATTACCGCGCCGCACACCGCTATGATACAGACCTGCCCGATCACGATCCCGGAAAGGCGTCCCATCCCAACGCCGATTGCTTTCATAACTCCAAACTGTCTGCGTTTCTGGAGTGTGAGAATATAATAAAAGATTCCGATGATAGCCGCCGACACTATAATCAACACCCAGACAATCATGGTGATCGTCATGTGTTCTGCTGTATAGGACGGAACATTTTGGATAATGTCTGCTTTGGAAACGATCTGTGCGTCCTCAATTTGCACCCCGTCAACATTTCCGTCTTTGATCGCTATCGCATGGTATTCCTGCTGGTACATGGGATTCAGCTCTGTACGCAGCTTCGTATAGGTATCAATGGAGATAAATCCGATGGAAACGTGCCCGTACATTTCATCTTTGACAAAACCGGCCACCGTAAACGCTATGTCCGTGGAGGAATCCAGAACGGTATCTCCAACCTTGATCCCTTCCAGCATAAAATCATCATCCAGCAAAATCGGGTTTTCTGCATCACTCTCGGAAAGCGATACGCCCTCTATGGTTTTTGGCTCTAAAAAGCTGCCGGGTTCAATGGCAAAATAGACGATATTCAGCTTTTCATCATCGTTCTGCCTGCATAAATACATCCGCTGGATGTCCAGCGCCGCAAGCTCTCCGTCTGTCTGAGAGGATAACTGTCCGTAAGTGTCTGCGCTTACATTAGAAACAGTAATGATGTCCTCCGCCGAATCGCTGAGCAGAAAATACGCTGCGTCCAGATTGTCGATGCCTGCAACGACTGCCCGGCCTAACCCTTCCGCCAGACCGGACAGAAACAGTACCATAAATATGAGCAGAGTAATGAGCAGCTCGATCAGCAGATATTTCTTTTTGCCGTAAAACAGTTCTTTCCATGCTAACATATCATGCACTCCTTTGCCTGTTGTATTATTTTTTCATATTTACAGAGAGTATATCACAGCTTTATGACCTCTGTATGACCTTTTTGGACTGTTCCTTTTTTGGCTGTTCCCTCTCTGGCTATTCCTTCTCTGGTTGTTCCTTTTGGCTGTTTCATGACCTGGCTGTGTTTTCCTGGATTGTTACCGTCATCTGAGTGCCTTTTCCTGCGGCGCTTTTACACTCGATACGGCCATTCAGAAGCTCCAGAATTCTTTTTACAATGGACAGTCCCAGGCCGTTTCCGTCTTTTTTATGGGATTCTTCGCACTGGTAGAAGGCGTCAAAAATATGCGCCTGTTTTTCCTCCGGAATGCCGATGCCCTCATCCCGTACCGTTACAATTATTTTCTCTGCTTTCTGTTCTCCCGAGATATGGATCACCGAACCGGGAGAGGAATACTTCATCGCGTTATCAATAAGGTTGAGCCAGATCTGCTGCAGCAAATCAGGATCGCTTACGATCCGCATGGAAGGAAGCTTCAAATCAAATTCATATGCACGCCCTTCCCATTTTTCGGCAAGGAGGATCACACATTTTCGTATCTGCTCATCTGCTGCCACCGGCTCATGCCTTGTGACAAGGGCCTGATTTTCCAGACGGGACATCCGCAGCATATTTTCACATAATCTTGAAATCCTCTGTGCCTCGTTATAAATCAGAGAAAGGTATTCCTTTTGTTCCTCCGCTGACAGGCCGCCCTCCGACAGCAGTTCCGCAAACCCCCGCATGGCGGAAACCGGAGTTTTGATTTCATGGGAAACATTGCTGACAAAATCCCTGCGCATATAATCCATGCCTGCCAGTTCAGACGCCATACGGTTTACATTGGCCTCAAGCTCGTCTAACTCGTGGAGATATTCCGCATTTCTGCCATTGCACTGCTTCCTTGAAATTCTTGCCGCAAAATCGCCTTTTGCAATCCGGTTTACCACACGGTTCATTTCCTCTATGGGCTTTACGAAAAACGCAGAACTGTAATAAAGCGCAATGCCGCCGACCAGCATGGTAAGAGAGCAGACCAGCAGGCAGAGGATGATAACGACAGGCAGAGTCCATTCACCATGAAAGAAAATGACGGTTCCCGTTACCACAAGAGCGCAGGACAAAAGACAGGCTGAGCAGAGAATCAGGAGCGCTTCCAGCGCAAAATGCGTGCGGAGATGTATCCGGTATTTTTTTCTGTTCTTCATTCTTGCCCTCCTTTTCACGGATTCCTGAATACAGCCTTATATCCGAGCCCGCGGACAGTTACGATTTCAAAATCCGCAGTTTCGTCAAATTTTTTGCGGAGCTTTTTGATATGGGCGTCAACATTCCTTTCGTCCGTATCCGACCCCATGCCCCAGATCTCATCCAGCAGTTCCAATCGGGTAAAAACCTTATTGGGATTGTTGAGCAGCTTAAACAGCAGGTAAAATTCTTTGGGAGGCATCTCATGCACTATGCCGTTTACCGTAACCGTCAGCCCTGCGTAGTCAAGCTCTGTGCCGCCAATCATAATATGCTTTTTGTTTTCCAACTGCGCGCGGCGCAGAAGCGCTTTTACGCGGAGAACCATTTCCTTTAAGTTAATAGGCTTGATCATATAATCATCGGTTCCTGCGGCAAATCCCTTTTCCATATCCTCCATCTGATCCTTTGCAGTAATCATCAGGACAGGGAGGTAGTATTTGCTGCTGCGCAGAAGTTTTGTAATTTCATAGCCATCCATTTTAGGCATCATAATGTCGCTGATCACAAGGTCAATATGCTCTTTATCCATGATTTCAAGCGCTTCTTCCCCGTCAAAAGCCGGAATCGCCCGGAACTGCTCTTTTGCCAGTTTTGCGCAGATCATTTTGTTGAGGGAAGTATCATCCTCGGCAACTAAAATTGTAAACATCTTTCTTTCCTTTCTATTATATTCCGACCACTTTTTGCAATGGCCGATGACTTCTATAACTAAACCTTACCATATTCTAACACCAAAATGTGACCTGAATATGACGTAACAATTGCCGACACTTCGGAATGAGAGGGCGAGTACATGTCACGGCCTTACATTTGTGGAAGTGATAAGCTATAACAAAGCCAACCTTGAACGTGTGGAGCAGAACGAGGGCAGACAGCAGGACTAAGCGGAGGGAGGAAGAAATTTAATGAAAATGTGATAGGAAAATGAGCGTGATTGTAGTATTATGGAAGTGGAACAAACTGGTGTTTTTGAGAAATGCTAAATGTCAATTAAAAATAGCGATGGAGGAAATAAAATGTTATGTCCTAAATGTGGTAAGAAAATGCAGAACGGATCACTTGGACCAAGTCAAAAAGGATTAGTATATTGGGCAAGAGATGAGTTTTTCAATAGTAAAATCTTTATTTTTATGACGAAACGAAGCGCCGCAAAGAACGGTGCAATTATTATACCCGTTCGTCATGGACTAATTGATCATCGTACAAAAGCATGGGCGTGTGAGGATTGTAAATATGTGTTGATAGATTGCAACTGAAGGAACAGATAACCACAAAAGTTAAGGAAATAGCGGAAAACAAAGCAATTAGCACTGGAAAGGGAAATCTTCCTGTGCTACAATAAGTGCATACAAAAACGTAAAACAGCGTGTAGAAAGTTGATGTTCGTTTGAATCAAAAGGAGATTGCGCAAAATGTGCTCAAAGGCAACGGCGGAATTGCTAAAACCGCCGACTTTGTTGCGGCAGGCATAAAAAAATATGATGTGGCGGCATTGTGCAGGGAAGGTTTTCTCGAACGTGTTCGGCGTGGAATGTACCAATTGCCGGGTAACGATCAAATAACAGAGGAACAGTTGCTCCGCGAGCTGCTGCCGCAGGGAATCGTTTGCGTGGAATCCGCACTGTTTCATTACGGATACAGCGATTTTGCGCCCCGTGCCTGGTCTGTTGCCGTACCGAGAACGGCATCCAGGGCAGTCAGAAATATCGGGGAATTTCCAGTCAGAGCCTATTACATTCAAAAAGAGCATCTTCCAATCGGGAAGGCCATTGAAAGCTTCAACGGTATAATGCTCCCTGTGTATGATCGGGAACGCACTATTTGCGACTGCTTCAAATATCGGACGAAGCTCGACAATGAAACCTTCAACAAGGCGTTGAATGCCTATGTCGCAGATGACCAGAAAAATCTCGCCAATTTGTC
>CANREH010000160.1 GCA_947629585.1 uncultured Lachnospiraceae bacterium | reverse complement strand
CGCAGCTTGCGGACATTTCCGTAAAAATCCTCCGCTTCCTCCAGCCGCCGCTTCATTGCCTGCACCTGTTTTTCTTCCAGGAAACGCTTCTGCCGTTCCTCTAAGAGCGTCCTGTAATTCTTCCAGAAGTAGATCAGCAGGATTTCTCCCACAAAGATACAGCCCGCCATCAGCGGTATCTTCCAGAACATTTCTTTTTTGGCACCGTACAGATAGAAAACCGCATCGCCTACCTTTACCGCATACAGATCCATCACGATGCCCGCCAAAACTCCGCCGGAAAGACTGTATGCGGAAAACAAAAGGGCATCCCGCCTGTCCATTTCCGTATTTTTCAATACCCGGATCGATACCAGAAGCATAAACAGCATAAGGGCTGTATAGACAACCGTTAAAACCAATGCGCTTATCACCATTTTTTGACGGAATTGATCCGGATAACCGCTCTGCATCCTGTCCATGCCGGACAGTAATATCGTTTCCACTTTCAACCGCAGGCTGTTTGAAATCAAGGTGCTTAGTGAGTGGAAGTTATAAAAAAGCAGAAGCACAAAGACCGCCTTTTCGTAATACCTCCGATACCGGATCAGGCAATACACAAATGCAAACGCAAAGACCGCAAGATAGCGAACCCAAGCATCAGAAAACGGCAGCTTTGCCATGAGGTTTACCACAGGGAACAGCGCCGCCGCAATCATGGCGCTCCTTTCCCTCTTTGTGCGAAAAACAGCTTTCCATAACATCAACAGGAGCGCAGACTGAACCAGAACCATACAAAATTCCACTATTCTAAGAAATATGTCATAACCAGCCTGTGTCAATGCTATCCCTCCGAAATATATTCCATATAGGCTTTCCTGAAATCATCGTATTTGTACTTTGAGATCAGCAGCCTGTCGCCGTTCGCCATTGTTACCTCCGACCTGTTATACACTTCCACATGGGAAAGGTTAATCAAATATCCCTTATGGATGCGGTAAAACTGTCCCGCAAGCTGCTTCTCCAATTCCCCGATCTTTGCGTAATACTCCACCTTTTCCGTTTTCAGGGCAAGGATAATCTTATGGCTCTGGCTTTCCAGATAATAAATGTCATCATACGGTATGGCTCTTTTTTCGCTTCCCTGCGGCACGATCAGCGCCTGTCTGTCCGGCGCTTCTTTTTGCCTTTCCCGTTCCGTCGCAATCTGTCTGACGGCACGCTCAAAGACCTGTGAGAATTTTTCTTCATTGATCGGCTTTAGCAGGTATTGAAACGCCCCGACATCAAAGGCATCATACACATACTTTTCATATCCCGTTACAAAGATGATAACAGGCTGCCTTACAAGCTCCATGCTGCGGAGCTGTCCGGCAAGCCACATACCGTTTTTATCTTCCTCCCCGTCTGACTTCATCTCGATATCCAAAAACAACAGGTTATGCGCCGCGCCCGCTGATAAATATTCATCAGCGGAAGCATACTCTGTGATCCGGCACTCTGTTCCCTGCTTCCGGATCAGACTGCAAATATATGTCCGGATGTTCTTTTCGTCATCGCAGACCGCAACATCAATCATGCCTTACCCCCTCCCGCTTTGTTCTTTTATATATCGGGAAAATTGGGCTTATTTTTGACAGGGATTGCGCAACTGGACATTTTTATAGCGCAACTGGACATAAAATCTCTCAAAAAAACAGAAATCAGAGGTTAAATTTTTAGAAAACCGTCCGATAGTTACCGCCTAAATTGATCTTCCGTAAGGAACTGTCCTTACGGATAAACCAACGAGATGAAACACGCTTTGCGAGTTTCACTCGTTATCGCGGCATTCGCCAGATTGACAAGCAAGCTTGTCAGCTTGGCTCATTGCTCGCGTAAAAAAACAGGGATTTTACCGACAACAAATAATCCCCGGTAAAATCCCTGCCTGATCCATAACTGTCTTTAATTTACGCTTTGCCTACGGAACCGAATAATTCCATCTTTTCCTTTACCGTAGCCTTAATCGCCTCAAAGCCCGGCGCTAAAAGCTTCCTCGGGTCAAAGCCCTTGCCCTGCTGATCCTTGCCTTCTTCAATATACTTGCGGGTAGCCTCTGCAAATGCAAGCTGGCACTCGGTATTGACATTAATCTTGGCAACGCCCATAGAAATCGCTTTCTTAATCATATCGGCAGGAATCCCTGTGCCGCCATGAAGGACGAGCGGCATATCCCCTGTCTTTGCCTGCACGGCTTCCAGAGTCTCAAAGCTCAGTCCCGGCCAGTTTTCCGGGTACTTTCCATGAATATTTCCAATTCCTGCTGCCAGCATCGTAACGCCTAAATCGGCAATTCTCTTGCACTCTTCCGGATCTGCGCACTCGCCGCTGCCGATAACGCCGTCCTCTTCACCGCCGATAGCGCCTACCTCTGCCTCCAGGGAAAGCCCTAAAACATTGCAGGCATGGACAAGCTCCGTCGTCTTAGCCACATTCTCCTCAATCGGATAATGCGATCCGTCAAACATAACGGAAGAAAATCCCGCGTTAATACACTTCTTAGCGCCTTCAAAAGAACCATGATCCAAATGAAGAGCCACAGGAACCGTAATGTTCTGTTCCTCAATCAGCCCCTTTACCATGCCGACCACGGTCTTATAACCGCCCATGTACTTTCCTGCGCCTTCGGACACGCCGAGGATAACCGGGGAATTTAACTCCTGTGCCGTGAGTAAAATCGCCTTCGTCCACTCCAGATTATTAATATTAAACTGTCCTACTGCATACTTGCCTGCCTTTGCTTTGGTAAGCATTTCCTTTGCTGATACTAAACCCATCTTTCCTACCTCCTAAATTTTTTCTTGTTCCTTCCATCATAACACAAAAAATATCAAAAAGAAACTCTTTTTTTACGCTTCTTTCTCCGCCGGATATCTCTTTTCAAGCTCTGCCGCCGCCCCGTCAAGCCAGTCCCCGTTAAAGTCCTCGGCAGCTTCATGATCTAACGTCCATGCCAAAGACGGATCAATCGGAATCCTTGCCAGCACTGGCAGGCCGAACTTCTCCGCCGCCTCGTCCACATGGCTCTCCCCGAACACCTTGATCTTCTCGCCGCAGCTTCCGCACTGGACATAGCTGTAATTTTCTATCAGCCCCAGCACCGGAATATCCATCGCATTCGCCATATTCACCGCTTTTGCCACAATCATAGCCACCAGCTCCTGCGGGGATGCCACAATGATAATACCGTCCAGCGGCAGGGACTGGAACACCGTTAACGGCACATCGCCCGTTCCCGGCGGCATATCGACAAACATATAATCAATGTCGCCCCAGAGCACTTCCGACCAGAACTGCTTTACCGCATTTGCAATCACAGGCCCCCTCCAGATCACCGGGGTATCCTCCGTGTCTAACAGAAGATTTGACGACACGATTTTAATGCCCGTATTCGACAGCGCCGGAATAATCCCTTCCTCATTCGCGGCAACCTTCCCATGCAGGCCGAACGTCTTCGGAATCGAAGGCCCCGTTACATCCGCATCCAAAATCGCCGTTTCATAACCTTTTCTTCTCATCAGAATGCTTAACAGGGAAGTTACCATAGACTTCCCGACGCCGCCTTTTCCGCTGACAACGCCAATCATCCTCTTTACTTTCGTATACTTGTTCGCAGGAACCATAAAATCTTCCTTCGATGGTTTCCTGTCCTCACAATCGGAAGAACAGCTTCCGCAATTACCTGAACAGCTCATACAATACCCTCTTTTCTAAATTTATATTATCATTTTATATCAGATGCGCAGAGATTCATGTTACTATACTCCAAATACTTTTTTTACGCAGTTTTCTGACGCATGTCCATCCTCCCAGGAACAGAACCGTTCATAAAAAGCATCATAGCGTTCCGCATAGGTTTCCTTCACATCCTCGATATTTTTCACCGCGTCAATGACTTCCTCTGTCGTAAATAACAGCGGCCCCGGAACTTCCGTAAGCATATCAATATAAAATCCGCGCAGCACATCCCGGTATTTATCCAAATCGTAAGTAAAGAACAGCATTGGGCGGCGCAGGTTCGCATAGTCGAAAAATACCGAAGAATAATCGGTAATGCAGATATCCGAAATCAGGTACAATTCGGAAATATCGTCATACTTGCTGAAATTCATGGCAAAATCTTCCACGCCCGTCACGTCAAGGGAATCCGCAATATAATAATGCGTCCTCAATAAAATCACATATTCCTCTCCCAGCGCCTTTTTCATCTTCGGCAGATCCAGCTTTAAGGTAAACTTATACTGCCCGCTCCCGTAAAACTCATCATCCCGCCACGTCGGCGCATAGAGAATCGTCTTTTTTCCTTCCGGAATCCCCAGCTTCTTCCGAAGGCCCGCCGCAATTTCCTCCTTTCTCGGATCGTGCATAATATCATTCCTCGGATAGCCATATTCCAGCATCTCATTCGGGTACATAAAACACCGACGGAACGTCTCGCTGGAAAACTGGTTCGCCGCCACAAGGTAATCCCACTTCTTGTCCTGGCGGTAAAACTGCTCTTTATATAACGGAGATGCCGCCGTCACCTCTTCCTGGTCAAATACCAGTTTCTTTAACGGCGTGCCATGCCAGGTTTCCAGAAAAACCGTGTCCCTGCGCTTTATGAACCAGCTCGGCTGCCTGGTATTCAGGACAAAATACCCGCACCTTGCCATATAATAGGAATATAAAATGCCGTACCGTTTGATTTCCTTATGTTTATAAGGAATCCGGGTTCCTTCCTTGTCAATGACCCAGATAAATTTATACTTATCCCCATAATTCTTCGCAAGATATTCATAAATATACTTCGGGCTGTCCGAATAATTCTTTCCAAAAAAACTTTCAAATAACACCCAGTTCTTCTTTACCGGCTGTCTTACAAAACGGTGGATATATAAAAATTTTGCAAAATTCTTTTTATTGGAAGTAATGCTCTTAAACTTCTTCCAGGCAAGGCGGCGCTTCACGACAGCCACCGCGCCCTTTGCATTCCCTTTCCTGACCTGCCTTAAAAACCTTTTCTTATAGCCCTTCTGCGCCTTTAACACATCCGGGTTCATCTCACAGACAAGCTTCCGCATGGCGTCGAACCGCTCCGTCCGGTAAGAATCGTCCTTGCTCCGCTTCATCCGGCGCGCAAAATCCCCGGTAAAATAATAAATCATTTTCCGATCCAGGATCTTCCGCAGGGAACTGTCCATCGGGACAAGCCCCGCCGCCGTTTTATAGGCGTCCAGATGCTCCTGAAACCTCGTCGGCATTTTTAACTGTGAAATGGACGGCTGGTTGATCGGATCATTATGCTTCCTTTTTATATAAAGCGCCCTCAAATCCCGGTCAAACGGCTTCGCATGATACAGAGCCTGCACCATAAAGGTTAAATCGGCATACAGCAAAAACCGTTCCTCAAAGCGGATATGATATTTCTCCAACAACTCCCTGCGAAACAGGATATTCAATACGGAAACGCTTTTCGTCTCCTTTTTTGTAGTCACCAGATAACTCTCCGCCGCCGAACGCCGCCTTGACAAAAGGCGCATGGCATGGCGCAGCCGCTCTAATTCTGCCGGAACCGCCTCCTGCCCTTCATACTGACGTTCCAATGCCGCCAGCTGCTCCTCAAAATCCGTTTTAAACAGCTTTTCCGCTT
>CANREH010000159.1 GCA_947629585.1 uncultured Lachnospiraceae bacterium | reverse complement strand
TAACCGCCCTCCATGATAATTGTTCCGTCTGCAATGCCATCAAGCATATCCTCTGTTGCGCCAAGCTCTCCAAGATGCATTGCCACTCCCAGCTCCTTCATCCAGCTCTCCATCGCCGCCAGTCCTTCTTCTGCTGTCTGTTCCGCTGTCTTTCCGTCTCCATTTATTCTCCACACCTCTTTTGCAAACCGTACAAACTTTGGCAGACCATAGGGCATGATATAACGGTAATACGGAAGGGATACGGCCGAAAGCGTCATGCCGTGCGTGGCATTCGTATATGCACCCACAGACTGTCCCAGCATATGCACCATCCAGTCCGTGTCCTTTCCTCTTGACACCAACGTATTTAATGCCCATGTCGCTGTCCACATAATATTAGAACGTGCCTCATAATCCTCCGGATTCTGAATCGCTGTCCGGGAACTGTGAATGACCGATTTCATCAATGCCTCACTGATATAATCGCTGGTATTGTCGTCCTCTCCCGAAAAATACTGTTCACAGATATGGTTAAAAATGTCATAAATACCAGCCGCCATCTGATTCTTTGGAAGGGAAAACGTAAATTTCGGATTCAAAATAGAAAACTTCGGCATCACATTCTCGTCAAACACATGACCAATCTTCAATTTGCTTTCAGGATTCGTGATGACAGCTCCGCCATTCATTTCTGAACCAGTTCCCGCCATCGTCAGCACGCAGCCTACCGGAACAATCTCACAGTCCGGTTCCTCAAACCGGATATAATATTTTTCCCACGGTTCTTCGTCACAATGGACGGAAACAGAAACCGCCTTTGCATAGTCACAGCAGGAACCGCCGCCTACCGCCAGCAAAAAATCCACCTGATTCTCTCTTGCAATCCGGATTCCTTCGTGCAGCTTTTCCACGGTTGGATTTGGCATAACGCCGCCATCCTCAAAAACTGCTTTCCCATTTGCTTTCAAAATCTCCACAACCTGCTCATAAATGCCATTCTTCTTAATCGATCCGCCGCCATAAATAAGCTGTACATTTCTGCCGTACTTTGGCAGTTCCTCATTCAGATACTGCAGGGAATCCTCCCCAAAGTATAATTTTGTCGGGTTGCTGAAGCTAAAATTTCCTAACATCATTCCTTCCTCCTTTTCTTCAAATGCAAAAAACTAAACTATCCGGTATTCTTTCCATTTTCCACTCAGCCACCGGATACTGAAAACCACTGCACGAAACAGCCAGTCACAGACCATAGCAATCCATATGCCAAGTACCCCAATTTCCAATACTTCTGCAAACAGATATGCCGCCCCAATGCGGAATACCCACATGGAAACGACAGAGATTATCATGGCAAATCTTACGTCGCCTGCTGCCCGCATGGATGCCGGAAGCACAAAGGTCAGCGGCCAGACTGCTTCCGCCCCTGCCGTATGTACTAATACCATCTGTGATGTAAGCTCTGCCGTAGTCTGTGATAAATGATACCATTTCAGTATAACAGGAAGGGCAATCCACATGACGCCGCAAAATACAAACAATGCCGCATATGACAGAATGAGCAGCACCCGGTTATAATACTTTGCCTGTTTCTCATCCTTCGCACCGATACATCTTGCAATCACGGTAATTGCGGCAAGCTGCATGGCAGAGCCGGGTATTACCTGAATACTGGCTACCATCTGGCAGACTGCATTGGCTGTAATCGCAGAAGTGCCAAAACTGGCAGCCAAACTTGCCAGAATAATTTTTCCAGCCTGAAACAATCCGTTTTCTATGCCATTTGGCACTCCGATTGACAAAATCTTTTTTATCTGCATACCATCCAGCCTGTAATGAAGTGTCTTTTCCAAATACAGCACCCTCTTTTTCTGCAGCAAAAGACAAATGATTACAACTGCCGCCGCATACCTTGAAATCACGGTAGCAGCAGCCGCCCCTGCTGTTCCAAGCTTCAGATAATAAATAAAAAATGCATTGCCACAGATATTGATAAGATTCATCATGGCCGAAAGGTACATCGTAATTTTGGAATTTCCCATCGTGCGGAAAATTGCTGCCCCGGATTCATAAACAGACAGCGCCGGTATCGATAAGGCCACAATTAGGAGATAATTGTTGGCGCACCCATATACCTCCGGTGTTATTGCGCCAAATACGACATTGAGAAGAAACCTTCGTATGAGATAGATAACTCCCATAATCCCTATGGATATCAGTCCGGAAAACCATACAAGCTGTCCTGACGCAGCCCGTGCCTCTTCTTTCTTTCCTGCGCCAAGATACTGCCCGGCCACGACCGCCCCTCCGGTTCCAAAAGCTGAAAAAATATATATCAGAAGCTGAAATACTGTATCAATCAAAGATACTCCTTAAACCGCTGCCTCTCCCACACTGGAAACCATGACAGAATCAATCATGCCCACAAGCAGGGTAAGGCCAAGCTCTGCTATCAGGGGGAATATCAGTTTTAATAATTCTTTTCTGCTAAACAATTTCTTTGAAACAGGCATTTCCTTTTTCCCCTTCACTCAGCAGATATACTTTTTATCCACTCAAAAAAAGTAAGTGTGGTCTGACTTCACTTCGCATTCTTGATTCATGTGTCCGTGAAACTTCAAACCTTGTACACTTACATTATATTTCCCTATTCGGTTTATAGCAAATACTTAATTTTTATGCCCTGCTCATGCCCAGAAAGCATTTTGCATGTTCCATAAATCTGGTTGCCGCAAGGCTAAATGGCTGCTGACGTTTCCATGCCAGCACACAGGTCGCTGTCAACTCCGGTGTTAACGGGCGGTATGTTATCTTTGACTGATCCCAGAAAGGGACAGAACCTTCAATTACTACCGAATACCCCAGTCCATTCTTTACCATTACCGCTCCATTGGTACTCAGATTACTGGTAAATAGAACATTAAGATTTTCAAAATAATCCCCAAACCAACTGGCAAGTTCGCCCTGCACATTCAGACGGCGCGGCAGAATCATGGGCAGTCCTAATAAATCTTTTGCACTGACCGCTTCTTTTTTTGCAAGTTCATCATCCGGCCGCATTAATACAACCCACGTTTCCTTCTTGCTCAGACGGATAAATTCATATTTCTCAATATCAATCGGCTCCAGCAAAAGCCCGATATCAATCAGCCCCTTATCCATCTGTTCTTTTACCAAATCCGCCGTTGCCGTAAAAATATCATAGCTGACGACGGGATGTTTTTTGCTGAAATCTTCCATCAATTCTGACAGAATCTGAACAGAAGCAAGTTCCCCGCAGCCTATCGTAATTTTCCCTTCAACCTGTTTCTCCTGTTCCACCAGTTCCCTCTCTGTATTATCCACAAGCTGTAATATTTCCTCCGCTCTCCTCTTAAGCAGCATCCCCTCATTGGTCAGAGTGATTTTCCTGGTGCCTCTGTGAAATAATTTAACACCAATATCCTCTTCCATTTGGGATAACTGGCGGCTAAGTGTGGGCTGCGTGATATGAAGCGCGTCCGCAGCCTTTGTAATACTTTCTTCCCTTACCACAGCAAGAAAATAGCGAAGTACACGAATTTCCATAGGTAATGCCCTCCTTGTTATTGTTGAACCTAATGATAGCAAAAAAATGCCTAAAAGACAATGTGATATTTCATGATTGCCTTTTAAGCATTACTTTCTCCGGATGCTGCTGCTCGTCCGGTTTTCTCGCTATATGGTTATTTTCCTGCTGTTTCCATTTTCTACACTGTATCAGCCAACGCACAGCGCCGTAGTCATATATTTAATAAGCTTACATTCATACGTCTTTTCCCTTTCTATTTCACATCAAACTTCCGCAGCAAATCCTGGGTAATATACATCTTTCATTTTCTTATTCTGTATCATAATCTCCGCTTCTTCTTCTGATTCAGCTTCCACATATTTAATGGAAATATCAAGCTTTTCATTCCCTGGCAGCTCATTTTTCAATGATAACTTTTGTACAGAGCCTGATGATTTTTCTTTCTTTATTTCCGCCTGCTTTTCTTCTTCCTCTTTTTTCTCTTTCTGTTTTTCAAGACGCTCATCCATATTTTTCTTCATTCGTTCCGCACTTGTCATCTCCGTTTCCAAAAAAGTTACCATGCTTGTTCCGTAATTTCACAAGGTTATGTATTTTTTACTGTTTTTCCCAAAGCAGCAGATCAGTGAGGGAAATGTTATTGATTCCATCGTGCCTGTTTCTCACTGCGCTCTAAAGCGCTTTCCTCTAGTATTTGCATATACCTGGCTCTCCGTTTCCGTTTTACCGCCTGTTCTGCCTCAAACTGCCGCATTTCCGCTTCTGTCGGACCAGAAATATTACCACCACCGCCCGTTACGCGATATTTTTCAATTTCCCCATTCTCATCAAGAGAAATCAGCCAGGAACATATCCTGCCCGGTCTGACTGACGTGGCGGAATATACAGTAATAAAATTTTCCACATTTGCCATTACCCTTTTTGCCAGTTCTGGATCATTCTTCATTTTTCCCTCTAACGCTGGCGGCACAATAATAGATTTTTGCCCTAAAGTAGAATTCCATCTTGACTGTACCTGCGAACTGGCTGCTGCGGGCTCTGCTCCAGTCGGCGTCCAATTTAAAACAGAATCATCCGTATCATTTTGAAAGAATTTATCAACTGGAAAATCATTTCTGTTCCACGATCCCTGTGAAATCTTTGTACCGTCCATTACATGATAATATGCGCCCGGAAACCTCGCCTGCCACATTTCCTTGAAGCTCTGTTCTGTTTTTGCAGTGTTTTCCGCTGCCTTAGCAGCCAAAACGCCATTAAAACCAACGCTATTATTCGCCTCTGCTGATTTGCGTTGTTGATTCACATAATTAAAATAATAATTATCAGTCAAATTTGATAAGCCTACACTCATATGTCTCCTTTCCGCAGTCCCTCTGTCATTCAGAACTGCATCACCATTCTTAATTTTTATTACATAGAAATCCGTTTCCGATTCCTGCCATAAGCATTAGTCTCTGCTGCAATGTCATATTCCATATTATCTTTTTGTCAATATGAGCCGTTCATAAAATCAAAAAATCTTTTATAGGATAAGTATCCGGCGTAATTATTAGCCTGATATTGCATATCCATATAATCAGCAATCAGCGCCTTAAAATTATTTTTTGAATGGATATTGTCTGCGTCATAATTCATATTGCCGTCACTGTCCAGCACAGCATAGTTAAAATTATGAAATGCATCAGGCGCAAAACCATTTTCATCAGCATATGCCGAGTATGCAAGCATTTCCAAATATGAAGCATTTGATGGATCTACTTCCGTGGGCTTTATTTCCGTTTTTTGTTCTTTACCGCTGCCATCCCAATACTTCACCAAATAACCAGGGGCATCTGCCGAATACTGCTCGCTTCTAAACACTGATGCGCTGCTGCCATTGGGAAATCCAATACAATTTGTCGCCTTGTTTCCGGCAGCTTGATCTGTATAATTGAGCGTAATGTCAGATGTACTGCATGGATTAAATGTATTCCCCGGCACAGTATTTTTATTTTTCCAAGCTGCGTTTCTATTGTATGGCTGCATGCCATACCGTCCAATACCTAAATTACTCATCATACTTGTTCCTCCTTTTTTTATCTAATAACTTCTCGGAATCTTCAGCCCTGATTTTATAAGGCTTTCCGACCTCCATCTCAAAAAATCACCCACTTTTT
>CANREH010000158.1 GCA_947629585.1 uncultured Lachnospiraceae bacterium | reverse complement strand
CTCTACATTGTATGTTTATATTATATCAAAAATAAGGAGGCTTTGTAAATGGCTCAAAACACAGAAAACTATACCGTGATTACCGGGGCAAGTTCCGGCATTGGGTATGAAACAGCAAAGGCATTTGCGGGACGCGGCAGTAATCTGATTTTAGCAGCCCGCAGAAAAAACAGGCTTGAAACATTAAGACAGGAGATTTTATCACGCTGTCCGTCCCTGGATATTATCATTAAGATTACGGATTTATCCGTTCCTGACAACGCTTTTCTTTTTTATGAGGAAATTAAGACATATCCTCTGCAGACATGGATTAACAATGCCGGTTTTGGAAACTATGACACCGTAAGTCATCAAGACCTAAACAAAATCAGGCAAATGCTTCATTTAAATATTGAATCCCTCACAATTCTTTCTTCTCTGTTTGTGCGTGACTTTAAAAATACAGAAGGAACACAGCTTATCAATATTTCTTCTGCCGGCGGCTATACGATTGTTCCTGCTGCCATTACTTATTGTGCATCTAAATTTTATGTCAGCGCATTTACAGAGGGATTAGCATGGGAATTAAAGGAGAATGGCTGCAAAATGCAGGCAAAAGTATTTGCCCCCGCAGCGACAAAGACGGAATTTGGAAAAATCGCTAATGATGCAGCCGAATATGATTATGATAAGGCCTTTGGCACATATCATACCAGCGCACAGGCGGCTGAATTTCTGCTTAAACTGTATGACAGCAATAAAGCGGTAGGCGCAGTAAACAGAGAAAATTTCATGTTCGAACTGAAAGAGCCGCAATTTGATTATGCGGGAAACTCAAACCATAATCAAAACATTGAAAAATAATGGAAACCGATGAACAATACCTGCCGCACCCCCAGCGCATCCCCGCAGAGCGTATATCAGATGGGAGATGGAATCCAGCCGCCGATACAGATTTGTTACTCACCGCCTATGAAGACGGAAATTATCTCCCATCTGATATATTTATAACCATAACATTATTTCTCCATAAAAGCCATAAATAGTGACTTTGAAATGACGCTTTTTGCACCTGTACTGCTTTTCTGTTTCTCGGTGTCTGCATTCATTTCATCTTCTTCTTTTTCATCTTCTTTTTCTTCTTCTTTTTCATCTTCCTTCTCCTGCGTCGTTTTCGTTTCGTCTTTTTCAGCTTTCCGGTAATCTGATATAGTATCCTGGATCTCTTTTACCTTTTCAAACATGCCTTCTGTCAGGTTATCAATTTTTTCCTGCAGGGATGGCTTTTCTTCGTCTTTTGTGGCAGTACGCAGTTTCCCCTCCAAATCAGTCCGCACCCTCTTCATGCCCGCAATCTGATCCTTTGTGGCAGAAATAGAAACAAGCACTCCCATATCTGCGCTTCCTGCCGTGCCTGTGTCCTGTTTTCCGTCAGACATTTCATCCAAACCATTTCCATTTTTCTGCTGTGCCTGCATTCTCACTTCCATCTGGTGCTGTCTAAGCTGCATGTTCAAGTCGCTGATTTGCTGCTGTATTTCCTGGCGCTTCATCATCTTTTTTTCCTGCGTCATATCCTTATTTGCAGAAAGCTCCTGCAGCTGCTTTTGTGCATCGGCAATCTGGTTCTGAATATTCCGGCTGTAAGAATCCGCTGCCTGATTCATCCCTATTTGCCCTATTTGCGTATTTGCTCCATTGATATTGTTAATTGTCATTTTCTTACTCCTCCTTTTTTTATTTCATAGGAAATTTCTTCGGAATTTCCTATGAGGCCGCTTCCTTCGGAAACGGCTAAAATCCAAACAGATATTCATCGTCCGCCTTTTTTAAAAAAGATATCCCCCTTGCACCGGATTCCCATTTTTGGCACCAAATGACTATAACATGACTGCCGCCCGGAACTCCCTGATATCACAGTCAGGCGCCATACCGCCCTGATAGTTCTCCATTACTATGCGGAGTTTTTCATAACCGTGACCTTCTTATCAAGGTTCCGGATAATAAAACGACCGTTCCAAGCACCATAATAACCGACATATATTCCTGAAATATGAATGACGGCATATTTAACATCAAAAAGCATAACAACAAATATATTGTTTCAAATACTCTGCGGGATTTTGAAAATTCACCTGAAAAACAGGCGAAAGCAGGTATCAATATTGAAAAAGCCATATAGCAGAGTGCATGAAATAAATTTCTTTCTATCAGACATCTGATAATAACAGGTGCGGAAAGAATCAGCAAAATCACGGCTCCCCAAAAAAAGAATACAGTATCTGTTTGATTAAGGAGAAGTTTATTGTTGTAAAATATTCTGTTACATTATTTTCATATTCTCTGCATCCCATTTGTGAAAATAGGGTTACCAAAAATATCAGCATAAGAATCCATAAATAATCCTTCACATAATTCAAAGGAGCAAAAATACTGCATATCCATAATACGGTAACTGCGGCGAAGCAGCTTTTAGGCAGGCTTTTTAAAATCATTCTATACTCTGATATAAGCTGATTTGCATAATAAATCTTTTTTCTGCCCATCCTTTCTTTCCTTTGCAGTTTATCAAAGGATATCTTTGTGTTTTTTTCATTTTTTTCGAGCAGCATGACTGCTGATAAAATCAGAGACATGCTGATAACAATTAAAACAAGCTTGTCAACAAAATATCGCCCATTCCATAAAAGGCCATGAAAAAATAATTCCTGCCTGCCTTTGCTGTCTGCAAACATCCCTCCAGGCACAAGTATACCTGTTTCCTGTACCGCATGCCCTATTATTGGTATAACCGCATCGTTAATACTATCCATAATCCACCTGTAATTACTGTAATCAAAGGCTCTGATAATTGGATTGTTATAATCACTGGTTGAATAATTGATAAGGAATATTACAAAAAGAACCGTCTGGCCAATAACATTTCCGGCTTTGTTACTGATAAATGATATACTCTCCAAAATAACGGCAAAAGCAGATGTAAAAATAATCCCCGGATATACGCCAATAAAAGGGCTGATAAAATCATAAACAGGAAGCGGCTGATCCGGAAACCGGAAAGGCAGCATGAAGGCAGCCCCAATCATTGCAAAAATCCACATAAAAGTCAATATAAATAAATTGGAAAGGAACTTTCCAACAATGTAATTCTCTTTTTTCATGTTCATTGACTGCATACTGTACAGCAAACCATGATTTCTATCCATGCTAATATTATTTTTCACATACGAAAGTCCAATCATGGGAAACAATATTCCGCCACATAAAGCTATGGCAACAGGTATCCACGTTGGATTAGAGCCCTGATGAAATATATTGGGCTCCATGCAGACAGATACCAGCGGAGCCTCTGTATTGGGAACAGAAAAAAACGCAAGAAACATGGAAAAGATACTTATCATCAGGAACGAAAACCGTCTGGCCCTTTCCAGAAAATCGGCTTTTGCTATTTGATAAATGATATATGGTTTCATGTTATTCCTCCAAAACAAACAGACAGGCATCTTCCAATGTGCTATTCACAGAAACAGCTTCATTATCCGGTTTTTCCCGGCTGACCTGCCGTATGTGAATGCCCGCTTCTGTCTGAACCATACTGCTGATGCCTTTCATATTTTTCCGCAAAGAGGGCAAGGTATATTCCCATACATATCCTTTTGCTTTTAAAATGAGTTTTTCCGGGCTGTCATCAAACACTAAATTTCCATGCTGTAACATCAAGATACGGGATGAAACTGCTTCAATATCCGAAACAATGTGTGTTGATAAAATAACAATCCGCTCTTTGGATAATCCCGACAATATGTTGCGGACAGCAATCCGTTCTTCCGGATCTAACCCGACAGTCGGCTCATCTACAATAATAATCTGCGGATTGCCTAATAACGCACAAATGATGCCTGTTCTCTGCTTCATCCCGCCAGAACAGTCACCCATACGTTTATTGCCCGCATTCTCCAAATGAAAATCTGCCAAAAAAGCATTTATCTGTTTTTCAGCTTCTTTCCTGCCCATTCCTTTTACAGACGCAATGTAAAATAAATATTCAAGAACTGTCAGATTCGGATAAGCGAAAACTTCCTGCGGCAGATACCCTACTGTGCTTCTCATAATATCAGGATTTTTCACAATATCCTGACCATCCAGTAAAATACGCCCGTTTGTAGGCTTTATAATTGTGGATAACAATTTCAAGAGCGTTGTTTTTCCCGCTCCATTTTTCCCAATCAATCCTATGAGTTGTCCACTATGCAATTCAGCACTGATATTTTGTATTGCTGTTTTATCCCTATATTTTTTTGTTACATTTTCTAAAACCAGTTTCATTGATAAGAACCACCTCTCTGTGTCTGCATAGCTAAAACAGGATTTACAATCACATTCGTCTAATCGCTGCCCTTAGACGGATTTTCAATAATAATATTCTGAGAAAGTCCGTTTAATAATTCTTTTGTAATCTGCAGTTCAAAATCTTCCAGCGCATAATATTTCATAGCTTTGCCGCTTTCAGATATTTCCATCTCACTTGTAACGAGTCTGGCTGTCTCCAGCTTCCTTAAATGTATGTAAAGCAAAGGCCTGCTAATATTTACCAACCGGGCCAATTCACTCACATACTGCCGTCCCTCTGTCAATATACCGATGATCTTTATTCGTACCGGATGTGAAAGAGCGTCAAAAACATTAATGTAATCTTCATATTTTTTTAATTTTAAATCACCAACATAATTTCCCATAATTAAATATCTTTCAACATTTTATCAATGACTTCAACCTTTTCTTTAATTGTATGCAAATCTTTTTTCATTTCAGCATTTTCACGCTTCATTTCCTCTGCAAAACGGTGAAACTTTGCCACATCAACGCTCCTGATCTGTTCCCTTTTTCCCAAACTCTTAATAATCAGTATAATTGCAATGATAATAAGGAAACCGATTGTACCAATTACAGGCATAATGACAGAAATATTCATTTTTCTTCCCCTTTCATTTAAAATACATTTATATTATATGTAATAATTATATTTCATGTGACACTATTTGTCAACACAAGAATTGTAAATGCTCCAATTTGATTTTCAAGAACAGATTCACATAAAGCCATCGCTGCTATCTGCAGTGTATGATATTCTTTTTCAAATTCCGCATCTAAACAAAGGACATCCATTTCTGAATGTCCCCCGCCTGCGTTTTACCACGCCCGCCTATTTCTCACTGTAATGCGTATTAAACTGCCATGTAATGATCATGAGCCGCTGCACAAGCCTTTCAAACAGCTCTCGGTTAAATCTCCTGTCCTCCTGATACACATCTGTATTGTTGGCTTTGATCTCATTGCCTGCGCTTTCAATAGCGCTCTGATTTGCCTGTCTTGCTTTCTCTATGTATGACTGCAGATCGATGGATTTGTCAACGCTTCGGTTCTTTGAAGTTCCCTGCGCCTTGCTTGCCACAAGCATATTTTCGCAGCACTGCTGGCAGATCAATGAGGAGAAATGTTATTGATCTGATTTAATTAATTTGAACATAATAATTCCACCTTCCATCCTACCCTATCTCATTCAAGGAAATCTGTTCCTCTATCAGCTTTTCCAACCATAACGGACATTGGTTTTCTTATAAATCCCGATTTTCTAACAATTCTTCCATCTCTTTAATCCAAGATACATGCCTGATGACTAAGCCTTATATATTTCTAAATCGTCATGTTGA
>CANREH010000157.1 GCA_947629585.1 uncultured Lachnospiraceae bacterium | reverse complement strand
GCAAATATTATACCAGATTTTAGGAAAAAAGCCAGTAAAATCAAGTGTTCTAGCGTCAATCAGCAGACACTAATTATTTAAGACGGGTATCTAGAGAACATGCTGTGATTGAGAGGAGAAACGACAGCTTTATTATTGTTAATAAAGGCTTAAATGGAACCTATGTAAATTCTGTTCGCATTGACGGGGAAACGAAGCTTGAGTTCGGTGATTATATCAATATCATGGGGCTGCATATGATTTTTCTGGACTCTGTTTTAGCGATAGACTGTAAAAATAAGGAACTTCAGCTGAATGAAAAGAAACTTCGTAAATATGAGGCAATGAAAGGCGAGACGATCCATATGTACGAAGAGAGAGGAAAATCAACAGGAAAATTTTTATTCCATCGGTCTCCGAGAAATTATAAAAAAATTGATACTGGAACTATTGAGATAGAAGAACCGCCTGCAATGCAAAAAATGAAACAACAGCCATTGTTGTTGACAGTAGGTTCTTCTATTACTATGGTAATCCCAATGCTGCTTGGTTCTTTACTGATGATATATTCTTCCCAGATGAGCGGGTCAGGTTCATCGTTCTATATGTATTCAGGATTGCTGATGTCAGTATCATCAGCAGTTATCGGTACTGCCTGGACTATGATGAATATTAATTATCAGAAAAAGGAAGAAGAAGAGCAGAATAAGTTAAGGTTTGATACGTACAGCGCTTATTTGCTGGAGAAAACAGAGCAGATTAAGGAAAAGTACAGTAATAATGAGCAAATTCTAAAAGAAATGTACCCTTCCGCAGAGGAATGTCTGTCCTACAACAGAAAAAGCGAAATGTTATGGAACAGAAACAGATCCCACAGGGATTTCCTTACACATCGTCTTGGAATAGGAGATGTTCCGTTTCCTGTTTCCATTAATATCCCAAAAGAGAAGTTTCGGATGTTTGAAGATGATTTGGGAAAAAAGCCAAAATTCATCAAAGAAAATTACAGGACATTATTCCAGGTCCCTGTAACTTTGGACTTTACGGAACATAACTTAATCGGGGTGCTTGGAGGCGACAACAAAAAAGGTGCATACCAGATTGCGCAGATTATCAGTACGCAGCTTGCAGCAAATAACTGTTATACAGATGTGAAGCTGGGCTATATTTATGATGGGAATTCCAGTATAGAAAAAGAAATCTGGAATTTTGCGAAATGGTTTCCACATACGTGGTCAGAAGATAAACGCACCCGGTTTCTTGCATCTAACAGGGAAGAAGCAAGCGATGTATTTTATGAACTGACAAAAGTGTTTCGTTCCAGGAGCGAAGCACAGGAACAGAAGGCAGAGCAGGAATTGCCGAAGCCGTATTATATTATTTTTATTTCCGATATGTCGCTGTTGGAGGGAGAGCTTTTTTCAAAATATGTTTTTGAAAAAGATGTGAGATACGGCCTGACTACCATTCTTTTGGCAAGAAGGCGGGACGAGCTTCCGAATAATTGTGAATTTATTATTCAAAATGATGAAAAGTATCAGGGAATGTATGATATTTTTGATCAGGAAGAAGAAAAAATTCAAATCAAATTTGATATGATACCGCAAAAACAGCTTTTGCAGTTTTCTGCTGAGATTTCCCAGTTAAAAGTAGTGGAAATGGAGTCCGGCGGGGAAATTCCATCAAGTTTAACATTTCTTGATATGTTTCAGGCAAGTCGTCTGGAAGATTTGCCGGTAAAAGAATTGTGGATGAAAAACCGTATTTATGAAAATATCAAAGGAATTGTTGGACAGAAAGCGGGAGGAGTTCCCTGTTATCTGGATGTTCATGAAAAATATCATGGGCCTCATGGCCTGGTTGCAGGAACCACTGGGTCTGGAAAGAGCGAACTGTTACAGACGTATATTTTATCCCTTGCTGTAAATTATAGTCCGGATGATATCGGTTTTTTCCTGATTGATTATAAGGGCGGCGGAATGGCGAATTTGTTTGACGGGCTGCCGCATATGATAGGGCAGATATCCAACCTTTCCGGAAACCAGGTTAAAAGGGCAATGATTTCTATCAAAAGTGAAAACAGACGCCGCCAAAGGATTTTTAATGAAAATGATGTAAACAATATCAATGCTTATACCAAGCTTTATAAAAATGGGGAAGCAGACATGCCAATCCCGCATTTGTTTATCATTATTGACGAGTTTGCGGAATTAAAGCGGGAAGAACCGGAATTTATGAAGGAACTGATCAGCGTTGCGCAGGTAGGGCGCAGCCTGGGGGTACATCTGATTCTTGCAACGCAAAAGCCAAGCGGCACGGTTGATGACAATATTTGGAGCAATTCTAAATTCCGGTTATGTCTGCGTGTTCAGGACAGGCAGGACAGCATGGACATGCTGCATAAGCCGGATGCCGCTTATATTACGCAGGCAGGGCGCTGTTATCTGCAGGTTGGCAATGATGAGATTTATGAATTATTCCAGTCAGGGTACAGCGGTGCTGTTTATGATAAGAATGCGGAAAATGAAAAAACAGAGATTGCCAGAATGATCAGTCTGAATGGAAAGATAGAGATGACAGGAAATATGCTGAAGGCTTCTAAGAAGAAAAGTATTCAGTATTCCTGGCTGGCATCATTATCGGCAGTACTTCAGACGGCTTTGGAAAAGACGGGGTTATCACTGCAGGAATGTCTGGAAGATAAAGGCAGTATGGAGGATCTGGTAGAGGGCATGTACCAGGAAATGGATGAGAAGAAAATAGAATATGCTGTCAGCACCTATAATTCAGCCAGGCTGATAAGCTTTATTGAGCTTTACCAAAAGGCAATATCAGAAGGGGCTCATGAAAATGTAGAAGAACAGATCATCAAGCTTTCTATACAGGAAAGGATGAAGCTGCCTGAAATGAAAGAATATAGCCAATTGGAGGCAGTAAAGGATTATTTGGGGAAAATGGCTAAAGAAGGAAACTATCGGGAACAGCAGCAGCTTTGGCTCCCAGTATTGCCGGATAAAATTTATCTGGATTCTTTTGAGGAATATACAAGGACCTGTTTTTCGGATGGAAACTGGAAAGAAGTATCGGATGACTGGACACTGGAAATTGTGTTAGGAAAATTTGATGATCCAGCGAATCAGGCACAGGTGCCGATGCTGGTGGATTTTGCAAAAGACGGTCATATTGCAGTATGTGGAGGTATTGTATGCGGAAAGAGTACTATGCTGCAGACCATGATGTTTGCTTTGATAAATACATATACACCGAAAGAAATTAATATTTACGGACTGGATTTCAGCAGCAAGCTGATGTCGGGCTTTGAACAGGCGCCGCATGTTGGGGGAATTATGTATGAAGATAATATGGAAAAAATCAGAAAGTTTTTCTATATGCTCCAGGGAATATTGAATGAAAGGAAAGAATTGTTAAAGGGCGGAAATTACAGCCAGTATGTAAAGGTACATGGAATTGAGATTCCGGCAATTATTATTTTTATTGACAATTATGCAGCATTGAAAGAAAAGACAGAAGAGGCTTATGAAGAATTTTTGATTCAACTGTCAAAGGAAGGGGTTAATCATGGAATTTTCTTGGCAGTAACCGGTAATGGCTTTGGAATTAATGATATTTCTAACAGAGTAGCAGAAAATATGAATAAGGTGCTTTGCCTTTCCTTGCAGGATAAGTACGAATATGGGGATTATTTACATAGTATGCAGTTTGATATCCTGCCGGAGGGCGGTATTAAGGGAAGAGGGCTTGCTGTTTATGACAAGCGGATCTTAGAGTATCAGACAGCATTGGCTCTGGAAGCGGAAAATGATTATCAGAGAATGGAATTAATCCGCCAGCGGTGCGAAGAAATGAAACAGGCATGGAACGGGAAAGAAGCAAGAAAAATACCGGAAATTCCGGAAAAGCCGGTCTGGAGTGATTTTGAGCAGCAGGCCGGATTTAAAGAGATGGTTTCCGGAACAGAGTATCTTCCAATCGGTTACGACATGGACAATGCGGATATTTATGGAATTCCTCTGAAAGAAACATATTGTTATTTAATTATGGGCGGTAAAAAGAAAGGGAAGACAAATTTAATGAAGGTCTGCATTCAGTCCGCAGTGAAGAAAAATGCAAAAACAGTTATTGTGGATTCTCCTTCTAAAGATTTGAGAATGTATCAGGATACAGAAGGAATTGAGTACATTACGGAAGAGCAGGAACTTTATCAATTTTTGCTGGCTTTAAAATCAGTTATCGTGGAAAGAAACCAGAAAAAGAATCAGATGCTTCAGGAAGGAAGAGAAGAAGAGTATATTTTCATGGAAATGAGCAGAGAGGTTCCGTATTTTATTTTTCTTTCCGATATCAGTTGGTTTGTTTCCATAATCTATGATATGGAAATTGGAACGAGCGATTTTATTGAAAATATTGTGGAAAAAGGAGCTTTGCATAATATTTATTTTATTGCCGATCTGTCGTTGGAAAAAACAACAGAGGCTTTTGGGTACAAAGCTTTTGCATTATTTGCAGGCTATCAAAAGGGAATTCATCTTGGCGGAAAAGTATCAGAAAATCGTGCGCTGTCTTTTGAATATCTTTCTTATAGAGAACAGGAGGAAAGTGAAAAGACCGGAATAGGGCAGCTTCCGGGCGACAGGAATCAGGAAGGGACAAGGAAAGTAGTGATCCCTGATGCAAGAAAATAAGAACAGAAAGGAGGGCAGCAGCTGATATGATTTTGGTGGAAGTATATGTGGCAGCATTGGATGAAAGGTATGATTTTGAGCTGGATGAAAATGCGGAGATCCGTCAGGTGATTGGGGAGATCTGTGAAATGCTCAGCAAAAAAATAAAAGAGCCGATTCCGGTAAAGCCGGAGAATTTTATGTTATGTTCTATGAACCACAGAGAAGTTTTGGCTGGAGAGAAAACATTGTATCAAAGCCATATCCGTGACGGAAGCAGCCTGATTCTTGTTTGAGGAAAGAAACTTTGGTAAGTACGGTTTCGAGCCGGGAAAGGAGCAGTGAATGACGGATAAACAATTTAAAGTTAGTACGAATCGGCTTGATAAGGATGCCGAACAGGTAGGGTGTTTCATTAATTCTATGGAAAAAGCTCTTGACAATATGAGTGAAAGCGTAGGGAGCTTCAATGGAGAGTGGGAAGGAGTCAGCAAAGATACTTTCGTAAAAGAATTTACAAAAGATGAAACTGAGGCAAGAAATCTTTTGAAAAGATTAAAGGCTCTTTATCAACAAGAGCTCCTTGCAAAAGGCAGTTATGATGAATGCGAAAACCAGGTGGCAGGTTTGGTAGCAAGTATGCGGATTTGAAGGAGAGGAATCTATGGGGATTACGTTAAAGGTATCGCCGGATCAATTAAAGAAGGCGGCGGAAGAAATCCAGGACCAGATTGATGCTTTCGAATCGGAGTTTCGGCAGTTAGTCCAAGTGATTCAAAATTCAAAGGAATATTGGACAGGAGATGCAAGCGCTGCACATCAGAAAGTGTTTGAAAGCTGTAGGGAAGATGCCGAACGGGTGATAAGGAAGCTGAAGGAACATCCGAAGGATTTACTGGAAATGAAAGATGTATATATAAAGACGGAAAAACAGGCAGTAGAAAAAAGCAGGGAGTTGGAAAATACAAATTGATTTTTTAAGGAGCTTCCTGTATAATTCAAGTATAGGGAATTCCAGGAAAGAAGGTTGAAAAAAAAATAC
>CANREH010000156.1 GCA_947629585.1 uncultured Lachnospiraceae bacterium | reverse complement strand
AGAATGTAATGGATACCAACCACCTTTAGAATAGCACAAGAGGATGATAAATGCAAGAGAAAGTTTAAAAATTTTATTAAAACTTTTTTAGAAATCATCCCAAAATGCAAAAAAGTGGTTGCTGTGGCTTTTCGGCTTTAGAAATTTTCCTAAAATATAAAAAAATAAAGCAAAAACAAATAGTGCCGGAACCAGCTTAAAAAAGCAGTTTTTTGGCAGTCAGGCAGGTATTCTTACAAGTTTCTAAAAATATAGTAATTCTAGATAAATTTCTCTCAAATGACTTCATGGAATAAAAAATTCTTCTATGGGAAAATCAAAGAAAGGCAATTTCTATCCATCTATATTCTGAAAATTCATTATTTTTTTGAAAATCTTCCATAATTTTTCCGTCTTAAGATGAAGATCACGCGATTTTTTCAGAATGCCTTTAAAATCAGCGTTTATGGGCGGTGATTCACCGGAAAATTCATACACATTCTAAATCGAATGTGGTGGATTTATTTTTGCCCGGCTATCGACTCCTCGTGATCAAATTCTAAAAGAATTTGATTGCCTGTATACTCGCTGTTTGCGAAACAAATTTCATTACAGGTGCTAATCATTTGACGGCACGCAGATTCACAGCTTTCCGAAATCTGCGGACAAGCTGCGCAGCAAATTTTATGATTTGGAACATTCCTCTTTTTGTACTTAAATTTCACAGAAATTCTATTATGAACGCTTCTCTTCTTATCCTTAATTACTAAAGATTTCCTGCTTTCCTCTCTCGAAAAAATATCCTCCAGCGGCGGCACCATGTCCATTTTTTCTAACTCTTTCCTATGTTCTTTTTCTGTAGTGATAAGATAGATCCTGGTGGTTTCTATACTGCTGTGACCCATGATGTCAGCGAGTTCCTCCATGTCTTTTTTTACCTGATAGAAACACTGCGCAAAAAGGTGTCGCAGGTTATGCGGAAATACTTTTTCCGGGTCGATCCTGGCGCCTTTACAGAGAGCTTTCATCTCCTTCCAGACATTGCTGCGGTTGACGGCATTCCCGGAACGCGTCCGGAACACAATGCCTGTCCGAATCTCTTTCTGTTCCGCATACAACAGAAGATGTTTCTGCAATTCAGATGGCAGCAGGATCTGGCGCACTTTTCCTTTACAGAAAATAATCACCCTCCCTTCCCTGACTGCCTCTACCGTCAGGAAAGACAGCTCCGATACCCGCATTCCGGTGGCGGCAAGCGTTTCCAGCAGGAAGTATAATCGGATTTTTCCTTTCTTTTTGGCTTCTTTTAATAACTTTTTGTATTCTTCTTTGCTTAAGTATTTATTGTCCGGGTAAAACATGGGTTTCTGTACCTTATAGGTCTTTACCCGGAACTCATACCAGCCCTGGTATTCCAGGAACTGATTGATGTCAATCAGCATGGAATTAATGCTGGACACTTTATATTTCCCGCTTTCCAGCAGGCTTTTTTTATAAGCAGCCACGATATCTTTATCAAGCCCCTGCTCCATAGCATATACTTTCAGATTCCTGATATTACGGATATATTTTTCTATGGTAGACTTACTTTTTTCTTCATTTGTTAAGTGAGACCTATAATTTTCTACTATTTTCTCTGTAATCCTGTATTCCCTGCTTTCTTCCATTTTTCCATTTTGTACCATAATCATCCTTGCGCCGAAGGCAGCGTTCCTCTAATTGACAAAGATCCTATTATAACCACCTTCCACGCTCTCCTTTCTTTTAATTTTTTTATAACAAGACTGCATCCAAATCTTGGATTACGACTATAAACAGGTATTAAATTATACCATATTAACTATAATATATGTAACAAACTAATTGCAATTAACTGCAATTAATAACAATTCTAAATTTCCTCCAAAGATGCCAAGCTCTTTATTATTTGCAATTAGTCTTTCGACATACTGATTTTCAACAGCCATGCGGCCAAACATTTCAGGATTTTCAAAAGAAACTGTCTGTGAAAGTGTTGCAAAAAAGCATAAAAAAGTATAAAGAAAAATAAAAGCTCTGCCATATTTTGCGGATTATATCAAAGAATATTGTATATGATATGATGTCAAAAATCAATATATTATCAATTTAGTTTTTATTTAAAAATAGAAAATAAACTCTATTTTATTATTATAATTTATTAATTTAATACAAAAATCTTTCCATAATACTCTTTATCACACCAAAACTATACCATGTCATAACATTCACTTCAAATCAAATTCGAGCCTAAAATCCAACAGACACGCGTCTTTAATAAAAATGTAGTTAATAATATATTATAATTATTTTTCTATATTATGGTTATAATGTTGATGTCATTAAAGTCAAAAGTTATTTTTCCCCCAATGATACTACGGATTGCTCTGTACTTCGTACTTTCGCAATCTCTTTCCACTCTGATCTGCTTGCCCTGAAACATCCGACATATTTTAAAAAGCTGCGCCCAAAACAGGCGCAGCCCTTAACCTTTAACCTAATTTTCTGCCTTTATTCCGCTGTTTCGTCCGCTCCGGACATCTCTCCTGACTGGACTCCCCATACGGTAATATTACCGCCGAGTAAAGTAAATGTCATGCGCAGATTTCTTGCGTCTGTCTCATCTTCCTGTTTTAAGAAGACACCTTTATAAGTGACATCATTTAATACCATTTCCACGTTGGAACCGTTGGTAACTTTCCATGTGCCGCTGTAATCCCCTGTCACGGTTCCATCTTCATGCAGGGAAACCCGCGCGCTTCCTTCATGGGTATAATTTAATGTAAATTCTACAATTGCCTGCCTGTGGGCAACGACGGTGTCCTTTTTAAATTCCAGGCTCTTCTTTGTGTTTTCTTCGCTGCCTGCAATGCCAAGCTGCACTTCGCCCACTACCTGATAATACATCGTCGGCTCATGATAGATGAAATCATAAGTGCCGCAGACTTCCTCCGTGGTATATCCCTCTTCCGAAAGCTTCTCACCGGAATATTCGTATGGAGCGGCAACCAGCCAGCCGTCTTCATTGATAAACATCTGATGGACTCTGACCTGATGCCCTTCATTTGTTCCGGTCGGCGACTGGAAACGGGTATGGTAAACAAGGTAAATCCTGCCGTCTTCATCTACGAATGCAGAATTATGCCCCTGCGCAACCTGGACAGTCTCAATTCCTGACATAGCGTAGCTTCCAAAGATCTTTACCCCATAATTTGCTTTTTTCATTTCCTCATATTTCGGACGGATTGCCGATACCCCGTTCTGATCCACATACGGCCCGGTAATATTTTCGGAACGGTAAATTCTCATCTGATAACCGCCCATAGCCTCCAGATTTGCATAGGATAAGAACATATAATAATAATCCCCTGCTTTCAGGATATAGGAAGCTTCCCCGGAACAGTAATACCCGCCCGCAAGCTTCACTCCAAAATAAGCATCGGACACATCGCGCTCTGTCTCATAAGTAGTACTGTAATCGCGCAGGCCCGTCTCTTTGTCAAGCTTCAGCATATAAATGCCGGCAGACCAGGAGCCGTACGACATGTATAAGTCTCCATTTTCATCATAGCGTACACAAGGGTCGATGGCATTAATGCAGGAATCGCTGGTACTTCTGTAACGGGTCAGATCAGCGCCTTCCCCAAGCACTTTATATACGTCGGTCTTGGATACATCCGTCTCCACATCTTTGTTATTCATACCGGAATAAACGACAATGCCCTGGTATTCATAAGGCCCTTCAATATTGTCAGCCGTCAGCAGGCAGATCGAAGAACACCAGTGATCACCATTGATGCTCATGTACATGCACCATTTCTGCATGGTGTCATTCCAAATCACATCCGGCGCCCACATATTCCCGCTCAAAGAAGAACGGCTGACTGCGCCTGCCCATTCCCACGGCTCTTTAAATAAATTGTCATAGTCTGTCTGGACATTGGTGGAAATCATCTGCCACCTTACCAGATCCTTTGATTTTGCAAATGCACGGTGAGAGCCAAAAATGTAATAATACCCGGACTCCGGATCTTTTACAATAGAAGGATCATGCACCGTCACCCTTCCAAAATCAGCATCTTCTGCCAGTCCGTCGTCTGTCCATGCCTGCGTCACAGAAACATTGGAGAGCGAAGCCGTCAGCAGCATGAGAACTAAGAATACCGAAATCATTGCCTTTGGCGGTTTCTTATTGCCGCCAAACTTTCCAACGGCAAAAAGGACAAGCGCCAATACCGCTAACGCAATCACTGCCGCCAAAAGCGCTTCCGCCGAAAAATGGGAAACGGACTCTACTAAAAGTGCCTCCGGATCTTCCGTGACAACGGCGGAAACCTGGAATTCTTTCGTTTCCCCTGCCGGAATAGAATCAATCGTCTGGGAATTCTCCCCGGATAAAGAGAAATTCTTCGGAACCTTGTACTCTAAGGTAACATCCTTAAGCTCATAATCATTGGTATTGGTGACAGAAACTGTCAATGTGGCTGTCTCCCCGTCCTTATAGGACTCCTTGTCCGTCGTTGTCGTCACCGACAAACCGCTGGACTCCACAGAACCGTCATAATGCTCAATCCCTGCTTCTGACGAATCCTCTGCCGGTTTTTCTTCTGCAAAAGCAGGAACAGCAGAAAAAACCACGGTAAGGGTAAGCGCAAGCAGTAAAAGAACTGCCATGACAGCACTTTGAACTTTCAGTGTCTTTTCTTTCATAGTACCTCCTCATTTCCGCGAAATTACTCGCTGCTAATTAATTCTGCATAACTGTCCAAAAATACGCCTTTGCTTACTCTGAACAATTATAACGTTAAAAAAATTTCTGACACAATTATAACATATTACTGAAATATTACAAGTGGAAATTAGCAAAATTTAACAAAAAAAAGTGACACCTCTTTTTACAGGATGTCACTTTTCACTAAACGGATTCTTTTCTATCTCATTTCTTTTTACAAATCTTACAGTACTCAAGCCCTGCCCGCGGGCAAGATTCACCGCAAAACTGCCGCTTACAATGCCGAATACCCATAACTGTTGACAATCGCGTCAATCTTCTGCCCTGCTTTGCACATCGGGCAGTCTACCGAACGGTACGTCTGATAGCTTGGCAGATCCTTCTGATGGAAAATGGAATAAACAGGATGCCCGTCAATCTCGTCTACCGCACTGAAAATAGCGGAAATTCCGGCTACATGCCCTCCATAATAACTGATGCACTCCAGGCTCTGGGAAACGGTCTTTCCGGTAGTCGCGGAAGCGAGCAAAAGCAGGATATGCTTATTGCGGACGGCAAGCTGTAAATTATCACGGAAAATCATCTGCCCGTCTGTATTGAACTCCGGCGTCACGACATAGATCGTCTCATGGCGGTTCAAGGACATAATCCCCGCATTTTTCAGCTCATCCGCAAGATAAGCGCCGATCACTTCGCAGCCGTCCATACAGATAATCGTGTCAATAACATTAGAATAAGAATACTGGCTCGCAATCGTATGGGCAACGTCCTGCGCCTCATTCTGGCGGATCTTAATCGTCGTCATATCGATATAATAGTTAATATGGGAATGGTTCGTGGCAAAATGCCCCGGAATAATCCTCATATAAGTCTTATTGTGTCCCCTCTGGTAAATTTTCTGTGCCTTCTCCATAAAATACCTCCCTTTTCTTTTTTAAGATTATAACATAGCCTGTCTAAAAAAGGAAGGGAAAATTATGGAAATTTGTGAAAATATGTAACAGTTCAGCCATGCGGCAAAAATAGGAAAATTGAACCGTCGAGTTTACTCGTAAGGGGCAATTTTCACTATT
>CANREH010000155.1 GCA_947629585.1 uncultured Lachnospiraceae bacterium | reverse complement strand
TTTTGTAAAACAGCGTGCAGAATAAACCTGTTTCCGTGTATACTTACCAATCGACTTCTATTATTAATTGACTGCTCTTTTTTTGTCCGTAAATACTTTTCAATCTCTCGCATTAATAATACGGAATTTAACAGTTCGTATGAATTTGTCGCCGAATTAAACAACACTTTATATGGCGCTTTTGTAATATCTTCTGATAAAGCACCGACATTTCCTTTCGCCATTACTGCAAATGAAATATCATTATTTAGACATGCTATAGCGACAATTGCCTCATCAAACGAAATCTGCTTGTCCGAATTTGAAATTATACTCCCGCTCTTATAAAGATATTCATAATGAACAAAGGACAATTCCTTCCTTAATTTTTCTTGTACTGGATCAAGTGAAGCAAAATCTTTACTTTCTATTCTGTTTTGTGTATTCGATAACTTAGTTATCTGTGACGAAGTGTCCGCATCAACATTACTTAAGTCTATAATTTGAATCATAACTTTTGCCTTAGCAACCTGTTCCGGGTTCTCCTTATAAACATCACCAATTGTACCCGTAGTTTGTGCACCATTTACAAGAGAAACACCTTCTAAAGCAAACAATCCCGTATCCGTCGTCGTGCTGTTTTTCGCTTTTCTTTGAATCAAGCTACACAGAAGTTTTATGCCATTATTGTAATAATAGAATTTTTCCGGTTCCTGAAGTAAAACTTTTCTCATACCAGCATTTACTTCTGTATTACCTTTATAAAATCGAATATTTTTTGCAAATAGCTTATTACCATAAATCTTATACCATTCTCCTATAGTTGCAGCAGATACTGTTCCGTAATATGCTGTAAAGGGCATATCGATTTTACCCCAATTAGAAAGAATGACGTCATCAATATCAATTTGTGATTGTTCCTGCCCATTAGACAGATATGAATATATGTCTTTAAAATAGTATTCATCAAAAAGCAAAATTGTACTTATTTCATCATTCGTTGAACACATCAGCTGATCAATTGGCCGCATTACATATTTATCCGCTTTTTGATTTCCTGTATGTATATATACAGCATGTATCTGATACCCCATCTGAGTCAACGCCTTGTCTATATCCATGGATTTAGCCATTATTTTACTGTTGGCACCGTTTAAATCATCATTAAGAATACGACTTATACCTTCAGCGAAACTCCCCATTTCCTCTTGTGTAATTGCACCTGTACCATTGGAATACCATTTACTTTGAACCACAAATAATTTTTGTTGGGATTCATCAAGGAAAACAGCATCAATTCCCATATCCTTATATCCATCCGTTATATGCTTGCACGCCTGATCTATTTCCAGATCAGTATTCATAACCAGTGCCATTGTTGCCAGCGCCCTTGTTTCAAAGTGTTTTGTATTGTCATTTGGGAAATCAGACATATCTACTTTCCCATCAAACAGTTCCCTTATTTTGGCATCAACACGCCTCATATTTATATTGTTTGGCATTTTATGTTCCTTCTTTTCATTTTATTGTCGTTAGTTTGATCCTTCTTTTTTAATTCATTTAAAGATTCCAAAATCACCCTAAATGTTCGTCCCTTATCATGGCTACACAAATTCTTTACATTTTCCAGCATAAATGCTTTAGGCCGTTTCTCTTTCAGAATCCGGCATATATCAAAGAACAGCGTTCTCTGCGTCTTATCAGCAAAGCCCGTTGCTCTTCCCAAACTGTTTTTCTTTGAAACACCGGCAATCGAAAATGGCTGGCACGGGAAATCTGCTACCAAAATATCGTGATCTGGTATTTCTTTTGCATCTATCTTCGTAATATCTCCATCTGGAACTTCTCCAAAATTCGCCTCATAGGTTTGCTGACTAAATTTGTTTCATTCACTGGAGTATACGCACTCACCCCCCCCAGCATTTTCATATGCAATTCTTATTCCTCCAATCCCCGCAAACAAATCAATAAATGTAAAATATGTACTCATTTCTCCATTTTCCTCCCTGGTTCCAACTAATTACTTAGCAAATATCCTTATCATATATATTATCTCAAGGGACTTAAATATCCTGCATTTCTATTTCTAAGGGTTTTTCTCACAAAATTATAAGCAGATTATTACTCAACACTAATCTTTTCCTTTCAATACTCCCCAGTATTCATTTTTAATTTTGTTAAAAAATCAAGTTCTAATGCCAGTTATGCTGGTGGGAAAGTTGAGGTAATAATATATAGCTACATCTTTAGCTATTCAAAAGTGCAAGGAATCCTTGAAATTATCAAGTGTCCCCGCATTTAAACTGTCAAAAATAAGATACTATCATAATCCAGCAGGAATTTCAACAGCATTTTGTTCCGGGTAATGAAAGTAATCGCCTTATCTCCATAACATCATATTAACATCACAAAGCAAAAGAAAAGGCTGGAAAACATCCTCTATTCGAACTCGGCATGTTCTTTGCTTTCTTAACTATATTTATTTAAGTTTTCAATGAATATACGCCGCTTTTTACTTCAATTCCATCAATTATTCTGACTTGCTGATTTTCTGCTGCCACTTCATTATAACTGGAAGAAAAATATTTGGCAAGAATTCCTTTACGTCCATAACACAGCTTCCACCACACCTTATCCTTTCGCCAGATGCTCCCGCACTTTCTCGATCACGCTCTGATCCGCCGGCAGCCAGTCCACGCTGCCCAAAGTATCCTTCGTCAGCCACCGGGCGGCCTCGTGTTCTTTCAGAACCAGCCTGCCGGAACGGACGGTGCACCAGAAACAGTCCATAGAAAGGTGAAAATTCGGGTAGTCATACTCGATCCTGTCAAGCCAGTCCCCCACCTCGATCTCCGCGCCAAGTTCCTCCATGATCTCCCGTTTAAGCGCCTGCCTGGACGTCTCACCGGGCTCAATCTTGCCTCCGGGGAACTCCCAGCCGCCTTTGAAGTCACCGTAACCGCGCTGGGTGGCAAAGATTTCACTGCCATGAGTGATAATGGCCGCAGCTACATGGATTGTCTTCATAATGTTTCCTCCCGTTATTAACCCTTTACAATATATTCATAGATATCATCCCGAACCGGCGTATCCAGAATCCACTCGATTTCTACCGCAGTTTTATCAGTATTCGCCATAATGAATTCCCTTGCTCTGCCGCTCGCCTTCATCCTGCCTAAATAATAAAACTCTTTGGAAATTTTATCATCTTTATTTTTGCGGACAAAAAGTTCCACCTTAATTCCTCGCTCTTCCGCATGCAGAAAATTCTGGACATCCTCCGATTCCATCGTTCTGCTCTGTTTGGATATTGCAATCAGGCGGTTCTCACTCTCGAAATGGTCTTCATACTTAATCGTGTCCTGAATATCCGCCGACTTATCATAATTGATAAACACCGGAAATGTCCCGGTATTTTTATCGTATTTATATCCGCCTATATTCAGGGGAACTTCATTGTTTTCCCAGTTCAGCAAACGACAGACATCCTCATATGTATATTTCTGATAAAGCACAAAATCCGTATCCATGTATCGATTGCTGTAATTTATATGACAGCGCATAATCCCAAAATCAAGCAGTTCCTCCAGAATACCCCGGAAGTCTGGATTATCCAGCATCTTATGAAAAGATTCGGAAATCTGGTAATCTGCATTCGCCTTGTCTTCCTGCAAAAAGATACAATTTGAATATGTATTTTTGCTTGAGCCCGCCGGAAACTCGTTCGTCATAACCCTTATTACATTTGCCTTCGTTTTTTCCTGAAGCTCCATATGATATTCTCTGCGCAGGGCATCACGCAGCCGGTCAATCAAGCCATTATGATATGCAAGCATTCGCTTCAATAATAACAATTCATGAATACGTTTTCCACTGGCCAGCTTTTTCGAAATGAACTCAATCACATTTTCTTCCGCCTGGTTCAGGCGTACCGTATATTCTTTTTCGTACTTAACCAAAAATTTGTAATACGAACCAAGATTTTTATTATCAAAAATTCTCAGCACATCCATCTCGCCATACTTATCAAAATCCGTAAGCGCCGGAATATGGCCGAGCTTATTTTTCAAATTTTTATAGTTTTCTTTCATCAACTTTATGTCTATAAAATTTGCCGCATCAATCGCTGCAAATACACGTTTTTTAGAAATCTCATCAAAATGGATCGTTGAAGCTCCAGGAATGATCCGCTCTCCTTCCAATACGTATCTTCTCAGATTATCCTTATTGTAACTGCGGTCTCCTGATAACGCAATCGGAATCATAAAATTGTTTCGATAATTTCCGATAAAATCCAATACAACAACGTATTCTTTTTCCGGAGACTTGCGAAGTCCGCGTCCCAGCTGCTGAACAAAAACGATCGGCGATTCTGTTGGTCTAAGCAGAATAACCTGATTAATCTCCGGAATGTCAACGCCCTCATTAAAAATATCTACAGTGAGAATATAGTCCAGTTTATTCTCATCATTCGCGGATACCAAGCGTTCGATTGCCGCTTCTCTTGCTTCCTGCGGGTCATCGCCGGTCAAAGCCGCCGTTCGATATCCCTGTTGGTTAAACTTTTCGCTAAGTACAACGGCCTCTTTTTTTGAACTGCAAAAAATCAGCCCTTTCACCCGGTCTCCGCTGTAACCATAAAACTCCATCTGCTCAATGACATATTTCACACGTGTATCCGATGTCAAACGACTGAAATCACGAAAACCGGTTTTTTCATTTACCGATTCTCCATCAATCTCCAAATCCGTGATCCCGAAATAATGGAACGGACAAAGCAGATCTTCCTCCAATGCCTGCTGCAAGCGGATCTCACAAGCAATATTATGATCAAATGCCTGATAAACATCATAATTATCTGTTCGTTCCGGCGAGGCTGTCATGCCCAGCCAAAATTGCGGCTGAAAATAGTTTATAATATTCTGATAGCTTGACGCGCCAATCCTATGGGCCTCATCAATAATGATCATCTGAAACTCGTCTTTCTTAAAATTGCCCATCACCTCCGGCTTTGCCATCATCTGCATCGTGGAAAATAAATAGTCTGCATCATAATCTTTCGAATTTCCTGACAGCAGCCCAAACGTTTTCTTTGTTCCAAATACTTTTTTATAACTCGCGATCGCCTGTCTCGCAATCTGTTCTCTGTGTACAAGGAAAAGTGCCCTTTTTGGTGATTCCTCACGCAGCGCAAATGCCGACGCGTATGTTTTTCCTGTACCAGTCGCAGAAATCAGCAGTGCTCGCGATTCACCCTCTTCACGCAATTTTTTAAGATTCACGATGAAGTCTACCTGCATCTGGTTAGGCGTCAACCGATATGTTTCCATCCGCGGTATATCTTCCTGCAGAGCAATGTGGCGCTGCTGTTTTATCAAACGATACGCTGCCGCATACTTTTCAAAAAATGAATCATACGCCAACGCCGCATCCGAATTCCATAATTGATTAAACTCATCAAGTACATCCTTCAAATATTCGCCGTGATCAGTAGAAACCAGCTTCGTATTCCATTCATGATTTTTTGTCAGCGCACCAAGCGTCATATTGGAACTGCCAACAATAATCCGATAAATACTTCCTTTTCGAAAAATATATCCCTTCGTATGAAATCCATTCTGCGCTTCGTCAACGGAATACATTTTTATTACAATATTCGTAAACTGTGACAATTTCGCAAGCGCTTTCGGCTCACTGAAATTCAAATAATTTGTAGTCAGAATTTTGCCCGGAATATGCCGTTCTTCCAATTGTTTTAGAGTCTGCAGAAGCGGCGTTACCCCGCTCATCGTTATAAACGCTACACTTATCAAGAATTCGTCACACGATAAAAGCTCACTTTCAATCGAAGTGAGTACTTTACGGCCTTCTTTATAATTGTTTGATACAAACTGCGGTTTATAAGCTAGATTGGAACTGACTGTTGA
>CANREH010000154.1 GCA_947629585.1 uncultured Lachnospiraceae bacterium | reverse complement strand
GAATAAGATGACAGAGGAAAAAAGGAATATTAACTGTTCCTGCTGCGGGTACGATACCTGTAAGGAAATGGCGACGGCGATCTTTAATGGCGTCAATAAAGAGAGCAACTGCATTTATTATCTGAAAGCGCTGGCGGAAAAGGAAAAAGAAGAAGTGGAGATCATGCACGAGGAAAGCATGAGGGAGCACCAGATTCACAGCGATAAGCTGACGCAGATTATCCATAAGTTTATTTCTCTGGGAGACGGGATTGCCGATCTGACGGACGCCAACGAGATGACAGCGAAAAAGGCGGAAAATATTGCGTCCCAGGTGAAAAATATCAACGAGGAATGTACGAAGCTCAGGGATGCCCTGACAGCGATTTCACAGTTTATTGATGTGTACAAGCAGTCCAACTTGGATATTGAGGAAATCGCTTCCAATACCAGCTTATTGAGTTTAAATGCCAACATTGAGGCGGCAAGGGCAGGAGATGCCGGGAAGGGATTTGCGGTTGTGGCAGAGGAGATCCGCAGCCTTTCAGATTCCACGAAGCAGTTGATCGTGGAGAATAATGATAGGGCAAACGGCATGCTTCCGAAGCTTGATGAAGGGATTGAATCCATCAAAGCTTTGTTAGTGTCGATTGATGACGTGTCTTATGAGGTAGAAGGTATTGTTTCTTCTACGGAAAAGATTACGGCGCAGTCTGCTGATATTTTAGAAATGTCCGACGGCATTCAGGAAGCGGTTCAGAATATTTAATGGAAATTTAGTAACAGTTCAGCCATACGGCGAAACAGGCTGCAAAGCAGCCAAATTAAGCATGGCTGAACTGTTACGTTTTTTACGTAAAGGCAAAAATAAGAGAAGGGGATAAATTTATGAAGGTACAGTTAATTTTAGGAAGCGCCGGAACCGGAAAATCTTCCTTTTTGTACCGATCGGTCTGCAGGGAAGCAGCGGCCTGCCCGGAGAATACTTATCTTTTGATTGTGCCGGAGCAGTTTACGCTGGAAACGCAGAGGGAGCTTGTGCTGGAACAGGCAGGGAATGTCATTTTAAATATTGACGTCTTGAGCTTTCTGCGCCTTGCCCTGCGCGTGTTTGACGAGCTCGGGCTGAAAGAGCTGCCAGTGCTGGACGATATGGGGAAGAATATGGTGCTGCGGCGCGTCCTTTCCGAATGCAGGGATTCCCTTCATTTTTTCCGGGGAGACAGTAAGAAGCTGGGATTTTTAAGCGAATTAAAATCTCTTTTATCGGAATTTGAACAGTACGGCGTGGGAGAACAGGAATTAGAGGAAATGATAGCGGAAGCGGGCCTGCGCCCCATGCTGGAAGGAAAATTAAAGGACGCCCAGAAAATCATGAAAGCTTTCCGGGAATTTAAGCGGGAGAAGTTTTTGACGGCGGAAGAAATCTTAGTCCGCCTTACGGAATGTGTCGGCCGTTCGGAAATGATCCGGGACAGTGTGATCTGCTTTGACGGCTTTACCGGATTTACCCCGGTGCAGGTGGAGGCGCTGCGGAAAATTTTTTTCTGTGCAAAAGAAGTAAGGGTTACGGTTACAATGGATCGCAGGGAGGATCCTGCGAGAGAAGGAGAGGAATTTGAGCTGTTTTCCATGAGCCAGAAGATGATTTCGCAGTTAAGGCGTCTGGCGGTGGAAACCGGAAATGAATGGGAAATTATATATCCGCAGAAGGGGGAGATCCCTTACCGTTTTCAGAGGGCGCCGGAGCTTGCCCATCTGGAAAAAATGCTGTTCCGCTATCCGAACCGTCCTTATGAAAAAACGCCGGAGAGAATTGCTCTGTCTGCGGCGGAGAACCGGGAGGAGGAGCTTAGGCAGGTTTTAAAGAAAATCAAAACGTTTGTCAGAAAAGGGTACCGTTACCGGGATATTGCCGTGCTGACCGGGGATATTGCCGGATATGCAGAAATTTCTTCGTATTGCTTTAAAAAAGAAGGAATTCCGTTTTTCATGGATTATAAAAAGAATATTTTATCCAATCCCTATGTGGAGTTTTTGCGCTCCTTTCTTGCCATGTTTGACAGGGGATGGAGCTATGAGGCAGTCTTCCGACATCTGGGCAATGGGCTTTTGCCGCTGACAAAGGAGGAAAAGGATCGGCTGGAAAATTATGTGCTTGCGACCGGGATCCGGGGATACGCATCGTGGAAAAAGGTATGGGAAAAGGCTTATTCGAAAGAGGCGGAAGAACAGCTCCCGGAACTGAATGAGCTTAGGGAGCGGCTGATAGAACTGATTGCGCCTTCGGCGGGGCAGATCATGAAAAAGAAGTCTACCGTGCTGGATTATGTCCTGGCCTTGTATGAGTACAGCCGGGCGGTCTGTGCAGAAAAACAGCTCCGGGGATATGAACGTTTTTTCCGGGAAAACGGGGAGCATGGCCTGGAACGGGAATATGCGCAGGTTTATCCGAAAGTGATGGAGCTCCTGGAGCGCATGGCGGAGCTGTTGGGAGAAGAAGAGGTTTCTTTAAAGGAATTTATGGAGCTGTTCGATGCCGGGATTGCAGAGGTTAAGATCGGGTTAATCCCGCCGGGGCTTGATCAGGTTATTATCGGGGATTTGGAGCGTACCCGGCTGAACCATGTGAAGATTTTGTTTTTTATCGGGCTGAATGACGGGATTGTGCCGAAAACCGGAGGAAAAGGCGGCATTTTATCGGATTTGGAACGGGAATATTTAAGCAGCCGCAAATTCGAGCTTGCGCCGACGCAGAGGCAGTTAAGCTACCGCGGGCAGTATTATCTGTATCTGGCGCTGACAAAACCGGATTCCTATTTATATCTTTCCTACTGCCGCATGAATCCGGAATGTGAACCGATGCGCCCGTCTTATCTGCTTCATAAGATTACGGCGCTGTTTCCGGGGCTGGAAAAAGAAACGGGAGCCGGGGATGATTTGGGAGAGTTTTCTTTCCTGAAAGGACTGCGCTCATTCCAGGGCTGGGAGAAGCAGCCGCCGCTTTGGAAAGCCCTGTTTTATCATTATGCAGGACAGGGGAAAGAGCAGCTTGCGGATTTTCTTTCCTGTGCCTTTGGGGGCGGGAAGGGCGGGCAGCTTCCGTCGAGGGTGGCAAAGCTTTTATATGGGAATGACCTGATCGGGGGCGTGACAAGGTTTGAAAAATATGCCGCCTGCCAGTATGCGCATTTCCTGGCATATGGGCTTAGATTAAAGGAACGCCAGGAGTTTGTGCTGCGCTCCGTCGATATCGGGAATGTTTTCCATGAGGCGCTGCGTATTTTTGGGGAAAAGGCGTCTTCGGGGGAACAGGGCTGGCACGGCCTGCAGGAAGGGGAAGCCGCCCGGCTTGCGGACGAGAGCCTGGAGGAAGCGCTTGGAAACGGTTCTGTCCCGGGAGCCCATGCGCTGTTAGTAAGCTCTTTCCGCAATCAGCATTTGTTAAAACGGATGAAGGCAATGATGGCGAGGACGGCGGAAATTTTAGTATATCAGGTGCAGGAAGGCCATATGGAGCCTGCCGGGTATGAGCTGAATTTTTCCAGAATGGATCTGTCCAGCACAGGCTTTGCCTTATCGGAAACAGAGAACATGAAGCTGTTAGGACAGATTGACCGCCTGGACAGCTCTGCGGAAGCGCCGTTTTATGTGCGCATTGTGGACTATAAAACAGGGAAAAAAGAATTTTCCTTATCCGATGTTTATTATGGACTGCAGATGCAGCTTATGGTATATTTATCGGCAGGAATAGAAATTGCCGGGAAAACGGAAGAGCGGACCATCGCGGGAGGGTATTATTACCGGATTGGCGATCCGTTCATAAAGAAAAAAAATCCGCAGGAAGAGGACAGGCGCCGGATGTTAAAGCTGGACGGGATTTCTAACGGCAGCATAGAGGCGCTTTTGCGGCAGGACAAAAAGCTGGTGGACAATGGGGAGCTGGTCCCGTCCATGCGGTCGGATGTCATTCCCTGCTCCATTTCTTCCAAAGGGGAGATTGACAGGCGCCTGTCGGATGTGGCGGAGGAAAAAGAACTGGCTGCCCTGACGGGATATGTGCAGGGAAAGTTAAAGGAGATTGGGAAAGGGATTCTTGACGGAAAGTCGGAGCGCAATCCGTATCAGAAATCAGGGGAGGATACGGCGTGTCTCTACTGCAGTTTCCGGGAAATGTGCAGCCCCAAAGACACAGCGCAGCCCGGCGGTTTCCGGCGGCTTTCCAAAGAGGAGGTCCCGGAGGATATCCTGTCGTGGGGAGAGGAGGAAACGTAAATGGAGCGGACACAGGAACAGAAAAAGGCGATTGCGCTTAAGGGCTGTAATATTCTTGTTTCCGCCGCCGCAGGCTCGGGGAAGACAAGCGTTTTGGTGGAGCGGATTTTCAATTTAATTACAAAAGAGAACCCGGTGGATATTGACCGTCTGCTTGTCGTGACGTTTACGAATGCTGCCGCCGCGGAAATGCGGGAGAGGATGGAGCGGATTTTGGAGGAGCGTTTCCAGGAACACCCGGAGGATAAAAATCTGCAGAAGCAGATGGCGTTATTGCGGCACTGCCATATCATGACGATTGACAGTTTCTGTGCGGAGGTTTTAAGAAACCATTTCCAATTAATTGAGTTAGACCCTTCCTTCCGGATCGCGGATCAGGCGGAATTAAAGCTGATGAAAGAGGATGTGCTGGAAAAGCTGCTGGAAGAGGAATATGAAAAAGGGGAGGAAGGCTTTTTGCAGCTTGCGGACAGCTATGCGCCCGGAAGAAGCGATGAGAATATAGAGGAAATGATACTTTCTCTCTACGAAGCGGCGGCGGCTTACCCGGACCCCGATCAGTGGCTTGAGGAGCGCAGGGAGGAAATCAGGGGCTGTTTATCGGTTCCTCTGGAGGAACAGGCGTGGGTAAAGAAGCTGCTGTGGTATCTGCGGGCGGAGCTTGCAGGCTGTAAGCAGGAGGCGGAAAGGCTGATCCTTGTCTGTGAAAATGCCGGGCTGGAAAGCTACCGGGAGACGCTGGGAAAAGATTTGCGGCTGCTGGAGGGACTGCTTTCCAAAGAAGGCTATGAAGAGCTGGCGGAAGCCTTTGACAAAACAGCTTTTACAAGGCTTGCGCGGGTGAAGGCGGAGGAAAAGGAAGCTGCCGGGCAGGAGCTTATAGAAGAGGTGAAAAAGGGCAGGGATTCCCTGAAAAAGCTGGTGATGTCTGTTAAGGAGTCTTATTTTCCGGAGATTCCAAAAGGGCAGGAAACCGGGGCCGGAAAAGAGGTGCTCCGGGAACTGGAGGGGATCAGAAAGCCGATGCTTGCATTATTGGACCTTGCAGGGAAATTTAAGGAAGCGTATGCGGAGGAGAAAAAGGAAAGAAATGTCCTTGATTTTTCCGATCAGGAGCACTTTGCTTTCCGGCTTTTGGCGGATGCAGAGGGAAACCCGACGAAAGCCGCCTTAGAGCTCCGGGAATATTTTGAGGAAATCCTGATTGACGAGTATCAGGACAGCAACCGCCTGCAGGAAGCGATCCTGACAGCGGTTTCGAGAGGAAAGAACCTGTTTATGGTAGGGGATGTCAAGCAGAGCATTTATAAGTTCCGTCTCGCCGTGCCGGAGCTGTTTATGGAAAAATACCGCACGTATTCGGATACGGATATCGGCCATACGGATGGAAAGCCGGAGGCTGACAGTATCAGGATTCATTTAAGCAGGAATTTCCGAAGCCGGAAAACTGTCCTGGATACGGTTAATTACCTGTTTTACCGGATCATGGGGAAGCAGTTCGGAAGGATTGCCTATGATGAGAAAGCGGCGCTCTATCCCGGAAAAGACGGGGAAGAGGCGGGGGAGAGAAGCGAGCTTTTACTGGTGACAAGGACGAAGGAGGAAAAGCCGGACGGACGGAAGGAGCAGGAAAGGGATAAAATAGAGCTGGAGGCGGCTGTGATTGCCGCGAGGATTCAGCAGTTGGCGCAGGAA
>CANREH010000153.1 GCA_947629585.1 uncultured Lachnospiraceae bacterium | reverse complement strand
TATCAAACACCTGGACAGAAAGCTTTTTCTGGTTTTCCTCGCTGCAGTACCATTTTGCTACATCAGAAGAACCAAAAGAAAGATAAACTCTGTCCTGCTCATTAAAATGACCTGTTACACATAATTTACTGCTGTCTAAAACATAAAAATCATACGTAAGCTCTGTCTCCTTATCCGGCTGAAATGACAGGGTATATCTGCCTGCTCCCAAATTACCGCGGTAAGAACCTGAATAAGAATAGTATTGGCTGTTTCCAGATCTTTTCTGCTTAGTCAAAGAAACTGTCCCAAGTTCTGCACCAGTATTTTTATTGCGGATTACAGCGCTGCATTCTTCCGAAAACTTGCTTTCATCATTGCAGTAAAGCCCTGCTGTAAATAAAAATTCCGTCTGATTGGATAAATAAAAATAATTACTTAAATAACTGCTGGAAGGCCGGAGAGAATCCCCGCTTCCGCCAGAAGCACTGCCATTCACATAAATATCTTCATAAATGCCAATTGTTTTCTTTGCGCCATTGCTGTCCTTATAAGTAACAGAAAAATAATATTCACCGCTTACTTTACATGCCCCCTCCAATGGCATTACAATATGATGGCTATTGTCCACATCAACAGTCCCTGACTTCAGCACATCACTGTCACTGGAATCGGATTTCTTTATTTCATAAGACACCTGCCCGGAAAGCTCCCTACTATACAATTCAATCGAATCTGTCCTTGGATTCCACGGAAAGGTAAAGGTATTACCATAATATACTACTTCTTTTTCAGTATCCTCAACGATTACTGCTTCAGGATACTGAAATTTCACATTATAAAAGTCATTATTTATCGGTTGATATCCCTCTTCCCAACGAATAGTATAAAAAGCTTCTTTCTGTTGGCTTGTCGTCACAGAACTTACCGATCTTCCCACTACTTTTCCTGCTTTTTCTCCCTTCAGCACCAGAGACAGCTTAGTGAAATCAATATGGTTTCCCGATACGCCTATAACAATGTCATCTTCTCCGGCAAACAAAATACCGATACCGACACTGGAAATATAAGGAGCTTCCGTTACCTGAAATACATCTTCTTTTATAAAATAGGTCTCTCCATCTTCAAAACGTACCATAATTTGAAGATTTCCTGATTCTATCTTCCTTGATCTGTAAAATGTTTTTGATACGCTATAAAGCTTTCCTCCTACCAAAGAAACCTTATTATTAAAAATTCCCTGATATCTCTCATCATCGCCGCTTCCTGACGAAAAATATTCACCTTCTTCTGTACCTGCTACCACTTTTCCCTGCTGGTTTACTAAATACACAGCCTCCAATCTCTTATTATCTGCCACCGGAAGCACAAAATTCAAATCATTAAGATAATAACTTTCTCTTCCCGTATCCAGGTATTTCCTGTCAGACCAGACGCTCTTATTTTGGAAGGAAACCGTTTTCGATTCTGTCTTTATTTCCTGCTTGAAAGAATCATTTTTGACAATAGAAATAGTAAAATCAAGGGAATAACTTTTCCCGCTTTCGACATCCGCATATTCCTCTTCTTCCGATGTCTGGAAATAGTACCGTCGTCCCCCATTGATGGAAGCGCCAGTTACTACCGCTATGTCTTTACCAGCAGCTGTATCCTTCACGTTTAAAACCAAATTAGAATATTCATCATCATCCAAATTTTCTTCCGTCTGAAATTCCATATACAGCGGAAATTTGTCGCCTACGTTATAATAGGTATTCGCAATAGTCATCTTTGTAATCTTGATCGCTTCTTCCGTTCCTTCTTCTCCTGAAGTTGTCGTTAAAGATCCGTTTCCATCTGCTTCCACATTGCCTCCGCCAGTCTGCGTTTCCGTCTCTCCTGCAGCTTTCACGCCTGTAACCTGAATTCCCGGCGCACCAGGACATGATACCGCCATCGATACCGCCAAGGCCACAGCCAGTATTTGTTTTCTTAATTTCATAGAAAGTTCCTCCTCCTTTTTAATTGTATTGTATATAATCACAGCAATCATTGCTGCCGATGATTATCTTTTACTTTTTTCCAATCATTATTTTATCTTTACTGATCTTATACTGCTCCAACTGCCAAAATATTTTTTACTTCCTTTTTTCCCATATGCCCGCACTCTTACATAATATGTTTTACCACTTTGCAAGAGAGAAACCCCGGCTTTATTTTTCTTAATAGAACGCTGTATTGTGTGCTTGTTAAAGCTTTTATTTAATGATATTTGGACTTGATAATTAACATTGCCCTTTACCGGATTCCAGTTAACTGACATGGATTTCTTTTCCTTAGAAAACAGTTTATTGATTTTTGCTTTTGCCGGGGACACGGTTAAGGTAATTTTCTTTGACGCAGAAGTATAATTTTCCGTTTCCGCTGCTTTTATTGTTATCGTCGTTTTGCCAAAGCTTTTCAGCGTAACCTCCCCCGTTGACGAAATAACAGCAACTTTTTTATTACTGCTTGCATAACTTAATTTCCCATCCCCATCTGCTGTCGCCCCCAAATAAAAAGTTCCGCTTCCATAACTTTTTTTCAGGGATTTTGCATGAATAACCGATTTTTCTTTTGTTTTTTCCCCGCCTAATTCCACAATTACTATACATTCTGCAATATACCCATTCTCTGTTGTAACGGTAATCAAAGCAGTTCCGTCTTTACGCGGATAAACCTTGTTATCCCCGCCTACATACGCAATCGAGGAATCCGACGACGTTACACTATATTCTTTATTGGTCGCATTGTTTGGAAAAACTGTTACAAAATCCGTTCCCATATCAAGATAATCCGTCAGAGATCTGAGGTATACCTGGGTTTGTTTTACTGTAACGCCAGTTACCGGAATTTTTTCCGGCTTTTCCGGCTCTGGCTTTTCTGGCTCCTGCTTTTCTTCCTCAAGCTCTACAACCACCGTGCATTCCGCAGTATACCCGCCGTCCTTTGTCGTAACCGTAATCACAGCAGTTCCGTTCTTACGCGGATAAACCTTGTTATCCTCACCTACATACGCAACCGAAGAATCCGACGACGTTATGTCATACTCTTTATTTGCCGCATTTTCCGGCAAAACTGTTACAAAATCTGTTCCCATATCAAGATAATCTGCTGAGGATTTCAGATATGCCTGGGTCTGTTTTACTGTAACTCCGGTTACTGAAATTTTTTCCTGTTCCGATATATCCTCAGGTAAAGAAATAAATCCCAATTCTTTGAAAGGCACTTTAACAACCTGTTCCATCAAAACCTGCCATTTACTAAATGCCGTTTGAAACTCTTCCCTTCCTTTTTCAGACCAGTCTAAACCCTCATTTTCTTCTGTTGTTCCCTTGATATAATCATCAGAGAAAAAAAACAGTGGAGATTCCGGTTTGTATATTGCCATGTATAAAACGGTATAAAAATTTCCTGCTGTCCCATTTGAATTTTCATAAGAAAAAGAAGCCAGTACTTTTCCCTCTGTAATACTTGTTTCATAAATATTAAATGAACAGTTATAAACTACGCTGTCCTCAATACTGGTATACATAAATACCAAACTATTCTCAGAACTGTTATACCATATCATCGTGACTTCTGTACGTTCTTCATTCAGAGCTCCTACATAATAACCATTATTCTCCTCATTTGCGTGTCCATTATTGATAAGATAATTTTTTGTTGCTGTAAAGCCATCTTCTCCACTGATATCCTCTGCCATTGCATTTAAATAATTATGATTAAAAATTCCAGTAAGAATTACTATTGCAAAAGCCAAATTTATTAATTTTAAAAACTTTTTCCATCTTTTCATAGTACGCACCATCCTTTCCATAAATAATCATCTTTTTTCTTTCCATAATTTTCAATTCACAAGATGCCAGCCGGCATTTGAATCCTGCTCTCCTTTCTTTTTTTCCTTTTTAGGAGTCGTTTTCTCTTCCGTCGTTTTTGGTGGAGTGTCGGGAGCTTTTGGCGCAACTGCCTCTTTTCTTCCCAAACTGACACTTATATTAATAAGCGTATGTACTGCGATTTTTTTCCCTTTTTCAATGCTTTGATCCGCCACAAGACCTTTCTCTATAAAATCGTGATATTGATATGTTATTTTTACTTTTAATTTATTCTTTTTTAACAATGTCTTTGCTTTTGCTTCTGATAATCCTATAACCGACGGAGTTTTCACTTTTTTAATCCCTTTGCTTGCTTTCAGGGTCACAACCGCATTTTTCTTAACTTTAACCTTTTCTTTTGGTTTTTGTGCAATTATTTTTCCCTTTGCAATCGAATTATGATATTTCCATATAAGTTTTATTTTCAGTTTTCTTTCATTGAGCAGACTTTTCGCCTGTTTCACTGATAATCCAGTAACTTTTGGAACACTAATTTTCTCTGCACCTTTACTAACATAAATTGTAACTTCACTTCCTTTTTTCACTTTCTCTCCTGAATCCGGCTCTTGTCGAATAACCTTACCGCTTTTTACATCTTCAGAAAATTCTTTTAACACTTTTACCTGAAATCCATTGATATTTAAATTTTTTACAGCCTCATCCTGTTTTAACGATACTAAATCAGGTATTGCTTTTTCATCCTGTTTTTCTATGTTAATTCCTTTCTCCGTAACAGCCGCCTTATTTTCTATTTCATTACCTGCTGCATGATATTCCTGCTCATCTAAATCTTCCTCCAAACTATTCTCTGAAACAGTGCTGTCTGTTATATCATTATTTTTGTTTACAATTCTCGTTCCCACAATTCCTATAACAGCAATGCAGATTACCCCTGTCACCGCTGCCAGCAATTTCAACAGCCTCCCCTTTTCATCTGATTCAGAAGATGAATTTACAAATTTTTCTTCCTTTTCTTCTGTTTTCTTCTCTTTTTCCTTATTCTCATACGGATCTTTTTCTATCTCTTTTCTTTCTTCTTTTGCATATAACACACTTTGAAGATCCTGTCTCATCTCATAAGCGCTTCCATAGCGTTCTTTTGGATCATAGGCACATGCTTTCAGCACAATTTCTGCAAGCCTGCCTCTGGCATTACACGGATTAGGCATCTTTTCCCCATTCAACCGCATTACATTGGCTTTTTCCCGGTCAGAAAACCGTATTGGTGTTGGCGCTGCCGGAAGAAACGGAGAACGGTTATTATTTAATAACCGATAAAGCACAATTCCCAAAGAATAAATGTCCACAGTGGAATTATAAGGAAGTCCCTTATAAATTTCCGGCGCCATATAGGTAGAAGTTCCTTTTTTAGAAAGCCCGGAAGACGTCTTTTCTAACTGCCTTGCGATTCCAAAATCTCCTAACTTAAAATCTCCTATATTAGAAACAAAAATATTTTCTAATTTAATATCTCTGTGAATAATATTATATTTCTGGCATACTTCTAAGGCCTGACACATATCAATCCCAAGCTTGATCACATCCCGAACAGTCATAGTATGTTCCTTAATATAGGATGTAAATGGTTTTAAAAGTTCCATGCGGATATAGATATTCCATCCAAATCCATCTTCTTTTGGTACAACAGAATGGTATTCATAGCTGACAATGTTAGAATTTCCCTTCAATTTTGACATCAGTGCAAACTCTTCCACTAACTCTTCCACAATGCCCATGAAATATTCTGTAACACTTTCTCCTTCCAGCCCTTCGCTTCTGATCGCATCTACCTCTGCCTGTTCTTTTGGAACTTCAATTACTTTTAATGCAGCCTCATATTCCCTGCCAAAATCTTCTCTGGTAATTCGATAGACACTGCCAAAAGATCCTTTTCCAATACATTCCCGGATTGTCCAGTCGTTAAAAACATGCTTCCCTATCATATTAATATCCTTTTACCATAAATTATTGATATGCTTATTACAGTTTTGCTTCAAAAATATTTTATACTGCCTGATTTTTTACTAAAGGCAGAAATGATACCATTCCCGCCTTTAATACATGATATTTTATAATTATCTTTTTACTGTAACTTTTAATCTGACCGTTTTCTTTTTATTTTTTATTACAATCGATGTCATTCCTTTTTTCCTTGCCTTGACAACGCCTTTCAC
>CANREH010000152.1 GCA_947629585.1 uncultured Lachnospiraceae bacterium | reverse complement strand
CACAGCCCTGATAAATGCCTTTATATAAAGATTTCTTTTCTATTTTAACAGCTCTCTTAAATTTTTCTTAAGATTTTCCGCATCAGCCGTTTTCTCCGAAAATCTCCCTTTCAAAAAACTTGATTTCATTTTTCTTCCATGATACTATGTTAGAGAATACAGCAGTTCAGCCGTCAGCCCGGTCTGGCTGAACTGTTACCATAGAATAATAGCAAGACAAGGAGACAAAAAAGTGAAAGATATGACAGTAAATGAAAAAGCACTGCAGTTACATAAAGAATGGAATGGGAAAATTACTACCGCCCCGAAGTGCAGGGTTTCTTCCAAAGAAGATCTGGCGATTGCCTATACCCCCGGCGTTGCGGAGCCATGCAGGGTGATTGCAGAAAATCCGGAGGCCGCTTACCAATATACCATCAAATCCAACACCGTAGCCGTCGTGTCGGACGGCAGCGCAGTCCTGGTGCTTGGCAATATCGGCCCTTATGCCGCCATGCCGGTCATGGAGGGAAAAGCCGTCTTATTCAAGGAATTCGGCGGTGTCAACGCCTTCCCTCTCTGCCTTGACACGCAGGACACCGAGGAAATCATCCAGACAGTCGTCAATATCGCCCCGGCCTTCGGCGGCATCAACCTGGAGGATATTTCCGCCCCGCGCTGTTTTGAAATTGAGACGCGCTTAAATGAGCTGTTAGATACGGCAATCGTCGTTCTGGCGGGCATTATCAACGCCTTAAAGGTGGTTGGGAAAACAAAGGAAGAATGCCATATTGTTGTCAACGGCGCAGGCTCCGCAGGCATTGCAATCACCAAGCTGCTGCTGACCTACGGCTTCCCGGACGTGGTAATGTGCGATATTTCCGGAATCCTTTCCAAAGCCTCTGAAAATTTAAACTGGATGCAGAAGGAAATGATGGAAGCCACCAACCTTTCCGGAAAAACAGGCTCCCTGGCGGACGCCATGCGGGGAGCGGATATCTTTGTCGGCGTCTCCGCGCCGGGCATCGTTACCGAAGAAATGGTCGCTTCCATGAATAAAGACGCCATTTTATTTGCTATGGCAAATCCTGTTCCGGAAATCATGCCGGATAAGGCAAAGGCGGCAGGCGCCAAAGTGGTCGGCACAGGAAGATCCGATTTTCCGAACCAGGTCAACAACGTGGTCGCCTTTCCGGGTATCTTTCGGGGCGCACTGGAAGGACGGGCATCCAAAATCACCGAGGAAATGAAGCTCGCCGCCGCAAATGCCATTGCCGGGCTGGTCAGCGAAGAAGAATTAAGCGAGGACAACATCATGCCCGCCGCCTTCGATCCAAGAGTGGCTGATGTCGTGAGCGCCGCTGTCAAAGCGCATATAAAGAAATGACGGCTCCTGTTTTGTTCGGGGAAAAACGCTACCATTCCCTCGATTACCATTTCCGGCAACGGTTTGGGGAAAAAGTCTATAAAATTGCCTTAGACGGCGGGATGACCTGCCCCAACCGGGACGGCACGCTGGGAAGCCGGGGCTGCATTTTCTGCAGTGAAGGCGGCTCCGGGGATTTTGCGGCAAAAAAATGCGGCAATGTGACAGAGCAAATCAGCCGCGCCATCCGGGAAATCTCTTCCCGCAAAGCCGCCGGGAAAAAATTTATCGCTTATTTCCAGTCCTTTACCAATACCTACGCGCCTGTTCCCGTACTGCACAGCCTGTTTTCCGAAGCCCTGTCACATCCACAGATCGCCGGGCTTTCCATCGGGACAAGGCCGGACTGCCTGGGCGAAGATATTTTATGCCTTCTCTCGCAGTTAAAAGCGGATTTTGGGAAACCTGTGTTTATGGAGCTCGGCCTCCAGACCATCCACGAAACGACGGCAGCCTTTATCCGGCGCGGCTATTCCCTGCCTGTATTTGACGATGCCATGACACGCCTTAAACAGCATTCCCTGGAAACCGTTGTCCATGTGATTTTCGGGCTTCCCTGGGAAACCAGGGAAATGATGCTCGCGACCGTCTCTTATCTTGCAGGAAAGCCTGTCCCGGTCTCCGGGACACAGACAAACATCCGGATTCCTGCCATTCCGGACGGAATCAAGCTGCAGCTTCTGCATGTCCTGTCAGGAACGGATTTAGCCGATTATCTCGGGCAGTTCCCGCTCCTTTCTATGGAGGAATATGTAGATCTCATCATCTGCGCGCTGGAACTGCTGCCGCAGGATATGGTAATACACCGCCTGACCGGGGACGGGCCTAAAGCGCTTTTATTAGCGCCGGAATGGAGCAGCCGCAAAAGGGAAGTGCTAAACCTCATTAACCATGAACTAAAAGCAAGAAACACCTTTCAGGGAGCGAGATATAAAACAGACCCGCAGGCGGGTCTTGAATTGAAACCTATTGAATTTATATACGGGGAGGGGATTCCATGCCATCAGAAGTAACAACATTATACAAACTGATGCTTCTCTACATCTTAAATAAAGTCGATTTTGAAATGACCAACGCACAATTGACGGAATTTATCCTGGAAAAACAATATACCAACTATTTCCATATCCAGACGGCCCTTTCCGAGCTGGTCGAGGAGGATTTGTGCCAAAGCAAAAAAATCCGTAATTCTACGTATTACAGAATTACGGATATGGGAAAGAAAACCCTCGGTTTTTTCAAAAATGACATTTCCGAAACGATTCGGGAAGAAATGGACGAATACCTAAAGGCCCATGAATATTCCCTCCGGGAAGAGGCATCCATCCGCTCCGATTATCTCCGGGAAGGCGCGGAGGAATATCATGTGCGCTGCACGATTACAGAAAACAACTCACCTCTGATTGATCTGACGGTCAATGTGACCTCCGAGCAGGAAGCACAGCAGATCTGCAATAACTGGCAGAAAAAAAGCACGGAGGTCTATGCCTTTGTCATGAAAACGCTAATGGGAGAATGAAAACTGTTCCATCATTTCTTCGATAAATTCCCATATTTCCTCTCTGCCCTGCTTTGTCTGGGCAGAAAACGAGAATACCGGCGTCCCTTCTACCGTATGCAGCCCATTTTTGATCGCGTCCACCTGCTTTTTTACCTGGCTCCGTTTGATTTTATCCAGTTTGGTCGCAATAATGACCGGATTGAACCCGTTATTCACAATCCACTGATACATCAGCTTATCATTTTCCCCCGGAGCATGGCGGATGTCAATCAGCAGGAACACCACCCGGAGCATGGCGGATTTCTGCAAATAGCGCTCTACCATCTTCCCCCATTTCGCCTTTACCTCTTCATTGGCGTTGGCATAGCCATAACCCGGGAGATCGACAAAATAAAGGGCGTCATTGATATTATAAAAATTGATAGTCTGCGTCTTGCCCGGCTTGGAGGAAGTCCTCGCCAATGACTTTCTGTTCATCAGCGTATTAATTAAGGAAGACTTCCCGACATTGGATTTCCCCGCAAATGCCACTTCTATCCTCGTATTTTCCGGCAGCCTGCTGGTAACGCCGCAGACTGTCTCTAACGATACGTTTTTAATAACCATAAACTTCTCCTATACAATAGCATACTCAAGAACTTCCTTCATGGTTTCCACAAAGCAGATTTCTATCCCCTTCTTGATTTCCTCATCCAGTTCTTCCACGTCCTTTTTATTTTTCGCCGGAACCAATACCCTGGAAATCCCGGCCGCCTTCGCTGCCAGCAGCTTTTCCTTTAAGCCGCCGATCGGCAGAACGCGCCCCCTTAACGTAATTTCCCCGGTCATAGCGAGATCCCTGGCAACCTTCTGTTCCGTAATAGCGGAAAATACCGCCGTCGCCATCGTAACGCCCGCAGACGGGCCGTCCTTTGGCGTCGCCCCCTCCGGGATATGCAGATGGATATCATGTTTCTGGAAATATTCCCCGTCAACATTATATTTAGGCGCAATCGAGCGGATATAGCTGATTCCGGTCTTGGCGGATTCCTTCATCACATCGCCAAGCTGCCCCGTCAGCTCAAACTTGCCTTCGCCCGGCATAATATTCACTTCAATTTCCAGCGTGTCGCCGCCCACACTCGTCCATGCAAGCCCGCGCACAATGCCGATTTCATCCTTTTCGTTCTTCTGATCCGGCGTATACTTCACTTTCCCAAGAAAATCCTCCAGGTTCTTTCCTGTCACCTTGACCGATTTTTTCTCTCCTTCCAGAATCTTCAATGCCGCTTTCCTGCATATCTCTGAAATACGCCTCTCCAGGTTCCGGACGCCCGCTTCCCTGGTATAGCCGGAAATTATTTTTTCAATCGCCTTATCATTAAAAGAAATCTGCGAGGACTTCAAGCCGTTTTTCTTCCGCTGCTTTTTAATCAAATGCTCCTTCGCGATATGGAACTTCTCATTTTCCGTATAACTGGAAACCTCGATAATCTCCATCCGATCCAGCAGCGGGCGCGGAATCTTGGACGCGTCATTTGCCGTCGCAATAAACAAAACCTCGGACAGATCCACCGGAATCTCCACATAATGATCGACAAACTTCCCGTTCTGCTCACTGTCCAAAACCTCCAAAAGCGCTGAGGACGGATCGCCTTTATAGTCATTCCCCAGCTTATCCACCTCGTCCAGCAGCATCAGCGGATTCTTAACGCCTGCCTGTTTCAGCCCGGCGGCAATCCTGCCCGGCATCGCCGCCACATAAGTGCGCCTGTGGCCGCGGATCTCCGCCTCATCGCGCACACCTCCCAGGCAGACGCGCACATATTCCTTTCCCAATGCCCTTGCTATGGATTTCGCGATCGAAGTCTTCCCGGTTCCCGGAGGCCCGACCAGGCAGATAATCGGGCTGTCGCCCCCTCCGGTCAAAGCTCTGACCGCAAGAAATTCCACGACCCTTTCCTTGACCTTTTTCATGCCGTAGTGATCTTCATCCAAAACCTTCTTGGCATTGCCGATATCATTATTATCCTTACTCATACGGTCCCAGGGAAGCTCCAACAGCGTCTCAATATAGATGCGCACCACCGAGCTTTCCGAAGAATTAGAGCCATAGCTGCGGAACCTGTCGATTTCCTTTAAAATCTTTTCCTTTACCTCATCGCTCGCCTTTAACGCCAGGGCTTTTTCCTTATAATTTTCCGCCTCCGTCGTGGTATTGCTTTCCCCAAGCTCCTCATTGATGACCTTTAACTGCTCCCGCATGATATATTCTTTTTGGTTTTTATCTACCTTTTCCCTGACCTTCGACTGAAATTCCTTGATAAACGTGCCAATCTCAATTTCCTGCTGCAAAAGTACGGAAAAACGCTCAAAACGCTTCTTCACATCCGCAAGCGCCAGCAGCTCCGCTTTATCCTTCGTATGGAGCATAATATCCGATATAATATCGTCAAGGAACCGCCCGGAGCCGTGCTCCCTGTCCCATGTCATCGAAATTTTCCTGCCCGTCACAGCCACATACTGCTCTAAGAGACGGCGCAGCTCCCTTGCAAGCGCCTGCGCCTCCGCCTCGCCGATATCGTCAATCCCGGTCTCCTCGACTTCCTCAATGGACGCCTCCAGGCACGGGACACTCTGCAGAAGCTCAATAATCTGCCCTCTGGCAATCCCTTCCACCATGACGCGCAGCGCCTTCCCCGGCAGACGGATAATCTGGCGGATATGGGCAATCGTCCCAACAGGGTACAGATCGTCAATCGTCGGCTCATCCGTCACAGGCTCCCTCTGCGTCACAAGATATACGAGCTGCTCTCCCCGCATCGCCTGCTCCACTGCCGCTACCGTTCCTTCTCTTTTCACATCTACCGAAATCAGCGTCCCGGGAAAAATCACCAGATCCCGGAGCGTAATCATCGGCATCACTCTACTCAAATCCTGCATATAACCTCCTGAACCATTCCAGCCCGACTTCACGGCTATTTTCCGCGGCTTCCCTGTCTGTCCACAGAACAAAGCGGGCAAAGCCCGCATCTGTTCGGATCTTAGCCGTTTCCAAAGGAAGCGGCCTCATAGGAAATTCCGAAGAAATTTCCTATGAAATAACACAAGAGAGCCGGATTCCTCCGACTCTCTCAAGTGTACATCAAATATACACCGCAACTACTGTTGATAGTATACAGCAGTTACAGAAAAAATGCAAGTATTTTTATTATAAATTCTATAAATTATTCAATATTAATATTAGTTGTTTTATTCCTTTTCACTAAAATTCTGTAATTAGCTTTGCCGCATATTTCAATATTGACAAAGCATCAGAAGAATTAACTTCTCCAT
>CANREH010000151.1 GCA_947629585.1 uncultured Lachnospiraceae bacterium | reverse complement strand
GTTAGCGCGCCAGATTGTGGCTCTGGAGGCCCAGGGTTCGAATCCCTGTATCCACCTTCATCTTTAGGATGAGAGTTTTGGGCTATCGCCAAGCGGTAAGGCACAGGACTTTGACTCCTGCACTCGCTGGTTCGAATCCAGCTAGCCCAGTTGAAGAGACTGGATGGCAGAGAGCTTCTGTTTATTTGGTTATAAAAGCAATTGCTTTTATAAATATATAGTTGGGGTATTAGCTCAGACGGTAGAGCACTTGACTTTTAATCAAGTTGTCCCGGGTTCGAATCCCGGATGCCTCATGGGGCCGGAAATATTGTTTCAATGTTTCCGGTATCTTTTTCTTAACAGCTTGTAACAGCTTCGCTGTTAAATATATGCGGATATGGCGGAATTGGCAGACGCGATAGATTTAGGTTCTATTGCCCACGGCGTGCAGGTTCAAGTCCTGTTATCCGCATTAGATCATGATAATCCAGGCCCGGTTCCAAACAGGGATGTAGTTGGATTTTTAATATACTTTTAGTGTGAAAAGCAAAAGCGGTGGTATCAGATGATGTTGCTGCTTTTGCTTTTTTAGAAATATAATTAGTTAGATAAAGGAGATTTTATTTATGAAATCTGTACTAACAATTCATAATTTAATCAAAGAAGCGGAAACTTTTTGTAACTTTATGTCTGAAGAAAATCATTCAGAATTGTTAGGAGTTACTGATGGTAAAGCAGTAGGCACGTATATAGAACATAGATTCCAGCAGTATCTTTTGGATAATTATATTGTTACCATCGGTAACAGTGCAAAGGGAATTGATTTACCTGAAGAAAATATTTTAACGGATATAAAAGTTACTTCTATAACACAACCTCAATCAAGCTGCCCATTCAAAAATGCTCGGCAAAAAATATATGGCTTAGGATATAATCTCTTAGTATTTGTATATGACAAACAGGATGCAGGCAGCAGATGTTCAATTCATTTCACACATTGCACATTCATTGACAAAAGGCGAACTGCTGATTTTACGATTACCAGGCGTCTTAGAGAAATGATAGAGGACGGAGCTTATAAAGAAGATATTATTGGTTTTTTAGAAGACAGAAATGTACCAGGTGATGAGATTGTCTATGATGATTTAGCTGATGAAATTTTGAAATTTCTTCCCGAGCAGGGGTATTTAACTATTAGTAATGCACTTCAATGGAGATTGAAGTATGCAAGAGTAATTTCGTTGGATAATAAAGTTGATGGAGTAATTAATTATGAATGGTAAGAGAGAATATGGAGATTATCAAACACCAGAATATTTTTCTCTTGCTGTGTGTGAATATTTAAAGAATCAAAGAGGAATTGATCCGACAGTTATTATTGAACCTACTTGTGGAATAGGCAGTTTTATAAAAAGCAGTTTGGTATTTAACGCCTCAAAGATTATAGGGATTGAAGTTAATTCAAAATACTGCGAAATATGTAAAGATAATATTTCAGATCCTAAAGTACAGATTATTAATGCTGATATATTTACCTTTGATTTAAAAACAATTGCAAATATGAATGATCGATTACTGGTTGTAGGGAATCCGCCGTGGGTAAATAATAGCACGTTATCTGGTTTGGGTTCTGCTAATATCCCTGTTAAAAGGAATTTCAAAGGTTTTAGGGGAATAGATGCGATTACTGGAGCAAGCAATTTTGATATATGCGAATATATCATTCTTCAGTTTGTATCGTCTTTTCGTGGAACGAATACTACAATTGCTATGCTGTGTAAAACCTCAGTTGCAAGAAATGTTTTTGTAGAAATGAAACGCACATATACAGAATATATCTCTTGTGATATTTTAGAATTTGATGCAAAAAAAGTATTCGGAATCAGTGCAAATGCCTGTTTACTGGTAATCGATTTAAGTGTTGGCAAAATATCTGCTGATATATGTAATATATATTCATTTTATGAACCGCAAAAAATTAAAAGTTCCTTTGGATATGCTGATGGAAAATTTTACAGTAATTTAGCTACAGGCGGAGAAAATTTTTCAGGGAATTGCTGTTTTGAATGGCGGCAAGGAGTTAAGCATGATTGTTCGAAAGTGATGGAATTGTCTTTTGATGGAATTTCTTTAGTAAATGGCCTGAAGGAATCTGTTGATATAGAAAATAGCTATGTATTTCCTCTTATTAAGAGCAGCATGTTTAAATTGCCAATTATATCTGATTCCAATAAATATGTAATTGTTACGCAAAAAAAAATCAGGGAAAATACTTCTCATATAGCAATAGATGCTCCAAAAACATGGCATTATTTGGAATCACATAAGGATTATTTTTTAAAAAGGAAAAGCGCAATTTATAAAAATGCACCGGATTTCTCAATGTTCGGAGTTGGGGATTACTCATATGCGCCATATAAAGTGGGAGTTAGCGGATTTTATAAAAAACCACTTTTTTCTGTTCTTGCTTCACTTGACGGGATACCAATTATGACAGATGACACAAGTTATTTTATATGTTTTCCAACATATGATATGGCCTATGTTGCTATGTTGATTTTAAATTCTGCGCGTGTTCAGCATTTTCTTTCTGCTGTTGCATTTATGGATGCTAAACGTCCTTATACAAAGAAAGTTCTTGAACAAATAGATTTTAATAAAATACTTTCATCACTTCAATTTTCAGAGCTTGTTGATACGGAAAAAATGTTGCAATTAGAAAAATATGTTAACGAAAATATGTTACATAATTTTCTGCTTTTGCCAGAATTAAGCCGGGATATATAAGAATTTCTAAAAAGATAATCTAATTTTACACTGATTTCACCAAAATTTTCTATGGACAATTATGGAATGGGGATTTATAATAAACAGCGGAATGCTTGACAGTTAAAAAGAAAATGATAGAAATAGGAAAGGAAGGTATTTTTATGAAAAAGGTAATCAAGTGTATTAGTACACTGGCTGCTTTTGCCATGATAGCAGGAGGGGTTTATTTCTTTTTAAAGAAGAAGACGGAAAAAGAAGAGGATGACTTTGACGATTTTGATGATCTTGATGATGTAGATGATTTTGACGAGGAGAACGAAGGAGAAGGAAGCGGCGATGAGGAGGAGAGGGGCTATGTAACCCTGAAGCTTCATCAGGAGGAGGAACAGGAAGCAGAGTAAAACGGCGGCAGGGGCTGCCGCCGTTATTTATTTGAAAAATTCATGGCATCCATAAGAGGTTATTTTTTGCAGGGAAGAATCGAACCATCGGATATTCTTTTTGGAAGAGCCGGAGCGGGACATGAAATACAGCGCGCCGTCGGTGAGATCTTCGGATTCGAAGGTTTTTGCGACGGCTTTTTTTGTTTTATCAGATATGCTGACATCATAATAGCGCCCGTCTTTGATTGGCGAAAACTGGTAGACGAATTTATTTTTCTGGAAAACCACTTTTTTTATGGTATTGGGAAATTCTTTGGAGGAAACGCGGTTTAAAATGACGTCAGCGACCATAATCCTGCCCTTGACGGACTGATCCCCGGCTTCGGCTTCCACAATTCTTTCCAGGATCTGGAGTTCTTTTTTGGAATAGTCCGAGATATGGTAAGGAAGCTTTTCTTCTTTCTCTTTTTTGCCGGAGGTTTTTTTGTCCGTTTTCTGGCTGTCTTTCTGGGCGTCTAAGGCGGTGCTTGCCAGGGCTTCCTGCTGGGAGATGATGGCAGTATTCTCTGCCTCGGCTTCTTTGCTTAAAATGCTGTTGGAACCTGTCAGGCTGTAAACTACCTGGCTGGATTTTACTCTCTGCAGGACACTGCTGATATTTTGTTCCGAGGAAGCGGCCTCCACGACAAGGGTGTCATGCTCTGTTTTTTTCTGCGCAGAAAGGGAATAAGGGAACGTATTTTCCCCAAAGAGGGAGGAGGCGCTGAGAATAAGCCCTGTCCCAATCAGGCTGTAGCAGCAGAAAATAACGGAAATTTTCCGGTAATCATAGTAAATGCCAAGACATTTTTCCTGCATTTTTTTTAAAGATGATTTTGGGTAGCTCATAGCGGCTCCTTTCTATATTAAGAAGTGATAGTTCATGTTACAAAATTTTGGTAACAGTTCAGCCATGCGGCAAAAATAGGAAAATGGAACCTTCGAGTTTACTCGTAAGGGACATTTTCACTATTTTTGACATATGGCGTTCTGCCAGAAGCGAGATTTTAGCCGCTTTAGCGGCGAAACAGGCTGCAAAGCAGCCAAATCGAGCTGATGGCTGAACTGTTACAGAATTTGGTAATCTGTTTGTGGGCTTATTATAACAGTTTAGGGAAAAGAATACAATTATATTTTAACAAGTTGTTACGAATTTATTAAATAAAATGGATGACATAAAGAGACATTTTATGATTTTTTTGTAATAAATAACACGAAACAGGGCAGAATTTGTCGAAATGAGGAGATGGTATGGCGCAGGGGGCTTATCAGGCAAGGAAAAAGGATGGAACGGTGTATTTCCGCGCTTCGATTACTTACCGGAACCGGCATATCAGTCTGGGGAGCTTTGAAACGGAGGAAATGGCGCAGCGGGCGTATGGCGAGGCGGAAGCCATTGTAAGGGCAGGGAAGTATCAGCTTGGGGATTATGGGGAGGACATGGCTCTTTCTTTTGAAAAATTTGTAGTGCTTGTCAATTTCCGGGATAATGGGATGTATATTAAGAATCCTATCTATTTGAAAAATAAGTTCTTCCTTTATTTCCTGGACGAGGACAGGATCTTAAAGTTTGACGTGGACGATTTGTTTTATTATTCGGAACACAAGATTATGCGCAGGGGCGGGCATCTCTTTGTGGCAGATTTTGGGATGCAGGTAAACGTAGCTTCCCGGTACGGGATTAAGAATTATGCGGTAGAGGGAAGGGATTACCGCTTTGTCAACGGGGATTCCCTGGATTACCGCTATGGGAATATCGAGGTTTTCAGCCGTTACCACGGCGTAATCCAGAAAAGAAAAGGAAAGGAGACGGTTTTTGAGGCAAGGATACACAGAAACGGCGACTGGATTCTGGGGACATATCCGACCGAAACGGAAGCGGCGGTTGCTTATAATAAAGGGGCAGAGTATCTTTGGAAGCATGGGGAGAAAAAAAATTTCCCTGTCAACTATATCGAAGAGCTGGACGAGGCCTCGTATCTGGAAATGTATGGAAAAACTGCCATTTCCAGGAAATTCCGGGACAGCGTAAAAAAAGAAGCGGGGAAGAAAAGGGGGCAAAATAGTAAAGAATAAGAACATAAAGAAAAAGTCCATAGAATTTTACTAAAAAATGAAGGAAAACGGTGGATCTTTTGTAAAAATGTGATATAATAAGAGTAAATTTTTCTTCTTCCATTTTCATAGTTCCTATAAAGAGCCACATAAGCGGCTCTTTATTTTGTTTTCTTTATTTCCTGGAATTTCTGGAGGGAAGCAGCTTTTTGGGATCTAAAAGCTCCTGCGTCTGTTTTTTCTCAGGAGGCGCATCTTTTTGTTTCCGTTCTTTTCTGCGGTATCTCCCATGTCTGGTTAGGCTCAGGTTTGGCGTGCCAAAGCGCCGGAGGGCGATATCCAAAAGGAAGAAGAACAGGCAGAGCAGTAATAAAAGTGCGGTCAGGCTTTGGCTGTTTCTGGCATCGGCGAGGGCGCCTGTATAAAATTCTTTGGGGCTTTTGATTTTCTCCCCGCCTGCCAGGGAGAGAAATTCATCCAGCGTGCTTTCCTGCTCATAGAGGCGGTATTCCTTAGAATAGACATTGGCAAAGGCGTCTGTCGTAATTTTTTCAGTGCCTGCAGAGCTGTCTGTGACGGTAACGCTGTAAATGCCGGTGCCTTCCAGCGCAGTATCTCCTTCAAAGGTGCCGAACCCGGTATTTTTTAAATTAAGGAACGAGGAAGTCCCATCTTCTTTGGTACAGATGGCGGTAACGGACCCCTTTGAGAGGTCGGGGTCTGTGGTTTCCGGATTTTGCTGGTAAGTTATGTGCAGGCTGTTATCTTCTGCCTGAAGTTCCAGGGTCATTCCGCTGCTGGTTTCGGTAATGCAGTATTTGATTAAGTCGTTCCAGAGATCGACATAGGCTTCTTCTCCTGCATAGTCCTTTGTCCATGCAAAGGTAATATCGGAGGTGAAGGCGGCAGTCTTTCCAAATCCGTAATTCATGACTGCAAGAATCGGGTCGCCAGTGTCGGAGGACAGGACAGGGGAGGCTGTGCCATACTTTAATGTCGTGCCGATATAACCGTATAAGGAGCTTCCTGTATAATTCAAGTATAGGGAATTCCAGGAAAGAAGGTTGAAAAAAAAATACCTCAGTGTAAAA
>CANREH010000150.1 GCA_947629585.1 uncultured Lachnospiraceae bacterium | reverse complement strand
AGAGGTTTGCCATACCTGTAGTCAGCAGAAACAGAGGCATAGTGAGGGATGCGGCGGCCACCTGATTTGGGTCGCCCACCTGACCGATGAAAAAAGTGTCCGCCATGTTGTAAATGACCGTGATGATCTGGCTGATCACCGTAGGAACCACCAAAGCGATCACTGCCTGCGTGACCGGTGTTGTTTCAAAAAGTTCTGTCTTGTCTGTTTTCATCATTTCACCCTCTTTCTTCCCCAGAAATACCAGTAGATTGGAAGCGCTATCAGAGAGATGGCGGCCGAGACATAATATAATACATGATAACCGGACGATGCTGCGATTGCGCCTAATATGACAGGTGCGATCCCTACTCCTAAATCGGAAAATGCCCAATAAGTAGTTACGGCATAAGGGCGTCTTTCATCGGAAGCCTGGCGGTTTACAATGACATTCAGTACGGAATTTAATGTTCCATAACCCAAAGCGCCGCAGATCGCACAGATAATGATTGTAATCATGCAGGGTTTCCACGCAAGGAGAACGATACCGATCACTTGTGCGGTAATGCAGGGATAGCATATGGCATTGTCACCAATCTTATCCTGCAATTTCCCGACAAACGGTCGTGAAACCAACAGTACAGCGGCATAAATCAGGAAAAAGCTGCTAAATTCTTTGGTCAGATTTGTTTCCTGCGCATAAAGCCGATAAAATGACATGAGCGCGGCATATCCAAAACAAAGGCAGAAAATACAAAGCGAAATCGGAATCGCTTTGATCTCAAAAAGTTTATTCAGAGTAAACCTGTCTTTCTTCTCAGACAAAATTTTCTTTTGTCCTTTCCGAAGATAATAAGGATCGATATTCTTTGTCTCACTCAGCAAAACGCTGATTACAATAATAAACGAAAAGATTCCCGCAGCCAGAAAGCATCCGTTTCCACCGAAATGATCATAGATCAAACCGCCGACAAACGGTCCAACTGCAACACCCAGAGAGGTTGACATCATAAAATAACCTGTCGCCTCACCATATCGGCTTTTCGGCAGACTGGACATGGCAATCAGCATAACGGCATTCATCGTTGCACCAAAACCGATACCATGAATAAATCTGACAATCAACAGTAGCGCGATGTTGGTGGTGAAATGATACATCACGCTTGCCGCAAAGTGAATGATGCTGAATATGACCGCTATTTTTTTCCAGCCATTCTTTTCCATTGCACTGCCGGAATAAATCCTCGAAAACAACCCTCCGACAACATACAGTCCCGAAACAAGTCCGGCTATGGTAACGGATGCGCCCATTGCGGTAACATACTCTGTGATCGTTGACATGAGAGTGTACATTACAAGCGCTAAACAAAGCTGCGCTGTAAATGTGCAAAGAAAGTTTCGGGTAATAATTTTTTCTTTCATAATGATTCAACTCCTTTTAATCTTTCTGTGTTTGCATTGTCTAAAGCAATCACTAATAAGCGGTTAAATTCTTTCCGCTCATCCTCTGTCATTCCATTCAATAAAATGTTTTCGGTCTCGGCAGCTTTTTCCCTTAAAATGGCTTCCAGCTCCAGCCCTTTCTCTGTGGGGGTTATGATACTTTTCCTGTTGTCATCAGAAGATATCGTGCGCTTGATAAGTCCTTTATTTTGCAGTCTTTGCATAATTCCTGCTACCGTAGATTGGGAAAGCTGAAGATTTTCCATGAGATCCGCAGCCGTTAATTCTTTTTCTTCATAATTTCTCAGGATGTAACGAATCGCTTCACTTTGCGTCGATGTTAAATCCATAAACTGTGTTTTTTGGTTTCTTATCCATGTGATCGCATTTCCGAGCTGGACAATGCGGGTGGCTGTTTGAAAAAGTGATTTCTGTATCATATCTTCCTCCAAAATATTGCTAACGATATATCGCATGCGATATATATTATCACAAAACTTCATATAAGTCAAGCCAGCGTTACAGAGCCGAGACATTGTAAAAGGCTGTTTTTTCACTTACTTTGCGGAATCGGTATTTCGTTGAGAATCATCCGTATACTTAACCTTTATTTAACGCCCGGTTTTACTACTGTTTTGATTGATGCCGTTATTTTGATTAAACGATTTTATGCTCTCCTTTTTTTTAGCGTTATCATCAGAACTATGAAACAAAGCGTTATCTGAACGGCCGTTGAACAGGGCGTTGCGAGTCCGATCCTGAACATGGAAACAGGCATCATTCTGCTCATGATCCACGACACGGGAATCCTCACTCCAAATGCGCCAATGAGCCCCTGCACCATAACAAATCCTGTTTTTCCGCAACCGTTATAATAGCCGCTGAAGCAAAACAAAAATGAAACAAGAAGCGTGTCTATGGCATAGGCTTTTAAGTAATCCGCCGCCTGAACTATGGTTTCCTGCTCATTGGAGAAAATTCCCGCTAAGATATCTCCGTGGAAAAATGTCAGCGCAAACATTCCCATGCTGAGCAAAAATGACGTTCCCATTCCGTATACCATTGCCCGAAGGGAGCGGCCAGGTTTTCCCGCGCCTTCGTTTTGACCTACAAAAGAAGAAAGAGACTGCATGAAGGCGCTTGGCACAAGCATGATGAACATACAAACTTTTTCCGCAACACCGATCCCCGCCGAATAGACTAATCCCAGATCGTTTACAATGGCGAGTATCACAAGAAATGAAATGCTTACCAGCAAATCCTGAAGCGCGATCGGCGCTCCCAAGCCAATCATTTTCAAAATAAATGTATGTAAATTTTTTGATTTGGGAGAAAAATATTCTTTTTTCATTTCAAAAGGAAGTTCACGGCGTTTAATCAGAAAAATACTTGCCATAACGCTTACAGCCTGCGCAAAAATCGTCGCAAGCGCCGCTCCGGATGCTCCCATTTTTAAGCCTGCAACCAAAACCATATCGCCGATAATATTTACGGCACAGGCAATGGCGACTGTTGTAAGAGGAGTCGCAGAATCCCCGATTCCACGGAAAATACTTCCTAAAACGTTATATGCAACTATGAATATAAGCCCTACCGAACATATCGTAAAATAACTTACCGTTTCTTCCAATGCTTCAGGCGGAGCGTTCATGATCCTGCATATAGGACGTGCGAATACTATAAAAGAAACGGTCAGAATAATTGAAATGACTGAAAAAAGAACAACCGATGCGCTTATAATTTCGCCTGCGTCTTTTCGCTTTCCCGTGCCAATCTTTTGGGCAAGTAAAATCGTTGTACCCATAGACAGGCCCGTAATCGCAGATGTCACACTCTGCATGAGCTGGCTTCCCGTAGACACTGCGGAAACATGAGTGCTGTTGCTGAATCTTCCCACAATAAGCAGATCTGCGCCGCCATACATTGCCTGCAGACAAAGTGCAAAAAGCACAGGCAATGCAAACTGAATAAGCGAGGGAAGAATTTTTCCGTTTACAAAATCATTTTTCAATTTTATCACCTCAAAAGAACAAAGTGTACAGAGGACATAATCTCAGCCGCTTTCTTTGGAAGTGTCTCATAAAACAAAAGAAAAAGCCGGATAACATAACAGGCATTTCATCCTGTCATCTTATCCGGCATTGCACTTCTAAAACGAGTCTTTGCCCTCCGATGAACAATATGATTATATCAAAGAATTGTGGATTGTCAAGATTTTTTCACAATTCGGGTGTATAATAGTAACAGTTCAGCCAACAGCTCGATTCATATACTTTTATATCTGCACATCAAAATTACCGCCTGCCGCAGCCGGATTTTTTCCCTTATCGGGCTGTCCCTGCGCTTGTTCTTTTGCCGCATTGATAAGGATCTGCATATCATTGTTATCAAGATATATTTCCCCGTTACCCGCATTTTCCAGCTTTTCCGAAAGCAGCTTTTCAGCTTTATTCCATGTATCAGATTTGACAGCTATGCCGCCCTGCTCGTTACTTTCTTTTGTCTTTTTTGCTTCTTCGGCTTTTTCTTCTAATTGTTTTGCAAGCTGCTCTGCCTTTTTACGGGCATTTTCACGAGTTTTTTCTATCTGTTTTTTGGCATTTTCCTGCGCTTCTCTGCGGAGTTTTTCATTTAATCTGTCCTTACGCACCGTAACAGTAAAATTACAATAATTTCCATTTTCATCCAGGTAGGCATGGCTGCATATTACTGTTCCGCCCATTGATTTTGTGAAACTGTCAGCAACTTTATGAGCAGCCTCCACATCTTTTAATCTCTGGGTATATTTCTTAGCCGCTTCCGGATCATTCTGCATTTTTTCCAATAATTTCGGATTAATATCCAAAATATTAACTTTACCATCATTTTTTGTATTGACAGCGCTTCCAATCTGCAGCTTCATATATGGCACCTGTTTCTGCAGGCTTTTGAGATATTCCTCATTGCTGGACTTTCTGACGGCGCTTTCTTTGACCTTTGCATTTTCAGCCGCTTTTTTCCGGCTGTCAACCGCTTTCTTTTGTAGCGCACAGGTATTTTCATATGCGTGATTGTAACTGCCTGTAATCTCTATTCCCATAAAGTTTTCCTCCTATATGCTTTTATATCTGCATATCAAAATTGCCGCCTGCCACAGCCAGATTTTTTCCCTTATCGGGCTGTCCCTGCGCTTCTTCTTTTGCCGCATTGATAAGGATCTGCATATCATTGTTATCAAGATATATTTTCCCGTTATCCGCATTTTCCAGCTTTTCCGAAAGCAGCTTTTCAGCCTTGTCCCATGTATCAGATTTGACAACAACAATGCCTCCCTGATCCTGATTATCTTCCGGCTTTTTTGCTTCTTCGGCTTTTTCTTCTAATTGTTTTGCAAGCTGCTCTGCCTTTTTACGGGCATTTTCGTGGGTTTTTTCTATCTGCTTTTTGGTATTTTCCTGCGCTTCTCTGCGGAGTTTTTCATTTGCCAAATCTTTTTTTACAACAATAGCAAAATGTGAAAATTTTCCATTTTCATCTATATAGCTATGGCTGCACACAACGGTATGTCCCATTGATTTTGAAAAATTATCTGCAAATTTCAGAGCGCTTTCTACATCTTTCAGACGTTGTGTATATTCCTTAGCTGCGGCAGGATCATTCTGCATTTTTTCCAAGAGTTTCGGATTAATATCTACAATGTTTACTTTGCCATCGTTTTGTAGGTTAATCCCCTGTCCAATTTGCAGCTTCATATATGGCACTTGCTTCTGCAAACTTTTAAGATATTTCTCATTGCTTGACTTCTTAACAGCGCTTTCTTTGACTTCCGTGTTTTCAGCCGCTTTCTTCTGACTGTCAACCGCTTTCTTTTGTGCCGCATAGGTATTCTCATATGCGTTATAATTGTTTGTAATCTCCATTGCCATAGTTTCGTCCTCCTTGATAATGAAAATGATTTGAAATCCATTTCTGTAATAATTTCATCGTTTACAATAATTTCATAAAGTTTATCCACCAGCCACTGTCCCGATTGTCATATGGAATTTTTACCGTCTGTTCCCCTGCGTCCGCTTCATAATAACAGGAATAACCGTACCCGCCCATGCCGGGGAGTTTATAAAAACCGCCGAACACAATATAGGCAGCCCCTGCGCCATGTTCCCGCAGGTATGCTTCAAATGCTTCTCTGTCCACATACACATAACTGTCATCATAGGAAATCATCTGATGCAGGAAATCACTGTTTCCTATGTCTGAAAATGTCACTTTGTTCCCGTCAAATCCATAGACAAATATACTGTCATTTTCATTATTTCTGTGATAAGAGCCTGCGTTGATTCCCGCTGCCAATGCGATTGCAAAAAACACAGCGGCTGCAAATGTGCCAAATGCCGCAGACTGCTTATAGGGCTTGTAGTCTGCGATCCTTGCCACTCTCTGCCTGATACTGCGGTATTCCATGCCCGCAAAGGTGGCGTACAGATTAAAGTCTTTGCTTTCCTCCTGCAAAAGCCGCATGGTCTTTAACAAAAGCCGTCCGTATTCGTATGCGCCCGCCCCGTTTTTCCGGATGACCGCCCAGTCGCAGATTTCTTCCATATCCTCACGGAACTGCTTTGTGCCTATGGCAAACAGCGGATTGATCCATAACAGCACCCGGAGAATGTCCCATAAAAAATAGAACAAAAGATGTCCTAACCGGATATGCTCTTTTTCGTGGAGCAGGATCGCCCGAAGCTCCTTTTCATTGTACTGTTCCAGGAGCGTCTGCGGCATAATGATTTTAGGGCAAAACACTCCGATTGTGTACGGCGTAACAGGGAGCTTTGTCACAAAAACAGAGGCACCGTCCGCCTGCCACCGTTCCATGCCTGCGACAAGCCTTTGCAGTTTTCTCCTTTTGCCAAGCAGCCGGATGGCATATAGGAATATCACGCCAAAATACAGCCGATTTAGCCATCTGTGATGGATCAAAAGCCCGGTCCAGGAGGAAAATAAAAAGCTGCCCGCCGCATTTTCATAAAAGAATTTCATTTTCCCGGCAAACAGCAC
>CANREH010000149.1 GCA_947629585.1 uncultured Lachnospiraceae bacterium | reverse complement strand
GGAACAATCTTTTTCCAGTCCTTGCCATTGATGCAGCGCTCCGCTTCTTCTTTGGAGTGCCATGCAATCCCGTTTTCGTCATAATATAGGGAACTGGAACGGTATTTCGGAGCACTGGCAGCACCCGCCATGTCTGCGGGCTTTCCTTTCCCGCCAAATAGCTGTGACATCAGATGATACTGTGAAAACAGCCTGGAGTTTGTAAAATTGATATTCATAATGCCCTCCGTTCTGATTTTATTTTACACCTTAATAAACTTCTGCCCCATACTCAATGTCAATTCCTTTATGTTCGTTCAGAACATAATCCTTTCCGCCGATTGTCACGGTCTGTCCCGGCTGGAATTTATCAAGCTGAAATGTCTTTCCGCTGATAAGCGCATTATACCGTTTGTCATATGTTTCCTTATCGAAAAGCGTCATGGCGTCCTCGTTGGCGGACAAATAATAACTTTGGGAGCGATTTCCCACCGTCACAGTGAAAAAACCGTTCTGAATACCAACATCCGTCAACTTCTGCCTGATTTCTTTCTGACTGTAACGCTGTTCAATGCTCCATACATTCCCATGCGCCGCATCCTCCCAAAACTCCGCATACTCCACCGCTTCCTTGTCATAAGTGTAATTGTCAAATTCGGCAAAGGTATCTGATCTTAGGGAAGATCCCATCGAAAGCACCCTATGGTTTCTGCCGTCCTTTCCCGTAAACTGATAATAGGAATAGCTGTCAAAACGCACCTCGTTATCCTTTACGGACATCTGTTTAGGATTGTGGATTCCCAGCGCATTATTGACATCAGCCGGATTAAAATACATCTTTTCACCCACGGGACGGCTTCCGGCGGCGTATTTGCTATTGCTTCTATAATAATCCTCAGCACCCTGAAAATAAGCCGTTTTCCCATCATAGCCGAGCGTATAGCCGTCATATTTTTCGATTGCATCCAGTATTTCCTGTCCTGAATAAAATGCTTTTCTTTGGCTCGGATGCCGTCTCTGTCCTGCGCCTGCCAACATACCCTCCCGCGTGTAAAGCTTAGAATCGGCACGTCTGCCCTTGCTGTAAACAACACCATTCATAAAATTCTGCGCTGTGTTCCTGTTTGCAATATTTCTGTTCGTGATATTCCGGCTTCCGACATTCCTGCTTCCAAGCAGCTTTGAAACCATAGAAGAACGGTTAAATAAACTGCTGTTCATAAAGTTAAAGAAATTTCCATTAATCCTCATAATTTTGCCCTCCTTGTGCTTAATAATTTGAAATCCGTTTCCTATATCTGCATATCAAAGTTTCTTCCTGCCACAACCGGATTTTTTACCTTATCAGGCTGTTCCTGCGCTTCTTCTTTTGCCGCATTGATAATGATCTGCATATCATTGTCATCCAGATATATTTTGCCGTTTTCGGAATGATTTAATTTTTCTAAAAGCATCTGTTCCGCTTTTTCCAACGGTGTATCATTTTTGACAATAACAACACCGGAATTTTCCTGTTCTCCGTCCGCTTTTTTATCTTCTGTTTCTGTTTTATTGTCCTCCAACGCTTCCTGTAATGCTTCCCTTTTTTCCGTCGCCTTTTTCTTTGAGTTTTCAAGCAGTTTTTCCGCATTTTTCCGTCTTTCTTCCCGCAGCTTATCGCTCATATTTAGCATAAAATCATTTCTATAATACCCAACTGAATGATACTTCCCATTTTCATCTATATAACTATGCTTGTAAACAACAGTCCAGCCATTCGCTTTATTGAGAGAGTCTATCAGATTCATTGCTGATTCAACACCTTTAATCAACTCTTTCGTTTCTTTTTCTTGTGCTGGATCATTCTGCATTTTTTCCAGCAATTTGGGATTAATAGTCAATGTTTTACCGCTTTTAGCTGATGACAAGGCACTTCCAACCTTAAAATCTACGCTTGGAACAAGTTTTGCCAGTTCATTTGCATAATCAGTTGTCTTTTTTGCCTTACTACTCCCCGCTGTTTCCGATACTTCCTGTTTTGAAGCAGCTCTCTGTTTTGCTGTTTCCTGTTGTTTTTGTGCCGCATAGACATTCTCATATGCGTTATAATTGTTCGTAATCTCCATTGCCATAAGCCATCCTCCTTGAATTTTATTGATTTGAACTCCATTTCCGGCAAGTTATACCCTATCGATCAGTCTACCGCCCCATGATATTTTTCTGCGGTGTGAATTTTTACTTATTATATCGGCAAAAATTTCTTATTTTTCTGCTAAATGGTGTGAAACGCCTGTTTAATGGTGTGAAATCTTTCGAAATCAGATAAAAAATGTAAATCAGGGATTGAATTTTTAGAAAATCATCCGAATAACTACCGTCTGAAATGATTTTCAGCATCTTCCTCCCTGCCTGTTCCCTCTGTCCGTCGCTTATCTTCCTCTGTTCCGGCAAGCATAGATGGAAGCCCGATTTTTTCTTTATGAACCTATTGACAAACTTCTCATTTTTGCACATAATGTACTTGTATCAGATACTTATACAAAAAAGCCTGCTGCAGCAATCAGCCGGAATATATCGTGACATATGAGGTGAATCACTGATGGATACCAGATTTTCTTCCGCAATTCATACGCTGATTTTAATTTCCGAATCAACGAAACCGCTCACTTCAGAGGAAATTGCCGATAGTGTTGGAACTAACGCCAGCTACATTCGGAAAATTATCGGCCTGCTTAAAAAAAAGAACATTGTTGAAAGTCATCGCGGCGTCAGCGGATTCGCATTAAAGCCGAAAGCGGAGGAGCTTACGCTCCTTCAAATTTATCAGGCTGTAAACGAAACGGAAACGCCTCGTATTTTTGATCTTCACCAGAATCCGAGCGATAAATGTATTGTTGGACGGCATATCAATCCGGTTTTAACCGATATGTTCACGGAGATAGAAGATACATTTTCCCGCGCGCTTGCAGAGAAAACTCTGGCTGACTGTATCAGCCTGATGAAGAAAAGGCTCTCGGTGCATAGTTAAGGCTGTATTCATAATCATTATCAGGGAGGATTTTTTATGAACGTAACAGAGATCGTATTCAGTCCCACGGGAGGCACTGAAAAAGTTGCCGATATCCTCGGAAAACACTGGGATGAAAATCCGAAAAAAATTGATCTGAGCGATGCGAAGTCTGATTTTTCCAGGTGTGAAATCACCGGGCAGGATATCGTCATTATCGCCATGCCGTCCTTTGGCGGACGTGCGCCCGCCGTGGCAATCGAGCGGCTCAGGAACATTCACGGGAATGGAACAAGATGTGTCCTTGTCTGCGTTTACGGAAACCGGGCATATGAAGATACGCTTGTTGAGATGGAGGACGCTGCAAAGGAATGCGGTTTTCAGGTGGCAGCGGCAATATCCGCTGTCGCCGAGCATTCGATTATGCCGCAGTACGCCGCAGGCAGACCGGACGAAGCTGATCGGAAGCAGTTGACGGATTTCGCCGGGAAAATTGCCGGGAAAACAGGACCCGCCTCCACGATTCCGGGCAATCGGCCCTATAAAAAAGCAGGCGGCGCGGGCCTTGTGCCAAAGCCGGACAAGTCCTGTGTAAAATGCGGGTTATGTGCGAAAATGTGTCCTGTTCAGGCGATTCATCCGGCCCAATTCACCGCGGATTCTAAAAAGTGCATTTCCTGTATGCGCTGCATAAAACTGTGTCAGAAAAATGCAAGGAAGGTCAACGGGCTGATGGTCTCTGCGGCCGCCGTAGCAATCAAAAAAGCCTGTTCCGTCAGAAAAGAAAACGAGTTGTTCTTATAAGACAGCACAGGGCAGTTTTTTGATTAAAATTTATTGTCTATTGTAAAACAGGCGGTTTTATTGTATAATGTCTGTAGGGAGGTGTTATTTATGGACACTCGCATAGTTTCCATTGGCAATCAGGATTTCGAAAATTTAATTGTTAATAATGATTTTTATATCGACAAAACACATTTCATTAAAGAGTGGTGGGAGAATCGAGATCCTGTGACATTAATTACCCGTCCCCGCAGATTTGGAAAGACTTTATTAATGAGCATGGTAGAGAAGTTTTTTTCTTTAGATTGCAGGGAAAAGTCTTCTTTGTTTGAAAAATTAAGTATCTTTAAAGAAGAAGCTTACCGGAAATTACAAGGAACGTATCCTGTGATCTTTTTAAGCTTTGCCTCTGTGAAGGAAATAAAGTTTAAAGATTTTTATGAGCAGATTAAACTTTTAATTGCAGAATTATATCAAAAGTATGCCTATTTGTTAGAGTCAGAATTTCTGAATAAAACGGAAAAGATTCATTTCACAAAGATTATCGAAGGGACAGCAGAAAGAGCGCTTATCATCAAATCTCTTTATCATCTTTCCGCTTATCTGTCACGTTTTCACGGCAAAAAACCAATTATCCTGCTGGATGAATATGACACTCCAATGCAGGAAGCGTATTTAAGCGGTTATTGGGATGAGATGACGGTTTTTATTCGAGGGCTGTTTAATTCCACTTTTAAGACCAACCCTTATATGGAACGGGCGCTGTTAACCGGGATTACAAGAGTTTCTAAGGAATCTGTCTTTTCGGATCTGAATAATCTTGTGGTCGTAACTACTACCACTAAAAAATATGAGGACAGCTTTGGGTTTACAGAAGAAGAGGTATTTCACGCATTGGAAGAGAGGGGTCTTGGTGATCAGAGGGAAGCAGTGAAACAGTGGTATGACGGCTTCACGTTCGGCAGTCTAAGGGATGTATACAATCCGTGGTCTATTACTAACTTCCTGGATCAGATGGAGTTCCGGCCTTATTGGGCCAACACCAGCTCGAATGGCCTGATCAGCCGGCTTTTGCAGTCAGCAAATAAAGAAATTAAAGAAAAACTGGAATTCCTTCTGCAGGGCCATAGCATAACTGAACTTTTAGATGAACAGATTGTATTTAATCAATTAGATAAAAAGAAGGGAGCTCTCTGGAGCCTGATGCTTGCCAGCGGATATTTAAAGGCAGAATCCGCAAATCTGTCAGAAGACATCTATACTTTGGCTGTGACAAACCAGGAAGTAAGACAGATGCTGAAAGGGACGATCCGAGGGTGGTTCCAGGAATCTGATCACTACGGTGAGTTCCTTACCGCTTTATTGTCCTGTGATACTAAGGCAATGAACACTTATTTGAACCGTGTCCTTTTGCAGATCGCAAGCTTTTTTGACGGCGGCAAGAGTGTTGGCAAGACTGAGCCCGAACGTTTTTACCACGGCTTAGTGCTTGGATTGATAGCTGAATTGGAGGGAAAGTACCATATCCGCTCTAATAGAGAAAGCGGCTTCGGCAGATATGACGTTATGATGGAGCCGGCGGATCAGGGCGGCACAGCTTATATCCTGGAATTTAAAGTGCTAGACCCCGATGAAGAGAAAACATTGGAAGAAACTGCTGACGCAGGCCTGAGACAGATAAAAGAGAAGCAGTATTCAAAGGAGCTGGTTTCCAGAGGCTTTCACCCGGAAAACATCCGGCACTATGCTTTCGCCTTTGAAGGCAAGAAGGTATTAGTGAAGGAAAACCAAACCGCTTACACTAAGATAGACAAAAATGGCAAAACCTCTTTACTTACCTAAACAGATTCTTTATAATGAAAATGGCAAAAACATTTTATATTTATATAAGGTATGGAGGGTTTACACTATGAGGAAAACAAAAATTATCTGCACGATCGGCCCTGCTACGGATCGGGAAGGTGTCTTAAGGCAGCTGATAGAAAAAGGCGCCGATGTGGTACGGCTTAATTTCTCCCACGGCTCTTATGAAGAACATGAACGGAGAATGAACGAAGTGAAAGCAGAGCGGGAACGGGCAGGCCGCCCGGTGGCAATTATGCTTGACACAAAAGGGCCGGAAATCCGCATCGGGACATTTAAAGAAGGCAAAGTCACATTAAGCGAGGGCGACAGAATTACCCTGACGCCAAAGGAAACAGAGGGCACCAAAGAACGGGTATCCATCACTTATCCGGATCTTTACAAAGACGTTTCGGAAGGCAGCCGGATCTTAATCGACGACGGCCTGATCGAAACAAAGGTTTTATCCATCCAGGACGGGGATATCGTCTGTCAAATCATGAACGACGGGCAGCTCTCCGACCGGAAAGGAATCAATGTTCCGGGCAGCCATTTATCCATGCCTTACTTAAGTGAGAAGGACAAAGCCGACATTTTATTTGGCATCCAGCAGGATGTGGACTTTATCGCCGCTTCTTTCGTCAGAACCAAAAAGGACATTGACCAGATTCGGGAGCTGTTAAAGGAAAATAACGGGGAACATATCCATATTATTGCAAAAATCGAAAATATGCAGGGCGTGGAACATATCGACGAAATTATTGAAGCTTCGGAAGGAATTATGGTAGCGCGCGGGGATATGGGCGTAGAAATTGCAAGCGAGGAAGTTCCAATTATCCAGAAAATGATTATCCGCAAGGCATATGAAGCGGGAAAACAGGTTATCACGGCAACCCAGATGTTAGATTCCATGATGCACAACCCAAGACCGACCAGGGCGGAGACGGCGGATGTGGCAAATGCCATCTATGACGGCACCAGCGC
>CANREH010000148.1 GCA_947629585.1 uncultured Lachnospiraceae bacterium | reverse complement strand
ACTATCAGGGAATCACACTTGTTATCCTGTGACTGGAAATAATATACAGCGACAGCTTCACCGCAGGAAATCTTAATAGCTCCCGTCAAAGGCTCTTTCGAAGTTGTCACCTTGATAGTTGCTGTATTTCCATTGCGCTCTATGGATTCGATCTTTACCCCCTCCAGTTTGTCTGCTTCAGGAGTATCTTCCACAGGAACAGGATCTTCCGTGATTGCGCCTACAGTAACAGCTGCAGCAGTAACAATCTCTGTAACAGTGCTGTCATCATCTTTTGATCCTGTCAGGTTAACACTAAATTCAAAGGAATCGCCAACAGGTACTAACTTAGGGCTGGAAGCAGAATTTCCTGTCTCTGTAAGTTTGATGGCTGTACACTTATTAGCAGGCAATGTGGCAACGACTTCATCTGCTGTCAATGCATAATCGAAAATCTGAACTTTTTTTACAATGCCATTGAATGGTCTATAATTACCCCCATTACTTGATTTTGCACAATCTCCACCAATCGTAATTCCCTGCTTTAAGATGCCATCCACAAATGTCTGGCATTCATCTTTTGTCTTGGGAGCACCCCAGCAATCTACTTTGCCAGTATAAACACTTTTACCATTATTATATACAGTAACTACATTACTTTCTACATCTATGGTAAAGGCATAATTAGTTACATCTTCAGCAGGTGCTGCAGACTCATCCCAATCAAACCAACCAAGCCCAGCTCCGCTACCATGCACACGACCCGTAACTCCTGCAGCCATAGCAATTCCTTCGCTAGGAACTAAATTACTTGCTTCCTGGTTTCCTGTTTGAAAAACTGTATAAAGGTCCTGGTTTGAGATAGTTTTATCATATTCATAATCTACTACGATACTGATTCCTTTAGCATCAGAAATATCTGTAAATCCTGGAATAGTAACGCTATTAACGTTCTCTGATGTACCGTCCAAATTCCACAGGCTACCAACTTGTTTATTATCAGTAATTTTTACGCCTTCTCCTTCATTCCAGGTAGCTCCCTCATTTAATTTAGCGTCCTTTAAATCAGTTGTAAAATCATAAACAGCTTTAGCTTCTTTACTTTCCTCTGCCTTCGCAACAACTGCCACACCATTTGTCACATTAACCCCCGGAACGCAGGTTACTGCCATTGTCGCCGCCATGAAGCACGCCATGGCTTTTACTAAACTACTTTTTCTCATTTCTTTTTCTCCTTTCAGTTTCATAGAAATAATGGTTTATTTTCTGTTTCCAAAACTGCCGCCCCCTGCATGGAACAGGCGTTTCCCTCTTTTTCCCGACTCTCGGAGCCTTCCTGCCGTCCACAGTTCCAGGGGGGATGGGAAATGGAGGGGAAAGGCTGGGATATTATGAAAAATCCAGGATAATTTTACGTGAAAGGTGTTTATCCGGTGTTTGATTGGCGTGAGGCTGGCCTCCATACGGGCAGACAAATTTTTTGTTTTTATAATTACAGAATCTTGAAAATATATACCTCCATTTATGGATTGTCCTTGAGTTTGGGACGGCTTCGTGTTACAATGCAGATAAGGCTCGAAAGACAAACTACCGCAGGAAAGGAGGAAGGGGAATTTGACTAATTCCGAGAAACAGGAAGACAGGAAAGAGACACCTGAATACAAAAATGTCCAGAAGCATAAACTAAGCAGGTACATCAACAGCAAGTACCAGGATTCTGTGTTCAAAGACCTGTTTAAAAGCAGGGAGAACCTGCTTGGGCTGTACCGGGTGTTGCACCCGGAAGATGTCCTTGTGACAGAAAAGGACATGGAATTAATTACCATCAAGAACGTCCTTTCCAACGGCGTCTACAATGACGTGGCATTCCAGGTAAAGGGCAGGCTGATAGTCCTTATGGAGCACCAGTCGTCCATAAACTGGAATATGCCGCTGCGCCTGCTGGTTTATTATGCAGAGGAAGTCATGGGGTATTTAAGGAAGGAGGGGGAATCCCTCCACCAGAAAGAAAAAATTTTGCTACCATCGGCAGAGTTTTATGTTGTATACAGCGGAAATGAGAAATGGGACGTAAAGGAACTGCGCCTGTCGGATTCCTTTGAGGAGAACAACGGATTCCTGGAACTGTTAGTAAAAATAATTCATAAAAATGATTATAAAGAAAGCATTCTTGACGATTACCTGACATTTATTTACAAAGTAAAAGAGAACATGGAAATTTACGGGCGTGATGAGGAAAACATCCGCCGGTCGGTGCTGGAAGCAATCGGCTACTGCATTAAAAACAATATTTTAGCCGGGTACCTGGAAGAAAGGCAGAGGGAGGTGTTTGGAATGCTGATGAATGAGATATCGGTGGATGAATTTGGTGAAATCAGGGCAAGGGAAGCAAGGAAGGAAGGCAGAGAAGAAGGCAGAAGGGAATTTATCATAAATATGTACAGGAAGGGCTATACTCTGGAGCAGATTGCGGGCGTGACAGAAAAAAGCCTAGAGGAAATCAAAGCGTTAATTGCCGACAGGGAATCTATGCTTACCATTTAAAAATTTAAGTACAAATGCTGTTACAGAAAAAGGTCAGCAGCTATGCCCTGTCTGAATTTTAGGGCTTGCACAAGACCGGAAAAGATTTCTATCTGTATAAAAAGTTTTTGTACTCTTATATTCATGGCAAACAAAAACAAAGAGCTGCAGTCAATAACTGTATCCCTTTGTTTTTGTTAAACTAATTTCAAGTTACCTGCTTAACTTCATTATTTTATCTTTACTGTCTTTGTGATCTTCTTGATGTTGGACTTAGTGATTACCAGCTTCACCTTGTCGCCCTTCTTTAACTTCTTGCTGAGCTTTGCTGTAAATTTACCGCTGCTCTTTGTCTTAACAGTAACCTTCTTCTTGCTGTTAACATATACTTTAACGGTAGCCTTGCTGACCTTCTTGCCGGTAGCACTGATTTTTACTGTGCCAGAAATAACTTTCTTTCCTTTCTTGGCTGTTACGGAAGCAACCTTAGCCTTCTTCTTGGTGGTCTTTTTTTCGGTGTCATCGTTATTATCGTCCGATGTATTGTTATTGTCCGTGGAAGGCGTGTTATTATCCGTCGAAGGCGTGTTGTTGTCCGTGGAAGGGGTATTGTTATCAGTGGATGGTGTATCCGGTGTAACAGCTCCCGGGGTGGTGGTGTCTGGAGTGTTTGTTTCTGGGGTGTCTGTGGTAGTATTGTCTGTAGATGGTGCAGAAGGTGTTCCGGCTGATGTAGAGCCGTCTGTCCCGACAATCCTTACAACAATTTCCTTATCTCCGCACTTGAACAGGAAATCGTTGTTGCCTTGGTAAACATGGGCAACATACTGCTCTTCCAGCACACCATCATCATCATAAATAGTTTTTGTGAGTTTGACAGGTCGGTTTATTGTCGGGTAATATTTTACCCCACCCTTCTTGAAATAGTGTATATGTTCTACTTCCTTCTCCTCGTTTTTAGCAATCGTGTCGACTCTCTCAATTCTGTCAGTAAGCTTCGTGGTTTTATTAGTAGAGCTGGCTGCCCGGATATTGAAAGAAAACAGCTTGCCGTCAATGGTCGTAATCGGTGTTGAGATAGAATACACGCCCTGATCTATCTGTGTTGCACCGCCATCAGAAACTATCAGGGAATCACACTCATTAGCTTCTGACTTGAAGTAATACAGCTTCTCACACTCACCACACGTTACTTTGATGGAAGCTTCTGTTGCAATCTGAGGTTTTACTGTAAAAGTAACAACATTTCCATCCCTCTTTGTCTGCTCAACGGAAATTTTCTCTTTCGTTTCCGTATCTGTCGCAATAGCGCCTGTGGTGGAAGCTACCACAGCCTCAACAGGATCAGTAACGGTAACGTTGTCCTGACCGCCTTTTAATTCAACATCAAAGGAGAACGAATCAATAACAGAAACAGACTTCGGATTTTCCAAAGAGTTATTTTTATAGTCTTCCGTAAGATCTATGCCTGTGCAAGGATTCTCAATTACTTGATAAGAAAGTGTCTGGGTAACGCCATTAACGGTAAGAGACACCGACTGGGTCTCCCCAACAGGAACGTTTTCAATCTGTTTTAATTCTTCTGCTGTGCCATTAAACAGCTTTGATAAATCAATATTGACAGTACCATCCGCATTTGGAACAACTGCTTCATTAGATTTATAAATTTCATACATATTTTTTGATACATTTAGGACAGGACCATCCTTAGCATAATCAGCAAAGTTGGCAAAAGATTTTACTGTTAAATTACACTGATCAACACCAAATTGTATATTAACGCTATCTTTACTTAAAAATTCTGATTCAAAAGAAGTAGTCCTAGTATAAATAGTGTCTTTGTACTCCTCTATTTTACTTTTATACTCCCAAGTTATAGTAAAATTTTTACCTTCTCTTACAACTTCTACAGAACCTGTTGCATCTGCTAATGCTTTCTTAACTTCTTCTTCAGGTTGTGAAAAATCCGTATGACTTAAAACGACATCCTCTAACCCTGCAGTAGTTCCTCCTGTCCATCCCTCTTTGCTTGTTCGCACAGTTACAAATCTGTCATCTCTTGTAACTTCTATGACAGGATTAAATTTAAAGTCTGTACCACCTTTACTTTCAAATGTAAAAATAACATCAAAATCGCCAACTGGAAGGGTTTCTATAACACCATTTGATGCCCACGTTGTTAAATTACTAACATCTTTATCCATAGTTCCTGTTTGTACATTGGTTTCTGCCGCCTCTGCCACCACTGCCACACCATTCGTTACATTCACTCCCGGCACGCAGGTTACTGCCATTGTTGCTGCCATGAAACACGCCATGGCTTTTACTAAACTACTTTTTCTCATTTCTTTTTCTCCTTTCAGTTTCATAGAAATAATGGTTTATTTTCTGTTTCCAAAACTGCCGCCCCCTGCATGGAACAGGCGTTTCCCTCTTTTTCCCGGCTCCTGAAGCCTTCCTGCCGTCCACAGTTCCAGGGGAACTAACATATGCCAGTATCATATATAATTTTTTTTAAATAGTCAATAGTTTTTGACTAAAATTCCTACCCCAAATTTCAAAATTTCTATTTTTTCTTTTAATTTGATCCTTTTATTTTAAAATAGTTTGTCATTACAATCTTTTTGACACTTTCATGCCATTTTCTTGACAAGTTTTTTCTAAAATTGGCTGCTGCGTTGGATCTAGAAATGGTTATTCTCTATACTTTTTACTGTTTAAACACCAAATAAACACCAAGCAAAAGACGTTTTTTCATTTAAGAAAGGAGTGTGTTTACTATGTCTAAAGAAACATTGCGCAGGGTCGATACCGGGATCGTACAACGAGGAAAAAACTATCGTTTTACTGTGTATATGGGATACTCATGTACCGGAAAACAAATAAGAAAAACTACAACATTCGTGCCACCGTCCGGGATAACGCAAAGGAAAGCGGATAAACTGGCACAGGAAGAGTATATCAATTTTCGCAACCATTGTAAAGGACTGTACACATTGAAAGAATCTATGCGGTTTTCTGATCTTGTAGAGGAATATCTGTATTTGTATGCAAGAAATAAATTAAAACCTATTACTGTATATAATTATGAAAGGCATATCCAATATCATTTTATTGATTATTTTGGTAATAAAAAGCTGAAAGATATTACGCCTGCCGTTATTAATTACTTTTTTGCATCGCATAAATCAATGCGGAATGGAGAAATGCAGCCTTTGTCTCATGGTAATGCGAAAAAATTATGCTGTATTCTGCAAAGCCTGTTTTCTTTTGCCGTTTTACAGGGATACATTAAAGAAACTCCCTGCAGAAATATTATTTTGCCGCCCAAAGTTATGAACGAGGAGCAAAAAAGAAATTATTTAACAGCCGAAGAAATCCCTGAATTTGTCAGTATGTTCCAAACTTATTCCCCTTTTCATACGATTGTTATGGTTCTCCTCCTTACAGGAATGCGGACAGGAGAATGTCTTGGGTTACAGTGGGATGATATTGATTTTAAGGCAAAAAAGATATACATCCATAGTACATTAACGGATATAGGAGGGAAACATTTCCTCACTCCTCCGAAAACCAGTACAAGTGTACGGTATCAATACATGGGAGAACAATTGACAGAATTGTTATTACAACATCGAGCAGAACAAACGAAACTTCAAAAGATGCAGGGCGCTTCTTTTCTGCATCCGGAAATGGTATTTACTTCGTCCACAGGAAACTACAAAGACAGAAGCAGCCTTTACGCAACTTTTAAACGCTGTTTAAGGGGAACGCCTTTTGAATTTATGACATTACATAAACTAAGGCATACAAATGCTACTCTTTTATTAAATAATGGGATCGATTTGAAAATTGTGTCTGAGCATTTGGGACATTCTGATATTTCCGTTACAGGAGATATCTATACGGCAGTCCTTGACAAGTCCCGGATAAAAACAGCCGTTATGATAGAAAAAATATTAAAGAAAAAAACACCAAATAAACTCCCTTCACTATAAATATAAGAGCAGAAATTCCTTTAAAACAAAGCTTTTCCCACTTTTTCCGGCAAAAATCTCTCCCCCCTGGAACTGTGGACGGCAGGAAGGCTCATGGAGCCGGAAAAAAGAGGGAAAAGCCTGTTCCATGCAGGGGGCGGCAGTTTTGGAAACAGAAAATAAACCATTATTTCTATGAAACTGAAAGGAGAAAAA
>CANREH010000147.1 GCA_947629585.1 uncultured Lachnospiraceae bacterium | reverse complement strand
TTCCCCTAGCGGTAATCAACATTTCAAGTAATCCCTTTTTCTTGCCGTGTCTACCTTATAGGGTACATTATAATCCCTGCCCTTGAAAAATACCAGGTATTTCGGCGGTTCCACCGTCTTGTCCTTTTTCACGGCAAAGTCCACGCTGTATTTCCTTGCCACTTTCTCAAAAGACTTGATGTTGTTATCCGTAACCTCAATGCTTGAAGCGCCCACGCCCTGACCGACCAAAGCCCTGACTGACATTTTCCCGTGGGATGCCTGTTTTCCCTGCTTCCGGTGTTCCAGGTACATCCTCATTGCCTTTTTCAGCACGTCGGCAGTCAGCCGGGAAGATTTGAACACAAGGGCAATGGTTTTCTGTGTCACTTCCTCCTGCATGGTTTTCCTCCTCCTTCTTCTTTGATTGCCGTACCCCGTCAGGGTGGGACGTACAGCCTGTGAATGAAATATTTCATAAGCTCTCCTTTCTGGCCGGATTATGGCAGTTCCGGCTTCCACCCTTTTTTCAGTGCTTCGATTATCCCCGTAAACCCACTTTCCAAATCAGAAAAGCAGATGGGAATATCCCCCGGATTTCTGATATAGGTATCCAGAAAGCGGTAAGACAGCCGCCCGCCATCCTTTCCAATGCTGACGCAGTAAACCGAGGCAAATTCCCCGTTTTCCAGCATCCATATCTCATTTTCAAGGCACAGGGTAAACCTGTCTGAAAACAGCTCATTGATTTCACAGCCTATCAGACAGGCCGGACAACAGAAAAGCTCATCCGTCATGTCAAACGGTTCCTTCCCCGCGCCGTCATCCCCTTCCAGCATCATCACGTCTTTCATGTTCTCTTTGACGTAAGGGAATATCTGCCCTGAATAATTGTCTGCCGCATATTCCCTCACCCCGTTCCCATTGCCTGAAAAATCAGCAAGTTCATCAAACTCATTGTCCTCATATAACTGGAACAGACGGAGCAGGTATTTTTTTACTTTTTCCTCTGTCAGCCCTTCTTCCTCTAAGACAGAACCGCCTGTTCCGGTATCTGCTGCTCCCTTCTTTCTCCCATGCTTCACTGCAAAGCAGATCCCGCTCCCCGCCACAGCCGCAGCCACAGCCAGCATTGTTTTTACCTTTTTGTTTTTCATCCTTTTTCCCCTTTCCGCTTCTGGATTTCCCGTCCAGAATCTGCACAGATGCAAAAAGGGCAGATAAAAACCGATGGTTACGGTTGATAACTGCCCTTGCGCTGTTTTCCTTATTCCGTTTATTTGTACCGTATCACTGGACACTGCTTTGTCTTTTTCCCGATCTTCCTTCGCTCCAGAGCAAAGACCATGTCCCCGGTACGTTCAAAATATCCTATGTCCTTCTTCCAGCTTATGCCGCATTTACAATGCTGCAGGCCGATAAACTGCTGTTTCATCTTCCTGCCGCAGTTTGGACATACCTTTCTGCTCCTGCCCTTTTTCTTAACTTTCGGCTTGCCGCCATCTTTATCCGCTTTCTCCTTCTTTTCAGGAATACCATTTTCCGTAATCCGCATTTCATAACGTGGCAGGCGGGAAAGATACAGCTGGCATATCTCATCAAAGGAAGCTTTTCCTGCTAACCCCTGCACTCTCTGGAAGATTTGTTCCGCAATTTTCTCACAGTCCCCTCCTTCCGGCAGCCTGCCATGCTCCCTGTAATAATCACAGGTTTTTTGAAACATACCGTCCGCTATTCCCGCTTTCTGTTTCTGCTTTAAGTCTTTATATGCCCTGTCTGCCCTTTTCAGGCGTTTCTTTTTCTCCAAATGGATCAGCCTCCTGTCTTTTCCCTGATGCCGTCTATTATATCAGAAATTTTAGCGGAATTGTATCAAAATCAAAATTCCCAGGCCCGGAACATTCCGCTGCAGAACCGCCCCGCTTCCTTAACCATTCCAGAGTGCAGGCCACTTCTGGATTTTATGTCCAGAACCCTGTTTTTTAACAGTAAATGGTACACAGATCAGCATACAATATACCTTCCCTTTCCTTGTATTTTATGTCATCCAGCAAAAGGCACTGGAACAGGATATCCGGCGCTTCTTTCCCTTCCAGATGGGCTGCCGGCGCTTCCTCTCCCCTAAAAGCTCCGGAAATCTTCCCTGCTGTCTGCCTTGCCGAAATACACTGGCTATAAAGTCCGAGGATATTTTTATTGGACATGGGGAAAGCAAACGTTTCCCGGCCGCCATACGCCACCCTGTATTTTTCCCTCCCATCCTCCGGCATCTGAAAGAAGCACTGCGCCGTTTCCAGACAGGTCTTTCTGTCAAATTCCGGATTTAATTTATCCCCATATCTCCGGATTGACGCATAAATGCTGTTCCGCTCTATCAAAGAACGGGCGTGCTTGAATACCGGTTTTCTGCCTTTTATGTCCATATAGACATTACTGCCTGCTGTCTTCCCGGCAAACCTGCGGTATCTGCCTGTCCGCAGCAGATAGGACAGCACCTCCCTTAGTTTTTCACTGGAAACAATTTCGTGATAAGCATCCCCGCCAAACTCTATCCTGTCAAACTGCAGCGGGCAGTTCCTTTCTGCGCTTCCCCTTTCCATTGCCCTGTCAATCATAAACCCCATCTATCCATCCCCTTCCGTTCCGGTCCAAAACAGCCCCTCCCCCTCCGGCCCGCTGCCATACAGATCATGCCGCACCATCTGCTGGTAGTAATGCTTCATGGTATTCGGGGCATTGTACAGGGCAGTCACCATGTACGCCCTGATGTTGGCTATCCTGGTTGCCGTGTTCTTCATGCTGTCAATGACGTATTCCAGATGTGAGCTGTCCAGCTTCAGGAATCTCGACTTCACAAGCTCATAAGGGTAATCCTCCCCGTTGACTTTTACCGTTTTACGCTTCACGCATACAATCTCGCAGATTACCTCATACAGTTCCTCATACAGCCCCCTGTCACATTGGTCGCCATATTTCATGTAATGCTCATACCCAATATTTTTCTTAATGATTTCCATGTAGGCGCTGGCATGATCCATCACATCCATCCTATCATGATCCATCCTGCCCGGCTCCTGTTTCCCTGCTTCCCTGTCTGATTGATTGATAGGATTGGTATAGCTCAGATCAGTGTAATTAGTATTGTTATAATTAGGGTTCGATTCCCGAACTTCCGCAAGTTCGGTTTCCGAACCTCTGGAAGTTCGATTTCCGAACTCCTGGAAGTTCGGTTTCCGAATTTCTTGAAGTTCGATTTCCGAACTTCTGGAAGTTCGATTTCCGAACTTCTGGAAATCCGGTTCCTGAATTTCTGCGGGACTGCCGGCATGATCAGATTTTTCCGGCTCCCTGTCCGGTTCTTTCCCCCTGTCCAATGTCGCAAAATTCTTCACATAGATAATGTCCGGCCTGCCTAATCCCTGTCTTTTCTTTTCAATCAGTCCGATTCCTTTCCTGCTGTCAAGCTCCGCAACCACCCTGGCACATTTCTCCCTTGCGCATCCCAAATCCTCCATGATGTTATCCAGGGTGTAATGGATATACACCCTGTTTTCTTCGTCAAGCCAGCCATTCCTGATTGACAGCGCCAGCCTGTCAAGCATCAGGCCGTAAAGGAGCTTTGCATCGCTGGACAGCTCTTTAAACCTTTCATCTTTTATCAGCAGTCTTGGAATCCGGTAAAAAGAAAACTGCTCCGCCTCAATGCCGTAATAATAATCAAACTTTACTGTGCCATCCATGCCGGCGCACCTCCCCTCTACTGCTTTCTTTTCCATTCATCCAGAAGCTGGATGATGATGCCCTCTATTTCCTCGCTGCTGCAGTCTTCTGCAAAATATTCCCTGATCTTTTCCGCTTTCAGTGTCACCTTCCGTTCTTTCGTCTTTTCCTCTGACAGTATCAGGCGCACTATTGTAGGAGTAAGCTCCCCTGCCCTGCCGTATTCCTTGATTTTTGCCGACTGCGCCATGCTGACGCTGTATCCTTTTTCCTTTATGGCAGTTTCCACCCACTGCTGCATTTCCTCTGCCAGGAAGGAAATATCAACGCCCTGGGAAAAGCCAAGTTTTTTACTGTCCACCATAGCCAGGAGTCCATCGGACAGGCGGGAAAGCCAGATATACCGCTGGACTTTCTTAGCGTTCTCCCCGGCAGCTTCCCCCACTTCGGCAAGGGTGTTCTTCCCTGCTTTTTTCCCCTGATGCTTCATGGCTTCGTATTTCATCCTGTAAGCCCCCGCCTTCTCGCTCGGCAGGATGTCCTCCCGCTGGATATTGGAATCGACCATGATAATTGTGGCTTCATCATCTGTATAGTTACGGACGATCACTGGCATTTCCATCTTCCCGGCAAGCTCCGATCCACGTTTTCTCCGGTGTCCGGCTATGATTTCATATCCTCCGCCCGCTCTCGGCCTTGCAATTCCCGGAACCAGCACGCCATACTGGCGGATACTCTCCGCTGTTTCCTCCATCTTCTCATCATCCTCTACCCGGAATGGATGCCCTTTAAAAGTGTGAAGCTCCGCAAGCGGCACATTGACAATCTGTTCCGTGCCGTCTCCTGCGGCATTGCCGCCAAATAAGTCATCAAAGCTTTCCATCCTGATTTTTGCTGCGCTTCCCGTCCCTGCCTTACTGCCCATCTGCAAGCACCTCCTCCGTCAAAGAATCATAAGCTGACGCCACTTTTCCTTTCGGATCATGCCTGTATATGCTGACGCCTTCTGCAGAAATCTCCGCCGCCCTGACAGAAACAGGGATAACATTGGCAAAGATCCTGACACGGCTCCCATAAGATTCCCTCAGCATGGAGCTGATGTCTTTTGCATAATTTGTCCGGCTGTCCACCATTGTCAGCAGGATGCCCTCAATCTCCAGCCCCGGATTAAGCTGCCGCTTTACCTTCCCTATTGTCTTGATAAGCTGCTGTAGGCCCTTGACCGGAAGATACGCAGCCTGCACAGGTATCAGGATACTGTCGGCACAGGCAAGGGCATTAATGGTAATCATGCCAAGCGAAGGCATACAGTCTATCAGGATATAGTCATAATCCTCCCTGACAATATCTACATACGATCTCAGCACCGTTTCCCGGCTCATCACATTCACGAGGGAAACCTCCAAGCCGGAAAGTTCAATATTCCCCGGCATCAAATCTACCCCTTCCTCATGGTGGAGGATGCCCTCTCCCGGCTCTGCTTCCCCGTCATTGATTAACTTCCCCATAACGGCTGCCAGCGTGATCTCCAGGCCGTCCGGCTCTGTATACCCCAGGCTTGCCGTTAAGCTGCCCTGCGCATCCGCATCGATCAGCAGCACTTTCTTCCCTCTCCTTGCCAGACCTATCCCCAGGTTGCCTGTTGTCGTGGTTTTTCCCACTCCGCCTTTTTGATTTGCGACTGCAATTATTTTACCCATGATACATTCTCCTTATCTTCCTGCTATTTTTCTATTACACTGCTTTTTTTTACTTCTACATACACCCGGTAATACTTCTTTGTACCCTTGTTCGGGTACAGTTCGGAAAACTCCGTTACCTCAACCTTCGGATGCTTCCACAGAATTTTCCCGAACCATTTAATATCATTTTTTGTCCCCATCAGCCTGACTTTCAGCATTTAATCCCGCCCTCCAGACACGGCGTACAGTTCCCGGTTATATACGGCATATTCCGGGTATCTGATCTGTACTGCCTGCCAAAAATAAGGTGCATAGACACAGCAGAACAGCTCTTCCACTGCATAATTCCCGCACTCATCCACCTGTTCCCCCGCATCGTCATAGTCAAACACGCTCGGTGTGCCACCGCAGTAAAGGTTAAACGCCATCCTGACCACTTTTACGCTTGTCCTGGTCTGCCAGCCTTCCTGCAGGCATTCCGTTTTCACACTGCCTGTCTTAAAATCATAGATACGGTCAATGTTTTTTCTGGTATCAGCGCTAATGCCAAGACAATAGCAGAGCGCTTTATGGTACTCATCCTGATATCTGGCCTCCTTCAATTTCTCATAATAGAATTTCTCATGTGCATCACTGATAAAAATAACTGCTTTTTCTGCTCCTAACGCTGTATTGTTCATAAAATTTTCCTCCGTTTCATTAAAAATTTTTTTAGACTATAACAAAAAGGACACTTTCTTTTTGAAAATGTCCTTTAAATGTGCAAATTTCTTTGCTAAAACAGCTCTCTTTTATTTTCCACAACTTATTATCAAGTATTATCACTTATGAATTTGTTGTATTTTTGTTGTAAAACAACTTCACAGCCCTGATAAATGCCTTTATATAAAGATTTCTTTTCTATTTTAACAGCTCTCTTAAGAATTTCTTAACTTTTTTCCTGATTATCTTTCCCTTGTATTTCAATATGGCATTTGGTAAAATAAGCAGGAAAGAATACCCGGACAAAGAGTACTGCAGCAAAAAACAAAAATAACTATGAAACATACGGGAGGCGCTGTATATGGATATCAGAGTAGTTTCTATCGGCAGTCAGGATTTTGAGAATTTAATCACCCATAATGATTTTTATATTGACAAAACACATTTTATTAAGGAATGGTGGGAAAGCAGGGATTCCGTCACATTGATTACCCGCCCCCGCAGGTTCGGGAAAACTCTGCTGATGAGCATGGTAGAGAAATTCTTTTCCTTGGCCTATAAGGAACAGTCTTCCTTATTTGAAGGGCTGCGTATTTTTGAAGATGATAATTATCGGAAACTGCAGGGGACCTATCCTGTGATTTTCTTAAGCTTCGCTTCCATAAAAGAAACGAATTTCGAAGATTTTTATGAAAAAATTCAGAACCTGCTGTCAGAACTGTTC
>CANREH010000146.1 GCA_947629585.1 uncultured Lachnospiraceae bacterium | reverse complement strand
GCGAGATTTTAGCCGCTTTAGCGGCGAAACAGGCTGCAAAGCAGCCAAATCGAGCTGATGGCTGAACTGTTACGAAATTTTATACAGATGGTAAGATTTCTTTCCCTTCCGGATCAAAATTCCGCCATCCTCATTGAAATCATCCGGCGTAAACACCCTCACAAAATCCGTACATTTTTTATTATTGACGGTAACGCCGCCCTGGGTAATATTGCGGCGGGCATCAGAACGGGTGCCTGCCTGTCCTCCGTCTACCATCAGCGTGATTAAATCAATCCCCGCCTCGAACTGTTCCCTGGTATAAACCGTGGTCGGGATATCGGCAGATGCCATATTTCCGCCGAACATGCTTCTGGCAGCTTCCTGCGCTTTCTTAGCTTCCTCCTCGCCATGCACGGTTTTGGTAATTTCATAAGCAAGGACTTCCTTAGCTTCGTTGATCTTTTCATCCTTCAAAGAGCCCAGACGGTGAACCTCGTCCATAGGAAGGAAGGTCAGCAGCCCTAAAAGCTCCTCTACCTTGACATCCTCCACATTTCTCCAGTACTGGTAAAATTCATACGGGGAAGTCTTTTCCGGGTCCAGCCAGACAGCGCCCTTCATGGTCTTGCCCATCTTAACCCCTTCGCTTGTCGTAAGAAGCTTCAAGGTCAGGCCATAAGCCTGTTTTTTCTCTTTGGAGCGGATTAACTCCACGCCGCCGATAATATTCGACCACTGATCGTTTCCGCCAACTTCCAGAGTGCAGCCGTAGAGCTGATTTAACTTCCAGAAATCATAGGACTGCATTAACATATAATTAAATTCAAAAAAGGTTAAGCCTTTCTCCATGCGCTGTTTATAGCATTCTGCGGCTAACATGCGGTTGACGGAAAAATGCACCCCGATTTCGCGAAGGAAATCCACGTAATTCAAATTTAAGAGCCAGTCGGCATTGTTGGCAATAATCGCCTTTCCTTCGCTGAAATCAATGAAGCGGGAGAGCTGCCTGTGGAAATTTTCCGCATTGTGCGCTATCGTTTCCTTCGTCATCATGGTACGCATATCGGATTTTCCGCTTGGATCGCCAATCATGGTAGTGCCGCCGCCAAGCAGCGCAATCGGGCGGTGGCCTGCGCGCTGCATATGCATCATCGCCATAATAGTCAGAAAATGGCCTGCGGTCAGGCTGTCGGCAGTCGCGTCAAAACCAATATAAAAAGTCACTTTTTCCTTCCCAAGCAATTCCCTGATTTCTTCTTCATGGGTCGTCTGCTCAATAAAACCGCGTTCAAGCAGGACGTCGTATACATTCTGTGACATCATAAATCCTCCTGTAATTATGAAATAATGAAAATTACAATGCCCTGCCATACGCTGATCTTGAAAAATTTATGGCATAAAAGGCAAAATACTAGAATAGTTTAGCATAGGAAGGGGGGAATTTCAAGAATGGATCAGGAAAATTTAAGCAGAAAACAGAAAATTGAACTGGCGCGCCGCATGGCGGGGACAGGAAGCGAATGCCGGGAAGGGGAAAATCACTTTTTTCTCCGGACGCTGTTAAGCGTATTTATCCTCCTCGCCGTCCTGGGAATGACAAAATTTGAAACGGCAGAAGAGGGGAACGTTAAGGAATACCAGACCAAAGTGGTCAGTGCATTGAAAACGCAAAAAGGAATGGACGCCATCAAAGAGCTGATAGCAAAAAAGACCGTCCCGTAGGCGGCCTTTTTTGTCGTTTCTGAAACGTCTTATTCTTCAGAAGTTTCTTCTGCGCTTTCTGTGGAAGAAGCCTCTTCTGTCTCTGTCTTTGTCTCTTCTGTCTTTTCCTCTTCGGAATCATCATCCAGATCATCATAGAAATCGTCGTCAAAATCATCGTCCAGATCGGCGAGATAATCCGGCGTGAAATATTTGTACACGGCAAAAGCAATGACAGCTACGGTTGCAATGGCCCCGATAATCGCCAGAAGCCACATAAGACTGGTTTTCTTTTCTTCCTCAATCTGCTTTTTGTGTACAAGTTCATTGATTTTGGAAGCATTTAATAAATCTTCAAGTTTTGTGTTCATTTCAGTTCCTTCCTTTCCTAAAATATGATTCCCTATTATAACACACAATATTTTCAAAAACCACTAAAATTTTGAAATTTTTGCTGCAAAGCAGCCAAATCGAACTTCTGGCTGAACTGTTACAGCCATCCAGCCAGAAGGCTCACATTTTTTCCAGCCTGGCAAAAGCCGCCATCATTTTTTTTATGCCGATTTCCCCGAAATCCACCGTAACCTGGTAATCCTTCGGGCCTTTTACCAGATTCATAACCGTGCCAACCCCAAACCTGGCGTGCTTTACCTGATCGCCGACAGTATAATCCGGCGTTTCTCCGGGCTGTAAGCTGTTTCCCTTCGCCTTAATCGGGGAAAGGGCGGAAGAGTAGGAGGAGATTCCTTTCTTTATGTAAGGATTTCCCTGAAACAGATCCTGCTCTTTCCTGACTGCCCGTTGCCCGCTGGCATACCCGCGCAGAACCGTGTCCTGGTGCTGCTTCATAAATTCAGCCGGGGACATTCCTTTCGGTTTCTCCCTGTAATCCTCCACCTGCACAACGTCTGACACATCCCAGGGCGGCGTATCCTCGGAATCCTTATTCTGGACATCCGCAAAAATGTCAACGGAAGGAAGCTCGTCTTCTTCAAACCGGTATATCTTTGGAAATTTTGACGGAAAAGAGCCGGTGTCTTCCTTGATTAGATATCTTGGTATTTCATGGACAAAACGGGAAGGCTTGTGGAACTGCGTTTCCCCGTGCTGCATCCTCTGCCTTGCTCCGGTCATGGTCAGGCGGGACATGGCGCGCGTAATCCCGACATAACACAGGCGGCGTTCCTCTTCCAGCTCGGAACTATCCTCCGTATCCAGGCACAGGCTGCTCGGAAACATGCCTTCCTCCATGCCTGCCATATAGACATAAGGAAATTCCAGCCCTTTTGCACTGTGCAAAGTCATTAGAACTACGACATTGGTACTGTCTTCCATAGAGTCAATATCGGCGACTAAGGACACTTCCTCAAGAAAGGCGCTTAAACTTGGGATATCCTCCGTTGTCTGCTCGTAAGCTGCGATTTTATTTTTCAGCTCCTCGATATTTTCAAGCCTTGCCGCCGCCTGCGGATCATCCTCCGCTTTCAGTTCCGCCGCGTACCCGCTGGCGTCCAGGATATCATCCAGCAGATCACGGTACGTATATTCTGTATTGGCAGGATCGCGGTAAGCTTTCGCCGCCTTCTGCTTCAGCATCTCTATCATTGCCACAAAGCCGGAAATCTTGGAAACAGAGCGTCCGATGCCGGGAATGCTCTCTGCATGGAACAGCGCGTCATAAAAACTGATTCCGGACATGATGGCATAGCCGGAAATCCTGTCCACCGTCGTCTGCCCGATCCCGCGCTTTGGCACATTGATAATTCTCCTGACCGCCAGATCATCCCTGCCGTTGTCAATCGTCTTTAAATAACAGAGCAGATCTTTGATTTCCTTTCTCTGGTAGAAATTGATGCCGCCAATCAGTTTATAAGGAATGTTGTTCTGCACCAGCTTCTCTTCAAACAGGCGGGACTGCGCATTGGTGCGGTAAAGAATGGCAAAATTCTGATAATCTGCCCCGTTTTCCACACATTTTTTTATATCCGATATAATATAATCCGCTTCATTAAAATCCGTGTCAAACTGGCAGTAATGGACGGGCTCCCCGTCCTCGTGCTCTGTCCAGAGGGATTTTTCCTTGCGCATACTGTTATTTTTAATGACGTGGTTTGCGGCGGCAAGAATGTTCCCCGTGGAGCGGTAATTCTGCTCCAGCTTGATAACCGTGGTTTCCGGAAATTTCTGTTCAAAATTCAGGATATTGGAAATGTCGGCGCCGCGGAATTTGTAAATGGACTGGTCGTCATCGCCGACGACACAGAGGTTATTCAAAATCTGCCCGTCCTCCATTTCTGTCGGCGCAAGCAGGCGGATCAGCTCAAACTGCGCATAATTCGTGTCCTGATATTCATCCACATGGATATAGTGGAACCTCTGCTGGTATTTTTTTAACTCCTCCGGACACTGGCGGAGCAGATCAACCGTTCGGAAAATCATATCGTCAAAATCCAGCGCATTATTGGAAACCAGCCGTTTCTGGTATTCCAGATAAGCCAGGGCATACTTTTCTTTCAGATAATCTCCTTTGGCGGATTTCTGGTAATCCTCCGGCGTCTGCAAGGCATTTTTGGCGGCGGAAATGGCAGAGAGGACGCTGCGTTCTTTAAATTTCTTCGTATCGAGCTCCAAATATTTCAGGACCTCTTTCATCAAAGCCTTCTGATCGTCAGTATCATAGATGGCAAAGCTGTTGTCATATCCAATGTGATCAATGGAACGGCGCAGAATCCTCCCACAGATGGAATGAAATGTCCCTACCCAAATCTCCTGCGAGCCGAAATCCACCAATGCGTCCACGCGGTCGCGCATTTCCTTCGCCGCTTTATTGGTAAAGGTAAGCGCAAGGATATTCCACGGATTAACGCCGTCGTCAATCAGCCTTGCTATCCGGTGGGTCAAAACCCTTGTTTTTCCCGAGCCTGCGCCTGCCAGCAAAAGCAGCGGGCCATATTGATGTTCCACCGCTTTTTTCTGCTCCGGATTCAAATGATAGTATATATGATTCATAGCAATTCCTCCAAATATGTAAAAACTCAGGTTCCTTTATTATAGCAAAAACAATACCATCGTACAAGGGAATATTTCTTAACTGCAATTAGCCTTTTGACACAGCGCTTCCAAACAGCCACGCGGCCAGACATTTCTTTTGAAAAGTCCGGTATGAATTGATAATTTTTTACCTGCAAAAAATTCAGGATTTTCAAAAGAAACTGTCTGTGGCAGTGGCATTCTTTTTAACAGAATTCAAAAGACTAATTGCAGTATCTTAACCTTGTATCCAGGCACGATATCTGTTAAAATATTGAAGGAAAGAGGGGTATTGTTTATGAATTATCTGAATGTTAAAAAGCCTTTTCTTCTGTTTCAGAAAGCTTTGCGCAATCCTGCTTTTGTAGATAAGAGTCTTTTAATTACTGTAATTAATCATCAGATGGAAACAAGCAATAATTATATCTGTATTACAAAGCCAAGAAGATTTGGCAAGACTACGAACGCTAATATGCTGGGAGCTTATTATTGCCGCAGCTTTGACAGCAGTGAGCTGTTTCATGGGCTGGCTGTCAGCGGTGTGAAAGAATATCAGAAACATCGTAATCAATATAATGTGATCTATATCGATTTCAGCAGGCTTCCTGATGAATATAAAACGTATGAGGATTATATCAATAATATAAAGAAAAAACTAAGACAAGATCTTATGCAGGCTTATCCTGGTATTATATCCGACGGTTCTTTGGCTGACCTTTTCGATCAGACAGGTGACTCTTTTGTCTTCATTTTAGATGAGTGGGATTCCATTTTTTATCGAAGATTTATGACAAGAGAAAATAAAGAGGATTATTTATTATTTTTGAAAGATTTGCTGAAAGATCAGGCTTACGTGGAACTGGCTTATATGACAGGCGTACTTCCCATTACGAAATATTCCAGCGGTTCTGAATTAAATATGTTTAGGGAATACAGTTTTATAGATGATCCAAAGTTCAGTCATTTTTTCGGATTTACAGAGTCTGAGGTTAAAGAGTTATGTGAAAAATTTCCTGTGATTTCCTTTGAAGAGATGAAAGAGTGGTATGACGGATATTATACCAGTGACGGAAAGAGTTTATTTAACCCCCGTTCTGTTTGCTCTGCTTTAAATGATGGAGTGTGCCGCAGCTACTGGACACAAACTGGGCCTATGAATGAAATTGCTGACTGCATTAAACATAATGTGGATGCAGTGAAAGATGACGTGATAAAGATGGTATCTGATATTCCTGTGAAGCTGGAAGAAGAGCTGCAGGGTTACAGCGCCCTGGAACAGCAGTTGATGAACCGTGACGAGATTTTGTCTGCTATGGTGGTATTTGGTTTCCTGACCTATTGGAATAAAACGCTTAAGATCCCGAACAAGGAGTTAATGCTTAAATTCCAGACAGTTTTGAAGAGCGGTATCTTTGGCGGGGTAAGTGAAGTAGTTGCCCGTTCCAAAGAAATGCTGGAAGCCACTTTAGAAAAAAACACCAAAAAGATGGCAGATATTCTGGAATATATCCACGATTTGGAGATCCCTATCCTGCAGTACAATGACGAAAATTCCTTAGCGTGCGTTGTTAATCTCTGTTATCTGTATGCCAGGGATTACTACAAGCTGGAACGTGAGAAGAAAACTGGCAAAGGATATTGTGACTTTATCTTTTATCCCAAAATAAAAGGAAAGCCGGGAATTATCCTTGAGTTGAAATGCGATGGTTCCTGTGAAGAAGCGATTCAGCAAATCAAAGAAAAAAACTATGTCCAGGAATTGCAGGAGTGCAGGGAAGTGCTGTTAGTCGGTATTAATTACAGCAAGCAGAAAAAAGCCCATGAATGCAAAATTGAAGTATACCCTTTGCCGCATTACAGCATTGTTCAGGAGGTGTATTTCACACCAAAAATCCAGTAGTTCACGCCATATCTGTGAAGTTTATGGTTAAAAAGCACGATATGAAAAGCAGAACTGTTAATGTGTTTTTATGAATTTTTATTAGTGGAGGTTGATACTATGCCAATGGAAATTACAAATAGTTACAGTGCGTATGAAAATACATATGCCGCGCAGAAGAAAGCCGTTGAAAAAGCAGAGGGCAAAGAAAGCCGTGTGACGACAAGTACGGTGGAGCTGAAAACTTCAACTCCGGGCAAAACACGGACGGAGCAGATTAAGA